>NZ_JBLUPV010000001.1:0-423889 GCF_048068075.1 Pseudomonas sp. NY15354
TTCTATAACCCTAAACGCCGACACAGCAGTGCTATGCAGCTGTCTCCAGTAGAGTATGAGAAACGCTATTTCCTGAGCTTGGAGAGTGTCTAGAAAACCAGGGGCGATTCAGTATCGTACGCCCTATGGGGCATCTCTAAGGATAATGGTTTAAATACGTCATGGGTTGGATAAAAGATAAGATTGAAAATGTCACCGAAGCCGTGGATGCTTTCGCATTTATTGCAAAAAGGGCAGCTCAAAAGCCTTGGAGCAGAGTGCTGCTGATGGCAGTGGTCGGTATTTTGGTGATGGGAGGGCCGCTCTACTATGTCAATACTCTAGTGGAGGAGTATGGGAAGAGTACGGATGAGTTTCTTGCTGAAAACAACCGTTTTGACAAGGAGAATAGAGCGCAGCGTGCGCTGGACTACATTAATGTATGCATTGAGGCTGGCAAGGGCGTTGACGCCAATAAGGACTACTACTGCCAAAGCGCAATAGATGCCTACAAGGACGTCTTTTACAAGGATATGAACAAAAACGTAGAAGAAAACATCAAGCGTTCCGCTTATGGCGCGATGAAGGTGGAAGTTGCAACCAAGGTGCGTATGGCCACGCTCGAACGCATTGATCAGAAGAAGCCTGAGTTGAATGGAAAGCTTGCATTCATGCTGAGTACCCCGGGTATTGCGCTGATTTGCTTGGCCGGCGTTTTTGCCATGCTGCTCACTGCATTGGCGACCTACAATCTATCAAACCAGAATCAGGATTAATGGATTGAATTGGCGTTTAGCCAGGCTTGAAAGAAGCCCGCTTTGCGGGTCTATTACTCTGCCAAAGCAATTCGGTCGACTCCTGCCAGCCCAGCCCAGCCCAGCCCAGCCCAGCGCCGCACGTCAGGCGCAAAGCACCACCACCCCATCCTCTTCCTCATCAGGCACGTCATCCGTAACAATCACCCGCGCATGAGCACTGCGCTCATCTTCAATCCGCAACCCGAAATACCGTTCATCGTTGTCATCCCAAAACGCTTCCACCTGGGCCATGGAGGCGTTTTCGAGGAGTACCTCGGCGCTGTGTTCCAGGATGATCGAGTAGCGTGTTTCGGTATTCATTAAAAAGGGGCTCGCGACGGCGGGGTGAGGGAGGGTCGTAAAAAATGCGATGCCATTATGCCGTCTTGCTGGATTTCAGCCCTAACCACTCATCGTTTCAATGACGTTTCTGTACCCAACGGTATGGCTATCCGTCGGGTTATGGCCGGGCGGGACGGGATTTCGTAGCAATACCTTTCAGATCAAACCCCAGTCCTTGCGCGGATCGAGCCACAGGGATAAATTCCCCCGGTCGCGGCAAATTCCGCGTCCGGGTTTGGCGACCCGAACGAAAAGGCGCAATGGCGCCCAGATCACGATTGCAGGCGCTTTTTTTGTGCCCGCAGTCTCGTGTAATGGCGGCTGTGCGTGGGAGACCTTCGGGTCTGCCGAGTTCCTTTTCCTCGGTTCGCCAACCTGCGTACAGCTGCCACCCTAATCGTTTGGCGACGGTTAGCGTGGTGCTTCAAATGAAAAGGACCTCATGCATGACCATCACAAGTCTGTTCCGGATCCTCGCATCCGCTCTCCACCGCCCAACTCCTCGGGCCTCCCACCGCTTCTACCCCATCCACACCCAGGGCAACCCAACGCCAGCCCCAAGGCAGGTGCCCCATGACTGAGCACGAACGCCTCACCACCCTCCAGAGCTACGTCTGGACCCTCGAGCTGCTCGGCGAATCGCTGGTGCAGCGCGACGAGCAGCTGGAGTGCGAGCACGAACCCCAATTGAGCTTTCGCGCCACGGCGGGGATTCATCAGGCGATCAAGATCATCAGCCGGTTGGCCAGTGAGCAGTGTGGCAAGTTGCTGGGGGATGAGGAGTGCTTAGGTAGTTAGCCAGTGCTTGATTGAAGCCGCGTCTTGTTGTCAGGACGCGGCTTTTGTTTGGGCTGTGGATAAGTGGGTGGGACGGTTGGGAGCGGTGGTGTTCTCTTCGCGGGTAAACCCGCTCCCACAAGTTCTCCGGTGTTCTCACAATACCGCTGTGCCTGTGGGAACTGCGCCAGGGCTGGTATTTGCAGGGCTGAAAAGTGCCAAGGAATGCCAACGAAGGCGATTCGAGCTTGTCCGGCACCATAGAATCTCCCACAGGAGGACGTGCTGCTCATTACTGCGGGTTGGCCACTTCTGCGGCCATGCTGCGCAGCAGGCCGGCCGATAGGGCGGTGTCGGGCAGCGACAGGATGGTGTCGTAGAGCAGGACCATGCTGTTGCAGGTCGCGCTGGGCTCGTGGGTGAACTGCTCGGGGCTTGCCACGATTTCCACGGCGCGGCGGTCTTTGGCCATGACGCTCATCAGCACGCGGCGAAAGTCCTGCTCGTACACCGACAAGGGTTTGGCGTGTACGGGGTGTTTGGCCGTTTGCTCCACCACGTCGACCAGCGCTGCCAGGTCTTCGTTGGCCTGGGCTTTGGGGATCTGGTGAATCAACTCGACTTTGGGCGTGTTGTTGTCCAGGCCGAGGAAGGTGAGGCAATGGGCGGGGTTGGTCTTGCCGAAGAACTTCATTTCTTCGACTTGCGCGCGCCAGTAGCGCAGCAGGGCATGGTCGGGGGCGCGGACCAGGTAGTTGGGCACGATCGAGGTGGCGATCAGCGCTTGGATGCCGGCCTGGATCTCGACGGTCGAGCGGCCGCTCTGCACGCCGTCGACCACGATCTTTCTCAGGTGGGCGTAGTTGTCCGCGTCATGGGCTGCCAGGGCGGCGAAGACGGGCTGCTTCAACAGGGCTTGTTCGATCTGGTTGGCGTCGCGCCATTGCGTAAGGCCAGACAACCCGAAGTATCGGGAGTCGACCTGCTCGGTGATGATGTGCTGTTGCTTGAGGGTGTCCTTGTTGGGGTACCACATGTCCGTGGGGCTGGTGGTGGTGGCGCGGGTGATGAATTCAGGCGAGGCGCCGACTCGCGAAAGTGCCGTTCTGAAGCTGGCGTTCACGTCCAGATCGTCGCTGCCGGTGGCGCCATGGACCGAGGCGCTGTGAAAGCCGATCTGGCCTTTTTCACCAATGTAGCGTTCGCGACCGGCGAGGAAGGCGAGGGCGCAGGCGCTCGAACAACTGGTGCGGGTGTAGGTGATCAGTTGGCGTTGGGCGATCAGGTCGGCGAGTTTGTTGGCTTCGTAGATGCGCCCGCCGGTGCTGTTCAGGTGGATGACGCGCACCTTCGGCGAGGCATCGAGCAGGTCGCGCACGGCATCGGTGGTGCCGATGGGCAGGCCGCCAGCCACTTCGAGTTCGGTGTCGTTGCGCAGCAGGCGCAGGGCATAGGGCGGGATGTTGTCGGTGCCGCGGATCATGTCCACGCCTTCGCGCAGGATGGGGACGCCGTCGGTGATCACGCTGATCGCCATCTGGATGGCGCCCAGGCACACCAGCACCTTGGCCAGGATGGCCCAGAAGGCTTTGCCGCCGCGCGAGACGTGGGCCGAGGCCGAGCGGAACACGCCGACGAACTGCCAGACCGACACCGCCAGGATGCCCAGGTAATAGCCGACGATCAGCACGCCGTGGCCCTGGGTGCCGAGCCTTATGGCATCGCTGATGGGATCTATCGCCAGGGACAGGCCGATGATCAGCAGCGTCAGGAGAAAACCGAACAGCCAATAGGACACACCGAGTGAGTATTCGCCGCGCCAGTGTTTGGCAATGAAGTTGGATGACTGGGAGGGGCGAGGCTGTGCGCCTTGCAAGGTCGCGGCGCCGGTGTAGTGCTTGGCGATGGCCTGGCCGCATTTGAGGCAGAAGTTGGCTTCGGCCGTGTTGGTCGCGCCGCATTGGGTGCAATAGAGCGTTTCGTTCATGCCGGTCCTTGAACTGCGTTGGCGTCCTGATGGCCGGTGAGTGTAAGTGCGGTGGGCGGGCAGGGCCAGCCTGTCGCACAGTAACGCAGGCCCCGTGTAGGAGCGGGCTTGTCCCGCGATCAAGGGCGCAGCCCTTGCTATGCAGCTGCGGTAGCTGAGCCGGCCCGATCGCGGGGCAAGCCCGCTCCTACAGGGCACGGCGTTTATCGTCAGTTGTCCAGCTCGGGCACCTTGCTGGCGTGCAGGGCAGGCGCTTTGGGCTCGACCTCGGTGGCCGACTGCGGCGCAAGGCCACTGCCACAGGGCTTGGCGGTGGTGGTGGTCGCGGCGGGGGCTTGGAACCAGGTGGGCCAGGAGCTGCGGTGACGGGTGTCGGCGTCGATGCAGGGGATCAGGCGTTCGGTGAGCACCGCCGTCTGCCGCACGGCCTTGGCGGTGCGGTACTTCACGCTGTGGATGCACTCGCGGTCGCCGAACTCGCAGCGGTTGAGCGTAGTGCCGCCGCAGGGGCCGTTGGCCAGGCCTTTGGGGCAGGTTTCCGGGCAGATGTAGAGGGTGTCTTCCAGGCGGCAGGTGCCGCAGGTGTCGCACCCGACCAGGGGCCTTTTCGCACTGCGTTCCAGGCGATGGAGCACGCGGGCGCCGGTGGGGGTGTTCCACAGCGGGCGTTGCACGGCCCAGCCGAAGGCCTGGCTCAGTGGGTTGCGGCGGCTGAACAGCAATGAGTGCAGGGCGTGCAGCAGGTGATAGCGCACGGTCTCCTTGGGCGAGGCGGTGACCTGGGATTCGCCCAGCCGCCAGTTGGCGCCGGGCGGGTGGAAGGTGACATCCGGCAGGCCGGGCATCTGCCAGCAGGCGTGCCAGGCGGGCGCCCATTGCTCCAGCGAATGCAGGCGGGTTTGCCAGTGTTCGAGCGCGCGCTCCAGGGCGTCCAGCTGCTCCAGGTCGTGGATGCCGGAGAGGTGGATGCCGGCATAGCCCATCAGGCGCAGGCCGATGATCTGCAAGGCCAGGCGTTCGAGGCTGCGGGCTTGGGCGTGGGCCTTGGAGACGGCGGCTTCGGCGGCAAGCACATCGTGCATGGACGGGGTGACGACGATGCCGGCGACGTGCTCGAAGAGCTTCGCGCGCCCCAGGGTGAGGCCCATCACGCAGGCCGTGAGCGGCTTGGGGTGGGGCTGGCGACGCATCCACTGGATGGCTTCGAGGTGCTTGCTGGCGTCGTAGCCCAGTTGCAGGGCCAGAAAGTCCGCGCCGGCGGCAAGCTTCTTCTCGGCCTTGAAGTATTGGGCGCCGCCTTCTTCCTCGCGGTACTTGAACGGGTGCATGCCGGCGCCGAGCAGCCAGTCGGGGCGGGCTTGGCGAACGGTCTGCAGGGCGGCGATGGATTCGAGGTAGCGCACCGGGCGCTGGCCGGGGACATGGCCGGGCAGGCGGTCGCCGGTGAGCAGCAGGAGCTGGTCGAGGCCGGCGGCGTCCATCTGCTGCAACTGCTCCAGCAAGTGGTGGCGCTCGCGGTCCTTGCCGGAGAAGTGCAACAGCGCGGGCAGCGGTTGCTCAAGGCTTGAATAGGCGTCCAGCGGCGACATTTCGAAAGGGCTGCCGACCCGGTCGGCGATGGCCATGGTCATGGGCCAGCCGCACAGGTGCTGGCGCGCCATGAGGGCTTCGATGCTGGCGAAGCGCTCGCTGGAGGACTTGGGCACGAACTCCATGATGCAGACGAAGGTGTTGTCGTGCAGCGCGGTTTTCAGCTGGCTCATGGGCGCTCGGGTATCGGGTTGGGGCACGGTGGCATTGTGGGGCAGGTCGAGGGTTGGGTCATGTCCGGTTGCGTAGGGAAATGCGCTGAAAGAGACATTTGAGTTGGCCGTGCTGGCCCTTTCGCGGGTGAACCCGCTCCCACAGGTGCTTTGTTGCTCTCGAACCTGCGCGACGATCATGAGCAAATCTTGAGTTGATCTCAAATTTAATGAGTTTGTCTCACACAGGCTCAGCCGGGAAAATTCCCTCATTCAATTTCAAGATTTCTGAGGGATAAGACATGGCACTGGCGCACAACCTGGGCTTTCCGCGCATCGGTCGGGACCGCGAACTGAAGAAGGCCCAGGAGGCGTTCTGGAAGGGCGAGCTGGACGAAGCCGGCCTGCGAGCCGTGGGCCAGGCGCTGCGCGCCGCCCATTGGCAAGTGCAGAAGGATGCCGGGATCGAGCAGCTGCCGGTCGGTGATTTCGCCTGGTACGACCAAGTGCTGACCCACTCGCTGACCTTCGGGGTGATCCCGGCCCGCTTTGCTGGCCACGAGGGAGCCAAGCCGACCTTGAACACCCTGTTCGCCATGGCGCGTGGCGTCAGCGACCGCTGCTGTGGCGGTGGCCATGCCCAGGAAATGACCAAATGGTTCGACACCAACTACCACTACCTGGTCCCGGAGTTCACCGCTGACCAAGCGTTCGTCTTGAGCTGGGAGCAACTGTTCGAGGAAGTGGACGAGGCCAAGGCCCTGGGCCACGCGGTCAAGCCTGTGGTGATCGGCCCACTGACCTACCTGTGGCTGGGCAAGACCAAGGGTGCGGACTTCGACAAGCTGGAGCTGGTGGACCGCCTGCTGCCGCTGTACGACCAGATCTTCAACCGCCTGGCCGCCCAAGGCGTGGAGTGGGTACAGATCGACGAGCCGATCCTGGCGTTGGATCTGCCCCAGGATTGGAAGAACGCCTACGAGCGCGTCTACAACATTCTGCAACGCGCGCCGCTGAAAAAGCTCGTCGCCACCTATTTTGGTGGCTTGGAAGACAACCTGGGCCTGGCGGCCAACCTGCCGGTCGATGGCCTGCACATCGACCTGGTGCGGGCGCCGGAGCAGTTTCCGACCATCCTCGACCGCTTGCCGGCCTACAAGATCCTCTCCTTGGGCGTGGTCAACGGCCGCAATGTGTGGCGCTGCGATCTGGACAAGGCCTTGGACGTATTGCGTTACGCCGCCGAGCGCCTGGGCGATCGCCTGTGGGTGGCGCCGTCGTGCTCGCTGTTGCATAGCCCGGTGGACCTGGCCCGCGAAGATCAGCTCGATGCCGAGCTCAAGAGCTGGCTGGCCTTCGCCGTGCAGAAGTGCCAGGAGGTGGCACTGCTGACCAAGGCGATCAACACGCCTGAGGCGGATGAGGTGATCGCGGCGCTGGCCCAGAGCCGCGCGGTGCAGGCCAGCCGCGCTACGTCGCCGCGCATCCACAAGCCGGCGGTGCAGGCCCGTGTGGCAGCGATCCAGCCCAAGGACAGCCAGCGTCAGTCGTCTTTCGAGCAGCGCATCGCCAAGCAGCGGGCGGGGCTGGAGCTGCCGGCGTTTCCGACCACGACCATTGGCTCTTTCCCTCAAACGTCGGCGATCCGTCTGGCGCGTCAGGCGTTCAAGCAGGGCAAGCTGACCGAAGCCGACTACATCGAGGCCATGCAGAGTGAGATCCGCCATGCCGTACAGATCCAGGAAAACCTCGGCCTGGATGTGCTGGTGCACGGCGAGGCCGAGCGCAACGACATGGTCGAGTACTTCGCCGAGCAGCTCGAGGGCTATGCCTTCACCCGCTTCGGCTGGGTACAGAGTTATGGCTCGCGCTGCGTGAAGCCGGCGGTGATCTTCGGCGACCTGAGCCGCCCGAAGGCCATGACCGTTGGTTGGATTCAGTACGCCCAGGGCCTGACCGACAAGGTGATGAAGGGCATGCTGACGGGCCCTGTGACCATGCTGACGTGGTCTTTCCCACGGGAGGATGTGAGCCGCGAAGTCCAGGCCCGCCAGCTGGCGCTGGCGATCCGCGACGAGGTGGTGGACCTGGAGGCGGCGGGCATCAAGATCGTGCAGATCGACGAGGCCGCTTTCCGTGAAGGCCTGCCGCTGCGCCGTGGCGCCTGGCCGCACTACCTGGAGTGGGCCACCGAGGCCTTCCGCCTGTGCGCCTCGGGCGTGCGTGACGAGACGCAGATCCACACCCACATGTGCTACAGCGAGTTCAACGATGTGATCGAGTCGATCGCGGCCATGGACGCCGATGTGATCACCATCGAGACCTCGCGTTCGGACATGGAGCTGCTGGAGGCCTTCGAGCGTTTCGACTACCCGAATGAGATCGGCCCAGGTGTGTACGACATCCACTCGCCGCGCGTGCCGAGCAAGGACGACATCATCGGGTTGCTGAACAAGGCGGCCCAGCGTATCCCGGCCGAGCGTCTGTGGGTTAATCCGGACTGCGGCCTTAAGACCCGCGCCTGGCTGGAGACCGAGGCGGCGCTGGTCAACATGGTCGCTGCGGCGCGTGAGTTGCGTCGTACGGCGCTGGCCTGACTCGAGCACTGGGCTAACGCTACATCGCGATCGATGTAGCGTTTTTTTGTGCCGGTAACAGAGACGAAGTCACCCTCGACAGGGTGGTGGCACATTAGTAGCATCCATGCCCGCGATGGAGGCCCCACCGATCACGGCTTCCCCCCATGGATGATACTTCGATGCAAAAGAGCGGATACCTGTGCCTGGCGTTCATGATCGCCGTTGGCTTCCCGAGTTTTTTCCTCGATCGCGAGATGATGACCGCTTCTCTGCTCGCGATCGCGGCGTTCTCGTTTGGCTACTTCGTCTTTTATCTCATTCGCCACAAGCTCTATCACGGGATGCTCCAGGGCATCTTGCTGTCGCTGTTGGTGATCGCTTTCAGTTTCGTGCCGGTTCTGGGCTGGATCGTGCTCATTGGCTTTGTGCTCTACAACATCGCCAAGGCGGTGGAGGGGCTCAAGGTGCTGATGCCGGACGTGTTGGTCAGTGCGCTGATCTATGGGCTGCTGACGGCGCGGGTGGCGTTCGATGTGCGTGACCTGCTGGCCATCGCGGTCCTGGCGTTGATCTACCTGTGCGTGTGCGTGCAGTACTGCCGTCGCCTGCAGGGGCTGGGCACGGAGCAGGCGCTGTTCAAGATGAGCATCATGTGGCTGTCGATTCCGTTCGTGGTGCTGACCATCGTGTCCATCGTCTCGGCGCTGGGCAACCTGTTCCGCACCGTCAGCTCGACCTTCACTCGCACGGTGTTGACGCCCCAGACAGTCTCGGCGCACATGCGCGCAGGCGTTCAGGTGGCCGAGTACACCCGCAATGTGCAGGCGACCGTGACGCAAACCGTGACCCAGGTGGTGCCGGGTGCAGGTGCCACCATCGCGGGGGCCGCGGGTGGCCTGGCGGGCGATGTGAAGGATGCCAAGGGCAAGGTGTGAAAACCTGATTTGTGGGGGCGCTGCCCCCAATGCCTACGTGGCGCTCGCCGCTACCTCTGGGCGTAACCCACGCAACACGATCCGCATCACGGTGCTCTCTGACGATCCGCGCGGTTGCGTCAGCCCTGGCTGATCGGCCACCAAAATGTGCGCCATCGGCATCGCCCACAAAAACAGCAGCAGGTGTTCCGGAGCGGTGCGGGTGATCAGCCCTTTGTCCATCCAGGCCGTGAGGCAGTGCAGGTTCTGGCGGGCGGTGTCGCGCAGGGTCTCGGCGCGTCGCCCCGAGACGTGGTGGGCGCCGTGCAGCATCTCCCGCACCAGCGCCTTGCAGGCGTGCGGGTACTGCCTGACGACCCTCATCTTCACGCGGATGTAGCGCTGCAACGCCTGCTCGGGCAAGGCCTGCGGGTCGAGGCTGCGCGCCGCACGCAGGATCGGCTCCATGACGCTGTCGAGCACGCAGGCATAGAGGTCGCGTTTGTTTTCGAAGTAGTAGTAGAGGTTGGCCTTCGGCAGGCCGGCGCGGGCGGCGATGTCTTCGACCTTGGAGGCCTCGAACCCCTTGCTGGCGAATTCAGCGGCGGCGGCCTCGACGATGAGGCGGCGGTTACGCTCGCGAATGTTGGACATTGGGGCATCGCAGGAACGGATAACGGATAGGCATGGCTACGGCATACGGGAAAGCGGGTGCCGCTACAGTGCCATAGCGCTATTGGAAAAGTATATAGCGCTGTGGCGGTCGGGGCTGCTTTGCAGCCCATCGCAGACTTCGCCAGCGCCTAAATAGGTACAGCGCGATTAGGCGCAGACGAAGCCTGCAGCGGCTTTTGGGCTGCGGATCAGCGCTCGATCGCCAGCGACACGCCTTGGCCGCCGCCGATGCACAGCGTCGCCAGGCCTTTCTTGGCGTCACGCTTGATCATTTCGTGCAGCAGGGTCACCAGCACGCGGCAGCCCGAGGCGCCAATGGGGTGGCCCAGGGCGATGGCACCGCCGTTGACGTTGACGCGCTCGGCGTTCCATTCCAGTGCCTTGCCCACGGCCAGGGCCTGGGCGGCGAAGGCTTCGTTGGCCTCGATCAGGTCCAGCTCGCCCAACTGCCAGCCGGCTTTGTCCAGGCAGCGCTGGGTGGCCGACACCGGGCCGATGCCCATGATCGCCGGGTCCACGCCTGCACTGGCGTAGGCGCTGATCTTCGCCAGCACCGGCAGGCCCAGGGCCTTGGCCTTGGTCGCGCTCATCAGCAGCACGGCGGCGGCGCCGTCGTTGAGGCTGGAGGCGTTGCCGGCGGTGACGCTGCCGTCTTTCTTGAAGGCCGGGCGCAGTTTGCCCAGGGCTTCGGCGCTGGTGCCGGGGCGGGGTTGCTCATCGGTGTCGAACACCAGCGGCTCGCCCTTTTTCTGTGGCAGGACGATCGGAGTGATCTCGTCCTTGAAGCGGCCCGCCTCGATGGCGGCCACCGCCTTGCGCTGGGACTCGGCGGCAAAGGCGTCCTGCTGCTCACGGGTGAGGCTGTATTTTTCCACCAGGTTCTCGGCGGTGATGCCCATGTGGTAGTCGTTGAAGGCATCCCACAGGCCGTCGGTAATCATGGTGTCGACCAGTTGGCCGTGGCCCATGCGCTGGCCGGTACGGGCCGAGGGCAGCACGTAGGGCGAGAGGCTCATGTTCTCCTGACCGCCCGCGATCACCACCTCGGCATCGCCGCAGCGGATGGCCTGGGCGGCCAGGTGCAGGGCCTTGAGACCCGAGCCGCAGACCTTGTTCAGGGTCAGGGCGGGCACGCTGTAGGGCAGGCCGGCCTTGATCGCGGCCTGGCGCGCCGGGTTCTGGCCGGCGCCGGCGGTCAGTACCTGGCCGAGGATCACTTCGTCGACCTGGGCCGGGTCCAGTTGGGTCTGCTCCAGCAGGCGCTTGATGACGGCGGCGCCCAGGTCCACGGCAGGCACATTGGCCAAGCCACCTTGGAAGCTGCCGATGGCGGTACGGGTGGCGGCGACGATGACCACGTCGTTCATCTTGTTGTTCTCCGTGCAAGGGGTGGACGCCGGCTCGGCGTATTACCGGCAGCATCGGCGGGTTTGGTTCATTTGTTAAGTTTGTTTTTCTTTTGCATTGATCTGAAATTCAAATCAATGCGGTCGCTTATAGGGCGGCTGCACGCCGCCGGCACTAAGCTTGGCTTCAGCTTCGCGTCGCACACTGCGGCTTCCAATCACAAACGGAGCTTCCCGTCATGCGCAATATCCTGATCGCCACTGCCTTGGTCCTCGCCAGTGCCAGCGCTTTCGCCGAACCCCAATGCACCACCGCCGAGCGCAGCACCTGGCAAGATGCCGACCAGTTCCAGGCCCAGCTCAAGGAGCAGGGTTATCGCATCAACAAGTTCAAGATCACCAAGGGCAACTGCTACGAGATCTACGGGCTCGACAAGGACGGACGCAAGGTCGAGATCTACCACGACCCGGTGAGCGGCAAGGCGGTCAAGAGCGAGATCCATGACTGATGGCCAGCGTGCGGCTCTGGGACCCGTTACTCAGGTGCTGCCACTGGTCGCTGGTGTTCGTGTTCTTTGCCAACTCGTTCTTCAACGAGGAGGGTGACGACTGGCACCAGTGGTTGGGCTACTACGCGTTCGGTGTGGTGATCGTGCGCCTGGTGTGGGGGTTCGTCGGGCCGCGCAGTGCGCGCTGGGCGGACTTCTGGCCGACCCCGACGCGCCTTGCGACCCATGCCCGGGCCTTGTGGCGGGGTGAGCATTACCACCGCATGGGCCACACGCCGATCGGCGGGTTGGTGATGGTGCTGATGCTCACCTGCGTCGTCGGGCTGGGCGTGACCGGCTGGTTGTCCCAGGAGGTGGACGCCCTGTGGGGCGTCGATTGGCCCAACGATGTGCACAGCTTCCTGGCCAACGCGCTGCTGGCGCTGGTCTGCGTGCACCTGCTCGCGGCTTTGGTCGAGAGCGTGCGCCTGAAGGAGAACCTGCCCCTGTCGATGCTCACCGGGCGACGGCGCGCCTCCAAGGACTGAAGGCGCGGGTCGCTCACACGGCCGGGCAGTGGCTGGTCACGCAATGGATGCCGCCGCCCCCGGCGGCGATGGCATCGATGTTCAACTGCACCACGTCACGGCCCGGGTACAACCGGGCCAGCAGTGCGCGTGCCTTTTCGTCGGCGTCGCGATCGCCGAACTGCGGCGCGATGACCGCCCCGTTGAGGACGACGTAATTGATGTAGCCGGCGGCAAAATCCGGATTGCCCTGGCTGAACTTGCTGCGCCGTGGCGACAGCGGCGGTGACATCGTGTGTACCTGCAGCGGGCGGCCATCGGCGTCGGTGGCCTTGCGCAGAATCTCCAGGTGTTTGCGCGTCACCGCGTAGTCGTACGACTGCGGGTCGTTGTCCAGGTTGGCCACTACCACGCCAGGGCGCACGAAGCGGGCATAGAAGTCCACGTGGGCATCGGTGATGTCTTTGCCGGCGATGCCGGGCAGCCAGATGATCTTGCGCAGGCCCAGGCGCGCCTTGAGCTCCTCCTCGACCTCGGCCAGTTTCCAGCCCGGATTGCGGTTGGCATTGACCCAGCAGCTCTGGGTCATGATCCCGGTGCCGTGGCCGTCCACTTCGATGCCGCCGCCTTCCCCGACCAGCTCGCTGCGTTGCAAAGGTACGCCGGCAAGCTTCGCCACCAGGGCCGCCAGCTGGGTGTCCTTGCGGTGGCGCTGCTTGTTGCCCCAACCGTTGAAGTTGAATCCCACCGCACCCAGGGCTGCGCTGTCATCGACCACGAAATTGGCGCTGATGTCGCGCATCCAGATGTCGTCCAGCTCGGTGGTGACGAAGGTGGTGTTGGTGCTGGCGCAGTGTTTTTCGGCCAGCGCACGCTCGCTGGCGCGACAGAACACCGTGACCGGCTGGTAGCCGGCGATGGCCTGGGCGATGCGGCCGAGCGCGGCTTGCACGTCCGAGGTGAAGTCTTCCCAGATCGCGTCCTGGGCACCGAAGGCCAGGTAGGTGCGTTGCTGGGGTTCGCCTTCGTCGGGCATGAACCAGCGATCGGTCTCGCTGGCCCGGGCGCTGCCCAAAGGCAGCCCAAGGCTGGCGGCAGCGCCGATGCCTGCGGCGATCGACAGTTGCTGGAGGAAGGTGCGGCGAGTGGGCATGGGTCAGTCCTGTGCGGTCTTGAAGCGGGTCCAGACGCGCATGCGCGCACGCATGTCGGCCTGGGGGATGTCCTTGCCGGGGATCAACCGGGCGTAGGTGGCTTCATCGAGGTAGATGTCCGGATTGTCCCGCAGGCGCGCGTCCACCTGCGGGCGTGCCTTGGCGCTGGCGGTGGGGTAGCCGGTGGCGTTGCTGATCGCGGCCATGTTTTCCGGGCGCATCACGAAGTTGATGAAACGATAGGCGTAATCGGGGTGGCGCGCGTCGGCGGGGATCGCCATGGTGTCCATCCAGATCGTGGTGCCTTCACGCGGAACGCGGTACTGGAAGTCGATGGACTTGCCGGCCGCCTCGGTGGCGCGCTGGGCCTGGATCACGTCACCGCTGTAGCCCAGCGACAGGCAGATGTTTTCGTTGACCAGCTCCGTCACCGGTTGCGATTGCAGTTTGCGCACGTAGGGGCGGATGTTCTTGAGCAGTTCGCTGGCGGCGGCCAGGTCCTCGCGCTTGGCGCTGCGCGGTTCGCGGCCCAGGTAGTGGAGCACCACGGCGAGCACTTCATCGGGCGAGTCGATCATCGAGATGCCGCAGTCGGCGAACTTGGCAGCCAGCTCCGGTTTGAACAGCAAGTCCAGGCTGTCCAGCGGCGCGTCGGGCATGCGCTCGCGGATCTTCTGCACATTGGCCGTCAGGCCGATGGTGCCCGAGGTATAGGGCACGGTGGCCTGGCTGGCCTTGGGGTACTGGGCGTGCAGCTTGCGCAGGCCCGGGTCGATGTCGTCCAGCGCGGTCAGTTTGGACGGGTCCAGCGGTTGCAGGCTGCCGGCGCGCATCAGCCGTTCGGCCACGGTGTCCCCGGGGAACACCAAGTCGTAGCCGCTGCGCCCGGACATCAGCTTGGCTTCGAGCACCTCGCTGCCGTCCATGACGTCGTAGATCACCGGGATGCCGGTTTCGGCGGTGAAGCGCTTGAGGGTGTCCTCGGCAAAATAGTCAGCCCAGTTGTACAGGCGCAGGGGCTCCTGCTCGGCCTGGGCGAGGCTGGCGCCGCTCGCCAGGGCGAGAACAGCGAGCCATTGGAATGGACGGCGTGGCATGGGTCAGGCTCCCGTGGGTTGAGGTGTGCGGCCGTCGAGGGTCATCAGCGGCGCGTACAGATCGGGGCGGCGATCGCGGTAGATGCCCCAGCTCAGGCGATCCTCGCGCATTTGCGCCAGGTCCAGGTCATGCAGCCAGACGCCGCTGCTGTGGCGGTCGGCCTCGGCGAGCAGGGCGCCTTTGTGGTCGCAGATGAACGACGAGCCGTAGAAGCGCATCGACAGGGTGTCGTCACTGCCCGCCACTTCTTGGCCGACCCGGTTGGCGGCCACCACCGGCACCAGGTTGGCCGCGGCATGGCCGCGCATGGCGGTCTGCCAGTGGTCGCGGGAGTCGAGTTCGGCGGCGCCGGGTTCGGAGCCGATGGCGGTCGGGAACAACAGCACCTCGGCGCCCATCAGCGCCAGGCAGCGCGCGGTCTCGGGAAACCACTGGTCCCAGCAGATGCCGATTCCCAGGCGGCCGAAGGCGGTGTCCCAGACCTTGAAGCCGGTGTCGCCGGGGCTGAAGTACTCCTTCTCCTGGTAACCGATGGCGTTGGGGATATGGCTCTTGCGGTAGACGCCCAGCAAGCGGCCGTCGGCGTCGGCCACGGTCAGCGAGTTGAAGAACGCATTGCCGGCGCGTTCGTACCAGCTCAGCGGCAGCACCACGCCAAGCTCCTGCGCCAGGGCCGCGAAGCGTCGCAGCAGCGGGCTGTCGTGGTAGTCCTCGGCCAGCGCCTGGTGGTGATGGCACTGTTCGATGCAGAAATACGGCGTGGCGAACAGCTCCTGCAACAGGATCACCTGGGCGCCTTGGGCGGCGGCCTGGCGCACCAGTTGCTCGGCGCGGTCGAGGTTGCCGGGCAGGTTCCAGTCACAGGCCATCTGCGTGGTGGCGATGCGCAAGCCGCTCATGGACGTGCCTCCTGCAGGGGCCAGGCAGGCTGTTGCTGGGTGATGCAGTGGATGCCGCCGCCACCATGGGCGATGTGGTCGATACGCACCGGGACGATCTCCCGCTCAGGGAAGGCCAGGGCCAGCTGGCGCGCTGCGGCCTGGTCGGCGTCGATGCCGTAGGCGGGCATGATCACCGCGCCGTTGGCCAGGTAGAAGTTGGTGTAGGAGGCGCAGAACACCTCGGCGCTCGGGTCGACGGCGGCACTGGCTTCGTACAGGTCGAGCAACTCGAAATGGCGGCCTTGGGCGTCGGTGGCGAGCGCCAGGGCTCGGCGGTTCTCCCGGGCGACCTCGGCGTACACCGAGTCGTGGTCGTGGGTGGCGTCCACCAGCAGCACGCCTGGGCGGGCGAAGGCGCAGACGCCATCGACATGGCCGTCGGTCATGTCGCCGGTGACGTACTGCGGGTCGCCCGGCAGCCAGAGGGTCTTGTGGATGCCCAGCAGGCGGGCGAAGACCTCTTCGAAGTCCGCTTTGCTCAGGCCTGGGTTGCGGTTGGGGTTGAGCAGCACCGACTCGGTGGTGATCAAGGTGCCCTGGCCGTCCACATGAATGGCGCCGCCTTCGTTGCACAATGGCGTGCTGAAGCCTTGCAGGCCCAGGTGATCGAGCATGCGCCGGGCCAGGCTGCGGTCCAGGCCATGCTCGGACTTGCCGCCCCAGGCATTGAAGCGCCAGCTCAAGCCCGCGACTCCCAGTTGCGGATGGACGAGGAAGCTCGGGCCGCTGTCACGGCACCAGCTGTCGTCCACCGCCAGCTCGATCAGTTCGATACCGGCGCCGCACAGGGCCCGGGCGCTGTCCACGGCGGACGGGTCGACCACCATTTTCACGGGCTCGAAGCGGGCAATGGCCGTGGCCACCCGGGCATAGTCGCGCTGCACGTCGGCCAGGGTCACGCCCCAGCTGGTTTCCCACAGTGCTTGGTTGTGCGGCCAGATCATCCAGGTGGCGGCGTGGCGGGCCCATTCGGCAGGCATACGCCAGCCGCTGTCGTGGGACAGGTGCATAGTGAACTCCGATCTATTAGGGATTTTTATCAACGAAGCCCGCCGTCGCGGGTGTCGATGTCCATGCTATGGCTATGAAGCAGCGGCGACAAACGATAGATTTAGCGTATTTCTGATCAGTCAGGCTTATCAGCATGCTCAAGCATTGGCCCCCGCTCAACGCCCTGCGCGGCTTCGAAGCCGCTGCCCGGTTGGGCAGCTTCCACAAGGCCGCCGAGGCCTTGAACCTCACCCAGTCGGCGATCAGCCAGCAGATCCGCAGTCTGGAGAGCTACCTGGAGCAGCCGTTGTTTCATCGCAATGGCCGCAGCGTCAGCCTGACCGATGCCGGGCATGATCTGCTCAGCACCACCCAGGCGATGTTGCAGCAATTGGCGGTGGGCATCCGGCGCCTGGACCAATACCGCAAGCCCAACCAGTTGGTGGTCAACACCACGCCGGCCTTTGCCCGCCATTGGTTGCTGCCGCGCCTGGGGGACTTTCACCAGCGTTGCCCGGATGTCGACCTGTGGCTGTTCACCAGCTTCGAGGCCCCGGACATGACCACCCAGACCATCGACCTGGCCGTGCGCGACGACCTCAGCGCCCAGGCCGAATGCAGCTTCAGCGTGCTGCACCAGGACGAACTCTATCCGGCCTGCCATCCCTCGTTGCTGGCGACCCCGGCGGCCCGGCGCACCACCTTGCACGGTGAGCGCGAAATGGACTGGAGCCATTGGCAGTTGGAGGGCGGCGAGGATGTCGGGCAGCAGGGCAAGGGGCTGAATTTTTCCGACCCGGGTTTGTTGCTGGAGGCGGCGGGCGAGGG
Source organism: Pseudomonas sp. NY15354 (assembly GCF_048068075.1). NCBI lineage: Bacteria > Pseudomonadati > Pseudomonadota > Gammaproteobacteria > Pseudomonadales > Pseudomonadaceae > Pseudomonas > Pseudomonas sp. NY15354. Next base: position 17,165 of record NZ_JBLUPV010000001.1, read on the forward strand.
GCTGGGAGTTGCCCTGGTCAGCCAGTTGCTGGCGCAGCGGGCGGTGGGTGAGGGGCGCTTGCAGGCGTTGTCTTCGCAGCGGGTGCGGGGGCCTGCGTGGGCGTGCCTGGTGCATCGGGACAGCCAGGATGACCCGCTGGCCCGGCAGTTTCTGGAGTGGTTGAAAGCGGCGCTATCGATAGGTTGAAGTCGTCTGTACCGGCCCTTCGCGGGTAAACCCGCCCACAGGGACCGCGCAGGTCTTGAGTGCTGCGCAATACCTTGGGAGCGGGTTTACCCGCGAAAGGGGCCGGCACAGGCCAACCGCTGTTTTGAATCCCCCGGTTCAGCCCGTAATATGTGTCGGATAACCTGCGGGGGTAGTCTCACCCTCTGATCAAACGGAACCGTCCCCTGCGGCGCGCTTCCTCGGCACAAACCTGAAGAGGTACAGACATTGGCCATCATTCATCCTAAGGTTCGCGGTTTCATCTGCACCACGACTCACCCGAAGGGCTGCGAGCTCAACGTCCGTGACCAGATCGAAGCCACCCGCAAGCTGGGCGTGCGCGAGGATGGTCCGAAGAAGGTCTTGGTCATCGGCGCATCCAGCGGCTACGGCCTGGCGGCGCGCATCACCGCAGCCTTCGGCTTCAAGGCCGACACCCTGGGCGTGTTCTTCGAAAAGCCGGGCACCGAGACCAAGGCCGGTACTGCGGGTTGGTACAACGCCGCTGCCTTCGACAAGTTCGCCAAAGAAGCTGGCCTGTACAGCAAGTCGATCAACGGTGACGCCTTCTCCGACGAAGCCCGCGCCAAGGTCATCGAGCTGATCAAGAACGAAATGGGCGGCAAGGTCGACCTGGTCGTCTACTCCCTGGCCTCGCCAGTGCGCAAGCTGCCGCAGACCGGAGAACTGGTGCGCTCGGCGCTCAAGCCGATCGGCCAGCCGTACAAGTCGACTGCCATCGACACCAACAAGGACACCATCATCGAGGCCAGCATCGAGCCGGCCACCGAGCAGGAAATCGCCGACACCGTCACCGTCATGGGTGGTCAGGACTGGCAGCTGTGGATCGACGCCCTGAGCCAAGCCGACGTGCTGGCCGAAGGCGCACGTACCGTGGCCTTCAGCTACATCGGCACTGAAATCACCTGGCCGATCTACTGGCACGGCGCCCTGGGCCAGGCCAAGCAGGACCTGGACGAAACCGCCCTGCGCCTGGACAAGAAGCTGGCCGGTGAAATCAAAGGCGGCGCCAACGTGGCCGTGCTCAAGTCCGTCGTCACCCAGGCCAGCTCGGCCATTCCGGTGATGCCGCTGTACCTGTCGATGGTCTTCAAGATCATGCAGGAGAAGGGCGTTCACGAAGGCACCCAGGACCAGCTGGACCGCATGTTCCGCGACCGCATGTACCGCGCCGACGGCGCCGCCATGCCGGTGGACGAAAAGGCCCGCCTGCGCCTGGACGACTGGGAACTGCGCGACGACGTACAGGACGCCTGCAAGGCCCTGTGGCCGCAGGTGACCACCGAGAACCTGTTCCAGCTGACCGACTACGCCGGTTACAAGAAGCAGTTCCTCAACCTGTTCGGCTTCGAGCGCGCTGACGTCAACTACGACGAAGACGTCGCCACCGATGTGAAGTTCGACTGCGTCGAGCTGTAAGCGTATGGGGCCGCTTTGCGGCCCTTTCGCGGCACAAGGCCGCTCCTACAGGTTCATCGCATTGCTTGATGCTGCGGTGAATCTGTAAGAGCGGCCTTGTGCCGTGATCGGCGGGCAAAGCCCTCCCACAGCCTTTCTGTTTTTGCTAGCGTTGGCGCACCACAGCAGGGAGCGCGTCATGAGCAGCCTGACCCAGCCCGCCACCGCCTTTCGCCATACCACCGCCGACGGCTACAGCCTCGGAGGCTTTCTCTGGCGCCACGCTACCCCCGACTCCCAGCGTCCGCTGGTGATCATCAACGCCGCCACCTCGGTGCGCTGCCGCTACTACTCGCGTTTTGCCGACTACCTGTTCGCCCAAGGCTTCGACGTGCTGACCTACGACTACCGGGGTATCGGCGAGTCGCGGCCGGCGTCGCTGCGTGGCTTCAAGGCGTCATGGAGCGACTGGGGGCAGCTGGACTTCGAGGCGATGCTGCAACTGGCCGCCGAGCGCTTCGCGGGCCAGCCGGTAAATGTGGTGGGGCACAGCTTCGGCGGTTGCGCGGTGGGGCTGGCGCCGTCTGGCGCAGTGGTGCGGCGGGTGGTGATGGTGGGCGCGCAGTTTGCCTATTGGCGGGACTACTCGGCGAGCGAGCGCTGGCGACTGGTGGGCAAATGGCATGTGGTGATGCCGTTGCTGACCCGCCTGTGTGGGTATTTCCCCGGCAAGCGCTTGGGCTGGATGGAGGACACGCCGGCGGGTGTGGTGCACGACTGGACCACCCGCACGCCGCGCTACGAGCACCGCCCGAGCGGGCGGACGCTGACGCAATTGCCGTTTGCCCAGGTGCGGGCGGCGACCTTGGCGATCAGCCTCACGGATGACCCGTTCGGGACAGTGGCGGCGACCGAGCGGTTACTGGGATACCTTCAGCACGCCGAGCGGCGACACCTGCGGCTGGCGCCTGGGGATATCTCGGTGGCGCAGGTCGGGCATTTCGCGTTCTTCCATGACCGGTTCCGCGAGACCTTGTGGCCGATTGCCTTGGCCTGGTTGCAGCAGGGCGGGTTGCCTCAGGCGGTGCCGGGACGGCTCATCAGCTGAGGTTGCCTGCGCCGGCCTGTTCGCGGGGACAGTGCAGGTGGTGCGGGATCAGTTGCAGCTTTCTTTTCGCCGCGGGTAAAAAGGATCACCGCTGAACCTGTGGGAGCGGGTTCACCCGCGAATGGGCCGCAAGGCGGCCCCGGCGATATCAGGCGTTACGCGTGAGCGGCTGCTCGGCGAAGGTGACGCCGGCCAGCCCATGCTTGATCAGCGCACGGATGTTGGCATGGTCGCTGCCTTCGGGGGTGGCCAGCACACTGCGGTAGTGCTCGCCGAACGCCAGCAGGGCTTCCTGATCGCTCAAGCCTTCGAGCAGGGCCAGGCCCAGGGTCTTGCACGAGCCTTCGTTCTGGCCGGCGGCATTCTCCACGCCACCGTTGTTGAAGGCCTGGGGCTGGTAGCTGTAGTTCGCGGCGATGAACGCCAGGGTGTCGGCGAAAACATGTTCGCCGCTGGCGAGGCGGGTGCGCAGGGTGGTCAGATCAGTCACGTGGCTTTCCTTTTTCGAACGCCGCTTGTTGGTCGGCGCTGGCTTCTTTCTGGTACTGGGCTTTCCAGTCGGCGTAAGGCATGCCGTAGACGTGCTCGCGGGCATCGTCCAGGCTGACGTCGATCTGGCGCTCGTCGGCGGCGGCTTTGTACCACTTGGACAGGCAGTTGCGGCAGAAGCCGGAGAGGTTCATCAGGTCGATGTTCTGCACGTCGGTGCGCTTTTGCAGGTGTTCGACCAGGCGCCGGAACGCGGCGGCCTCGAGTTCGAGCTGTTGTTGCGGGGTCATGGGCTTCCCTCAGGTCATGCGATTCTTCAGGTGGCGGCCACCGTTGATGACCACCTGGCTGCCGGTGCTGTACTGGCTTTCGAGCAGGAACATCACCGCCTCGATCAGCGGGCGGGCGCCGGGCTCGAACTCCAGCAGGGCTTTTTTCAGGGTCTGCTGGCGGTAGGCGTCGTCGCCTCCTTCCTTGAGGATCAGCAGGCCCGGCAGGATACCGTTGACGCGAATCTTCGGCGCGTATTTTTCGGCGAACGACAACACCATGTTCTGCAGCGCTGCCTTGGTTGCGGCGTAACCGATGTGGCTCTTGCTGCCGCGTGAAGAGGTCTCGTCGCAGATGTGGATGATGTCGGCCTTCTCGACCTTGCCCAGCAGATCGCCCAGGGCCAGGTTCAGGTGATAGGGCGCTTCGACGTGCAGGCGGAACATGGTCTGCAGGTTGTCCAGGCCGTCATCCAGCCATAGCGAGGCGTTGTGGATGATCGCCCGCAGGCCATCGTAGTGGGCGTGCAGGTACTCGATCAGTGCCTGGCGGTCGGCCTCCTGGCAGAGGTCGGCGCGAAACTGCACGATGTTCGGATGCGGGCTTTGTGGATGAATGCTGCGGCTGGCACTGACCACCGTATGGCCGGCCTGTGCCAGTTCAAGGGCCAGGGCCAGCCCGACGCGCTGGCTGGCGCCGGTGACGAGAATTGGGCTGTTCATGATCAGGGGCGTCAACTTGTCTGTCCTTGCATTGATGCCCCAGCATACCCGAACTGTTTCCCTCTTGCGTGGCTGCGCCTTAGCGGCTGCGCAGCCCGCGCGATGTCTGGCGCGTAGAGGAGGGCGCGGGGTTCAGCCAGCCGGCCAGCAGGCGGGTGGAGAGCGGGATGAACAGATAGACCATCATCGGCGTCAACGCCAGGGTGCTGATCAGTACCCGCGCGAGCAGGTCCAGCGGCGCCAGCCAGTGGCCGAACAGTAGGTTGAACAGCAGCGAGACCGGAAAGAACGCCAGCCAGATGGCAGTCGCCTGCTTCCAGCGTGGTGGTTTCTGCACCGTATTGGTGCCGAACCAGTCATCCAGGCCGCTGACGCGCCTCTCTTTGGGGCGTTCGAACAGCCCGTCGCCACGTTGCAGCCAGGCCCGGCGCGAGGCCGAATGCTCCCACGTGTGCAGGGTGGATTCGTTGGTGAAGCGAAAGATGATCTGGAACTCATCGCCCTCGGCCGGTGGCGCGAGGATGCCCGAGCCCAAATAACCGGGGAAGTCGGTGGCCAACTGCTCGCCTTCATGGAGCCAGGCCAGCAGGTCCTGGTAGCGGCCATGGGCGGCGCGGCGCGACACCATCAGGGTGACGGGAGGGGTAGACATCGTGTATCTCCTGGCGACGGGGCTGGCGGGTAGCTGGCCCCTAGGCTTTCATCGCCCGGGGTGGTGGGCGATGCGAGCAGGCTTGCAAGAATCGGGCACGGATTATCGCTCAGGATTTGTGACCGGTCAGTGTCAGTCCGGTGAGTGGTTGCGCTGACCTGGCGGGGCGTCCCGGCGTAGAATGCAGGTTCTGACACAAGAGGCCGTTGTCCGTGCACATCAATGATCAGGTGGCCGCCTCGGCCGACCTGGAACACCAAGAGCTGTTCCCCATCCGTGAAGTGGCCCGGCTGACAGGCGTCAACCCAGTGACCCTGCGCGCCTGGGAGCGCCGCTACGGGTTGATCCAGCCCACCCGCACCGACAGTGGCCATCGTCTCTATTCCCAGTCCGATATCGACGACATCCGCCGTATCCTCGGCTGGCTGGAGCGTGGCGTCGCGGTGAGCAAGGTGGGCAGCATCCTCGCCCGCCATCAGGCCGGGGTGCAGGATGTCCAGGGGGGCGGCAGCGTCGACGAACTCACCCGCTGGCGTGCCCAGGTGCAGGAGGCGGTCCAGCACTTCGATGGCGTGGCGTTGGAGCGGGTGTTCGACCAGGTCTTCGCCTGCCATGCCCTGGACCCGGTGTTCGATGAGGTGTTCATGCCTGTCTGGCATGACTTGCGTGCGACGCAGGGCGGCTTTGGCCGGATCAGCGAGTGGTTGTTCCTCGACCAGTTTTTGCGCGGCAAGGTGCTGCTGCGTCTGCAACTGGCGCGTGGGCCTTGGAGCCAGCGCGTGGTGCTGGCGCCGCTGTCAGGTCAATGCCATGAGCTGGAACTGCTGGTGACGGGGCTGTTGCTGGGCAGCGACGAGGTGGGCGTCACGGTGCTGGCGAGCGGGCAGCCGCTGGAGGAGCTGGCGGTGGTGTGCGAGCGCCTGGCGCCTGATGCGCTGGTGCTGTTCTCCCATCAGCAACTCACCCAGGAGCTGGGCAAGCGCCTGGGGCGGCTGACCTTGGGTGTGGGCTGCCCGGTGTTGCTGGCCGGAGAAGTGGCGGAGCTGGCCCAAGACCACCTGGCCGGTAGCCCGGTCGCCTGCCTTGGTGCGCAGGGCAGCCTGATGCGCAGGCGCTTGCGCCAGTACTTGGCCGGGCAACTGGATACTTAACTGTGTAGCTGCTGGTGGGCTTGGAGGATGTACTCGCGCAGGCGCTCGAGGTCGTCGGCCGGGCTGCGGTACAGGTCGTAGGCGGCCAGGTCCGGGCCGATGCGCCGGCGCAGCAGGCCTTTGAGGCGGATGGGTTCGATGCCTTCAGGCGCGAAGGTCAGGCTGAAGCGCACGGGCGCCTCGGGTAGATCCCGCACTTGCACCAGGGTGCCCTTGGTGGAGATGTCCCGGATCCACAGGCCGCTCTGCTTGCCATGGGCATCCAGCAATGCGATCGGCTGCTCCAGGGAGAGGCGCCAGGGGCGCAGGGTAGGGCCATCTTCGAAGATTTCAGGCGAGCCCAGTTGCAGGTGAACGGCGTGGAACTCGTCTTCGACCAGTTGCAGCGGGAAGCTGATCTGCTGGTTGTTGTATTGGGCCTGGAGCGTGACGTGCTCATTGGCCACCAGGCGGGCGAGCAGTTCCTGCACGTGGCGGTCGCCATTGACCAGCAGGCTCGACATGGAGTCGGCCAGGTTCAATTGAGGCGAATGCTGCATGTCTTGGATGAAATCCAGTTCGTCCTGGGTCAGGAGGGCCTGTGCTTGCATGTTCGGGCTCGAAGTCGGCGATTTCTTCAAGGGGATGGACCGCGCGTAACGCGCTTCGTTCAGCTACGTTCGTCGGATTTCAGCGCGTCGAGTTGGGCTCGGGCCTCGGCCAGCGCCCGCTCCAGCTCCACCTGGCGGCTGACGTCCTTCTGGATGCCGATGAAGTAGGTGCGCTGGTCGGCGGCGTTGTGCACAGGTGTGATCGACAGCTCGTTCCAGAAGGCGCTGCCATCCTTGCGGTAGTTGCGCAGCACTTCCCGGCACGGCCAGCCTTCGGCCAGGGCCCGACGGATCCGCGCGCGGCCGAGCTGGTCGCGGTCATCGGCCTGCAGGAAGCGGCAGTCCTGGTAGAGGATTTCATTGCGGGCGTAGCCGGTCAGGCGTTCGAACGCTGCGTTCACGTAGATCAGGATGGTGTCGTCGCCTTCCTGTTCGGCGACCACGATCCCGTCGTTCGACGCATCGATCATCGATTGCAGCAGTTGCGCGTTGATCATGTCCGGGCCTTGGGCAAGCGGGGGACTTTGGTGGGAGTGCGGCCTTTTGCCACTGGTGAATGCTAGTATCCTACGTTTTCACTCAGTTTCGGAATCCTCTGCCCGATGAAAGTCGCCATTATTTCAGGCTCGGTGTATGGCACCGCCGAAGAAGTCGCCCGTCACGCCGAGTCCCTGCTCAAGGCCGCCGGTTTCGACGCCTGGCATGCCGCCCGCGCCACGCTGCAGGACCTGCAGGGTTTTGCCCCGGATGCGTTTCTGGCCGTGACCTCGACCACTGGCATGGGCGAGTTGCCTGACAACCTGATGCCGCTGTACAGCACGATTCGCGACACCCTGCCGGCCGCCTGGCGTGGTTTGCCTGGCGCGGTGATTGGCCTGGGGGATTCCAGTTACGGCGATACCTACTGCGGGGGTGGCGAACAGATGCGTGAACTGTTCGCTGAGCTGGGTGTGCGTGAAGTGCTGCCAATGCTGCGCCTGGATGCCAGCGAGACTGTGACCCCCGAGGCGGATGCCGAGCCGTGGCTGGCCGAGTTCGCGGCCGCACTCAAGGCCTGATCTCGGTAGAACACGCTTCTTTCGCGGAGCAGTCGGGGGCGCCGAGCGGGTGGGTGCAACGGGCCTGCTCGGCGGCGCCTGCTTCGCGGGTAAACCCGCTCCCACAGGGGCTGCGCAGCCCTTGTGGGAATGGGTTTACCCGCGAAAGGGATCTCACTGATTCCACCGGGTCAGCGCGATCCTTGTGGGAATAGGTTTACCCGCGAAAGGGATCTCACTGATTCCACCGGGTCAGCACAATCCAGGTGGGGTTTACCCGCGAAGGGGGTGACGCCGCTGCTAGAGGCCGGACGCAGACCGGTCGCGTACGAGCTGCAACCACGCCTGCGCCGCCTTCGACAGGTAGGCCCCGCGCCGCCAGATGAAGGCGATGTCCCAGCGCAACTCAGGCGGGTTCAGCGCCACCCGCACCACCCCCGGCCGCTCCAATGCCCGCGCCACGACCCGGGGCAGCAACACCACCCCTTGCCCGGCCGCCACCAGCGCGACGAGAAAGTCCGCCTGCCCGCTGCGCCCCCCTTCCTTGGGCGTGAAACCCAGTTGCTGGCAGGCGCCGAGCAAGCGGTCATTGAGCACGAAGCTGCGCTGATACAGCAGAAACGGCGTGTCCGCCAACTGCTGCAGCTCTACCTGGGTTTGCCCTGCCAAGGCATGCGCCTGTGGCAACAGCGCATCGAGCGGCTCATCGCAGAACGGCTGGTACTCGAACGCAGGGTCCGTGGGCGTGATGCAGCCGCCGAGCTCCAGTTCGCCACTTCTGACGGCTTGCTCCACCGTGCGGCTGCCGCCTTCGATCAGCTGGATCGAGATGTTCGGGTGACGCCGTCGGTATTCGGCGAACAGACCCGCAAACAGCGCATCGCTGCCCAGCAGCGGCAACCCCAGGCGCAGTTCGCCGCGCGTCATCTGGCTGAGATCGTCCAGCTCGTTCTGTAGCTCTTGGCGCTGGCGTAGCAAGGCCTCGCCGCGCGCCAGGACGATTCGCCCGGCGGCGGTCAGATGCAAGTGCGAGCCTTGACGCTCCAGCAAGGGCTGGCCGAGATCCTGCTCGAGCTGGGCGACCTGCTTGCTCACGGCGGACTGGCTGATGTGCAGCGTCTGCGCCGCCTGGGTAAAGCCCCCGCGGTGCACCACTTCGATAAAGCTGCGTAGCTGCTTGAATTCCATGATGAGAATTCCATTTTGGAATGGCTGGCAGTCTAACAATTCGCTTCTGGCCTAGGGAGGGGAAATCCTAAAATGGACCCCAGCCGAGGACCCCTTCCCAATGAAACCCGCCTTACTGAAAAAATACCTGCGCCTGCTCGTCGAGCTGGCGATCCTGCTCGCTTTGTTCCTGCTGGGCGGCCAGCTGTCCAGCTGGCTGGGCTGGCCGATCCCCGGCGGGGTGATGGGGCTGGCCTTGCTCTTGCTGCTGTTCGCCTTAGGCGTGCTCAAGCCCTCCGCCTTGCAGGCTGGCGCGGGTTGGTTGATGGCTGAAATGCTGCTGTTCTTCATTCCCGCGTTGATGAGCCTGCTCGACTACGGTGGTCTTCTGCGCAGCGATGGCTGGCGCATCTTGCTGGTGATCGCGGTGAGTACCTTATTGGTGATGGTGGTGACCGCTGTCACGGTGGAACTGGTCTGCCGCTGGAGGCTGCGCCATGAGCCTTGAGCCGATGCCGTTGTTCTGGCTGGCCCTGACCCTCGGAGCCTACTTGGGCAGCCGTTGGCTGTACCGGCGCAGTGGGCGCTACGTGCTGTCGCCATTGATTCTGGTGCCGGCCCTGCTGCTGGCGGTGGCCGTGCCTCTGCACACCGCTTATGCCGAGTATGCGCGCGATACCCACTGGTTGATGGGCGTGCTCGGCCCGGTGACCGTCGCCTTCGCAGTGCCGATCTGGCAGCAGCGGGCGATGCTGGCGCGCCATTGGCCGGCCCTGCTGGTGGGCATGCTGGCTGGCAGCATGGCCTCGATCGCCAGTTCCTGGGGACTGGCGCACCTGCTGGCGTTGGACAATGCGGTGAGTCTGTCGTTGTTGCCGCGCTCGATCACCACGCCCTTTGCCATGCCCCTGGCCCAGGACCTGGGCGGCGTGCCTGAGCTGACTGCAGTGTTCGTCATGTTCACCGGCGTGCTCGGCGCGATGTTTGGCGGCGTGCTGTTGCGCGTGCTGCCCTTACGCACGCCGTTGGCCCGTGGCGCGCTCTTTGGCGTCGGTGCCCATGGCGCCGGGGTCAGCCGTGCCCAGGAGGTGGGCCGCGAGGAAGGCTCGGTGGCCGGTTTAGTCATGGTGCTTACCGGCCTGCTCAACCTGTTCGCCGGGCCCCTGCTGGCAAGGCTGCTGTGACCGTTCATTCCTCTGACCTGCAAAGCCAGCAAGCTGGCTGCCAACGCAAGTTTCGCCGCCCGGTGCGCTGGCTAGACTGAGCCTCGACATAGAGAGCACATGTAAGTGCCGAGGTAACTTGCAATGAACGCAGCCCTGCCTTATGACGCCAACACTTATCCACCGGGACAACACTGATGCCACTGGCCGAAATACCATTGTGCGTCTGGCGTACCCGAGCTCAGAGTTTCGCCTTTCGGGGCCAGACCATCCGCTACTGGACTGCAGGGCAGGGAGAGCCACTGCTTCTACTTCACGGTTTCCCCACGGCCAGCTGGGATTGGCACTACCTGTGGGTACCCTTGACCCAGCGCTTTCGTGTAATCGCTTGCGACATGCTGGGCTTCGGCGATTCGGCCAAGCCCCTGGACCACGACTACAGCCTGATGGAGCAAGCCGACCTGCAACAGGCCTTGCTCGCCCACCTGAACATTGACCAGCCCGTGCATTTGCTGGCCCACGACTACGGCGGCACCGTTGCCCAGGAACTGTTGGCGCGCCACTGTGAACAACGCATCGAGATCGCCAGTTGCGCGTTCCTCAACAGTGGGCTGTTTCCGGAGTGCTATCAGATCATGCTGGTGCAGAAGCTGTTGCTCAGCCCTTTGGGCTGGCTGGTGGCACGTAGCTTCGGGCGCGACGATCTGGTGCGCAACGTCAGCCATATCTACGGACCCTGCACGCACCCGAGCGAAAGTGCCCTGGACGACTACTGGAGCCTGATCGTCGCCAATCGCGGCACACGCATCCTGCACAAGCTGATCGGTTACCTGCCCGAGCGACGCCACCACCGTGAGCGCTGGGTGGGGGCATTGCTGCGACGATGTGTGCCGCTACGGTTCATCAACGGTGTGGCCGACCCGCTTTCCGGCGCGCGGATGCTCGAGCGCTACCGGCAACTGGTACCCGACGCCGACACTGTGGCGCTGCCGGGCATCGGGCATTACCCGCACACCGAGGCACCGCAGCAGGTGCTGCGCCATTACCTGTCGTTTCGTGAGCAGCCGATGATCGAGGCACCACGCAAAGTGGCCTGGTCCTAGCATGTTGCGGGCATAAAAAAGGCCGCTGCAACAGCAGCGGCCAATCGAGACGTTAGATCAAGGAGCTTCAAAATCAACGTCGGTGAACCTTGGTGGCCCAAAAGGCTGGGGGGAGCCTTCGTGCCGATCCAATGGGGTAAGAATAGGCGCATCCTGAGGTGGGAAAAACACCTCCTTATGACATTCACCTTTACATTGCCCGCGATAATCTTCCCCCCGTCTTGAGGTCCATTGCGGCGTTTTCAGTGGCTTCATCAGGTTTGAACGTAGGTTCGTACACCTGCATTTCCATCCGCTTTGTTTTTTCTGATTTCTGCACATTGCGATTTCCTACATCGCATTGAGATAGAAATCATGAATTCTCCCTTGACCTTTCCTTCCATGGCCTCGCCTGCTGGCGCTCAGGACGTCCTCAGCGCTGTTGTCGTGTTGAGCATGATGCTGCAGGCCGAAGTTGCTCTTGCACCCGGGCTGCCGCCTCGTGATGCGTTCTTCGGTGATCCTGAGCGGTGGTTGGATGAACATTGGCAGGTCGATGCTGATCGCTGGTGGGCGGAGCAGTCCCCCGTGCTGGGCGAGCAATTACGGGCGTTGCTGGCATTGCAGGTGCGATTCCGTGCCCTGCGCCGTGGCGCCCCCAGGCAGGACATAGAGGCCCTGCTATCAGAGGCTGGCTCGGTTTTGGGAACCGTCTCGCTGCGCACCGACGCCGGCGAGCAGGTACGCATTCCTGGCTTTCTGGCGTTGAGCCACAAGCTATCCAATGACGGGAAGCCTTTTGTGCTCTACGGGTTGGGTGCCGGTGTCTGGTTCGATAACCGTCAGCGTATGACCTACACGTTGCTCGACTATCTGCGAACCGATAGGTGCTGGACACGGGGCCTGTCCGCACAGGCGCGAGCGTCCCTGGCCGATGCAACGTCCGCCGAGCTGAGTCTGAGCCCGCTGCAGGGGCCAGCTGAGGTCTATCTGCTTGACGATATGCGGTCGTTACAACGTCGGCTGGTCATCGATGGGCTCGCAGCCTCGCGTGATGACAACGAGACCGCCGTTGCCCTGGCTCCCTTGTTCGCGCAACTTCAAGGAACTGTGGCCGATGCCGTTGGCGTGTTGCGCAAGGACCAGACGCCGCACTGGCTGCGCTACCTGCCGCCCGGCGAGAGCGAACAGTTGACGATGCTCCATCGGGCGGTGATCGAAACCGAGACTCAACTGGCCGAGCAGTCCCAGCACAGCGATTTCTACGCCTATGCTCGTCAGCGCCTTGGCCATTGGTTGGCGGCTAAAGGCTTCCCGGAATTGTCTGCCGAAAAAGTACAACTGCATCTTCGACATGACTTCACGGCGGATGCGCCACGGCACATGGTTTCACTGCTCGAGTGGGTCTGTGGCGGTGCCTACCACGGCAAGCACCTGACCATGGAGATCTCCCACGAGGGCTTGCGCAACGCCCTCGGGGATAAAGGTGTGAGCTTGGTCGCCGACGAGTTGCAGCTGCATCGCGGTTATGCCGAGCATGTCGAACAGACCTATAAGCGTGACGAAATCCGCCAACTGCTGGGCAAGGCGCTGAATGCCAAACTGCAACTCGCCAAGCAGGCAGCGGACTTCCAGGGCCTTGATCGCAAAGCGGTGCGACTGCTTGAGCAGGCCGCACAGAACACATGGGCGCAATCTTCCGATAAACGCAAGATCAATGTGGCAAGGTTGTCCATCAATGGAAAAATGTGCCTGACCGATCACCTGTACATCTACAACGACGATATCCACGTGCTCTATGCACCAGGATCGCCATCGGGCGATCTACAGGCGTTCAATTCATCTGGGCATATGAGTTTCGCACTGGGGGCACTGAGTGCCACGCCTGCGGGGCGCGACTATCTCGTCAAGCATGTCCGGCATGCCGACCGCCCTGCGTTGACTCGGTACTTGAAGCTTGTAGCCAGACTGCCTCAGGAGTGGTCACACGAGACGATCAATGTTCACCCGCAGGACGTCGATGGCTGGTACCAAGTGATCCAGCACTGGACCGAGCAGAGGGTGATGAAGGTGCTCGACGATCTCGAGGAAGTCAGGCCGGTGGTGCCTGCCAAGCCGGACGAGACGCTGCAGCGACGCGTGAATGACATCGACCACGAGCTGCGTGTGCTCATGACGGATTACCAGGCTGCGGCCGAGGTACCGACTTTCATGGCCTATGCCCGTGAACGCGTCAGCGAGCGGATCAACCGTTATCCAGGTAACAAAGGGGGCTGGATCGATGCCGATACCGTTCTGGTCGAGCTGGAAGATGGCGTCCGTCAGTCCTTGACCCAAGTAGTGGCCAGTGGGTACCCCGCCGACTTCAACTTCAGGGACTTCGCCCGGCTGACTTCAACCGTTGGCCAGAACCTCTCCCACTTGGACAATCGGGCGATCGATGGCTACATCCGGGCCGCCAGGCTGGGTGAGGGATATTGCGCTGAAATCCGCAAGAGTTATCTCGATCCGGAGGGGGATGCCCAATCCAGGCCGTTGGAACTGCATCGCCATATCACGGGCATGAAAATTCAACGGGACTGTCTGGTGGAGCTGCAAAGCGGACGCCTCGAGGAGCATGTCGATTGGCTGAAACCGGTCTGCATGGCGTTTCATCGGGACAGTTTCGTTACCGATTGCAAGTTGGCAATGCTGAAGCTCAACGGTGCCGCTGTAGTTGGTGGATACCTGTTGCAGTCGAGTGAGGCGAAGGGCACATTGGTCTATCTCAGCGATGGACCTGGTGGGCGGCACCTCTTCACGGTCGCGGACTTCATCGAGCAGTGGCAAAGCGACGCTATGCAAGATTGGATCTTCGAGCATGTTTCGGTTGACGATGAACTGTTGATCCGCGAACTGAATGAGGACGTGCGCAAGCTCTCTTCAAATGCGTCAGGTGACAAGGCGAATGACAGGATCGCCCGGTCGTTGCAGGTGCTGTACAACATCCGTGACCTGTCGGTGGCTCTACGTCAGCGTATAAAACGCTTGCTGGCCGACGCGGAACGCGACGCCTACAGTGCGGCGAAGCGCATCACCCAAGAAGTGTTCTGGCTGGTCGGCCTGGTGGCGGATGCCATTGCCCTGGCATTCCCGCCCGCGCGAATCGTCCTGGGCTTTATCAAGGCCGGTCAAGGGTTCTACCGCAGCCTCGTGGCGCTGCGCGATGGTGACAAGACGGCGGCGCTGTTATCCCTGCTCAGGGGCGTCGCCAGCTTGCCTGGGTTTACCGAGGTGGTGAAGCTCTATGGTACTCAGCTGTTTGATCGAGGCAGCAAACTCTGGTCGACGTTGTTTCCTGGTGAGTCATCCGCGCTGAGTGTGTGGGTGAAGAAGCAATTTGAGGTACTCAAAGCGTTCTATGAGCGGCATGAGGTGTTCAAGGAGCTTGGCTCAGCGGGAATCGAACCGTTGAATAATCGATTCGAGGAAGAGTTGTCGTGGTATACGCAACTGGTCGTTTCTCGAGAGAAGTCAGTCCCTCGTCAGTTCACCTGAAGCAGCCACATCGGGGATTAGAGACAGCACCTCAATGGCTGAGCTATGCCTGTGGTTCATACCCCATTCGCCTGCTGACGGCTCCCGTCGCCGCCAGCAGGCGTTTCGCCGCAGGTCCTTGCTCGTCGGCATGGAAGATCGATGTCGGGCCGACCACCGTCATCACAGCAGCGATCTGGCCCATGGCGTTGAACACCGGCGCCGACAACGCATCCACGCCGGGCATCAGCAAACCGTGTACGTGATGCAGCCCGCGTGAGCGGATCTGTGCCAGCAGTGGCGCGTAGTCGCTGAACGGCTGGTTCATGGTGGCCAGCTCGTGCTCGCGCAACTCCACGGTCTCGCGTTCGGGCAGGTGGGCGGCGAACACCAGGCCAGTGGACGAACTGAGCAGCGGCAGGACCGAGCCGATCTGCGTGACCACCGTTACCGCGCGCACCGCAGGCTCGATGCTCACCACCGTCGCCCCCTGATTGCCCCACACGGCAATGAAGCAGCTCTCGTTGAGCTCATCGCGCAGTTGCGACAGTGGCAATGCCGCGACCTTCAGCACATCGATGCTGCCCAGCGCCGCCATGCCCACCCGCAGTGCCTCACGCCCCAGCCCATAATGGTTGGTGGCAGGGTCCTGCTCGGCGAAACCGCTGGCGATCAGGGCCTGCAGGTAGCGGTGCACCTTGCTCGCCGGCATGTCCACGTGCTCGGCCAGTCGCGACAGCGAAGTGGACGGGGAGAGTTCGGCAAGGGCCTTGAGAATGTCAGTGCCGACTTCTGCCGAGCGGACCTTCTGCTTGCCGTTGTCGGCAGGGGAGCTGGCTTTGGCCATGGGGTTGGGCATCCAGGGGGAGACAGGTGGGCGTCTTTATAGCTTGACGCCTTTCGGCAATCAAATTACGTTATTCGTAATCTGATTACGATAAAAACAATGCAGACGCGCTGCAACGCCTGGAGTACTCACCGGAACGCGCCGGACAGGGCCAGCAGCCAGCTGCCAGCAACGGCTCTCATCGAGCCCGGAGGCACCGATGAATCTCGATTCTTCCCCTGATCTGCAGTACCTGAGCGGCTTCGGCAACGAGTTCGCCAGTGAAGCGCTGCCTGGCGCCCTGCCGGTCGGGCAGAACTCCCCGCAAAAAGCCCCCTACGGCCTGTATGCCGAATTGCTCTCGGGCACCGCGTTCACCATGAGCCGCAGCGAGCTGCGTCGCACCTGGCTGTACCGCATTCGCCCTTCGGCGCTGCACCCGCGCTTCGAGCGCCTGGAGCGCCAGCCGCTGACCGGCCCACTGGGCGCGATCACGCCCAATCGCCTGCGCTGGAGCCCGCAGCCGATCCCGTCCGAGCCCACCGATTTCATCGAAGGCTGGCTGCCGATGGTGGCCAACTCGGCGTCGGAGAAGCCGGCCGGTGTGAGCATCTACATTTATCGCGCCAACCGCTCCATGGAGCGTGTGTTCTTCAACGCTGACGGCGAACTGCTGCTGGTGCCGGAGCAAGGCCGCCTGCGCATTGCCACCGAATTGGGGGTGATGGAGGTCGAGCCGTTGGAGATCGCCGTGATCCCACGGGGCATGAAGTTCCGCGTCCAACTGCTCGATGGCCAGGCCCGTGGCTACATCGCCGAGAACCATGGCGCGCCACTGCGCATCCCGGACCTGGGCCCGATCGGCAGCAATGGCCTGGCCAATCCGCGTGACTTCCTCACCCCAGTGGCCCACTACGAAGAAGCCAGCGGGCCCGTGCAACTGGTGCAGAAGTTCCTCGGCGAGCACTGGGCCTGCGAGCTGCAGCATTCACCATTGGACGTGGTCGCCTGGCACGGCAGCAACGTGCCGTACAAGTACGACCTGCGTCGCTTCAACACCATCGGCACGGTCAGCTTCGACCATCCCGATCCTTCCATCTTCACCGTGCTGACCTCGCCGACCAGCGTCCACGGCATGGCCAACATGGACTTCGTGATCTTCCCGCCACGCTGGATGGTGGCCGAGAACACCTTCCGTCCACCGTGGTTCCACCGCAACCTGATGAACGAGTTCATGGGCCTGATCCAGGGCGCCTATGACGCCAAGGCCGAGGGCTTCCTGCCCGGCGGTGCTTCGCTGCACGGTGTGATGAGCGCCCACGGGCCGGACGCCGAGACCTGCGACAAGGCCATCGCCGCGGATCTGGCGCCGCACAAGATCGACAACACCATGGCATTCATGTTCGAGACCAGCCAGGTGCTGCGTCCGAGCCGTCATGCCCTCGAGTGCCCGCAGTTGCAGGCCGACTACGATAGTTGCTGGGCCACCTTGCCGAGCACCTTCAACCCGAATCGGAGATAACCCATGAACCAGACCGCCATCGCCCGTAGCTGGGTCGAGCACGCCAACGGGCACAGCGACTTCCCGTTGCAGAACCTGCCCCTGGGCATCTTCAGCCGTCCAGGCCAGGCACCGCGTTGCGGCGTAGCCATCGGCGACGCGATCCTCGATCTGGAAGCGGTGCTCGCCGCTGGCCTGTTCGACGGCCAGGCCAAAATCGCGGCCCAAGCCACCTGTGGCGGCGCGCTGAACGCCTTCTTCGCCTTGGGCCGTGAAGCCCGCGTGGCCCTGCGTGAGCGCCTGCTGGCGCTGCTGGGCGAGCACAGCGAGCATCAAGCGGCCTTGAAAGCTGCCCTTTACCCCACCAGCGAGTGCCAACTGCACCTGCCGGCAAAGATCGGCGACTACACCGACTTCTACGTGGGTATCGAGCACGCCAAGAACGTCGGCAAGCTGTTCCGTCCGGACAACCCGTTGCTGCCCAACTATAAGTACGTGCCTATCGGCTACCACGGCCGCGCTTCGACCATCCGTCCCTCCGGCACCGACGTACGCCGTCCCAAGGGCCAGACCCTTCCGGCCGGGCAGACCGAGCCGAACTTCGGCCCCTGCGCGCGCCTGGACTACGAACTGGAGCTGGGCATCTGGATCGGCCAGGGCAACGACATGGGCCAGTCCATCCCGGTGAGCGACGCCGCCGAGCACGTGGCCGGCTACTGCCTGCTCAACGATTGGTCGGCGCGCGATATCCAGGCCTGGGAGTACCAGCCGCTGGGCCCGTTCCTGTCCAAGAGCTTCATCACCAGCATCTCGCCCTGGGTGGTCACCGCCGAAGCCCTGGAGCCGTTCCGCTGCGCCCAGGCGCCGCGTCCGGAAGGCGATCCGCAGCCGCTGCCGTACCTGATGGATAAACGCGACCAGGCCGCTGGCGCCTTCGATATCGAGCTGGAAGTGCTGCTACTCACCGAACGCATGCGCGAACAGGGCCTGCCGGCCCACCGCCTGACCTTGAGCAATACCCGCAGCATGTACTGGACCGTGGCGCAGATGGTGGCTCACCACAGCGTCAACGGCTGCCAGCTGCAGCCGGGCGACCTGTTCGGTTCGGGCACGCTGTCGGGTGCCGCGCCCGGCTCCTTCGGCAGCCTCCTGGAGATCACCGAAGGCGGCAAGCACCCGGTGGAACTGGCCAGTGGCGAGGTCCGCAAGTTCCTCGAGGACGGCGACGAGATCATCCTGCGCGCCCGCTGCACCCGCGACGGCGTGGCGAGCATCGGCTTCGGCGAATGCCGCGGCAAGATCATCTCGGCCAACTGAGAGGGCAGGGCGATGGAGCTGTTCACCTATTACCGTTCCACTTCCTCGTATCGGGTGCGCATCGCCCTGGCGCTCAAGGGCCTGGATTACCAGGCCCTGCCGGTCAACCTGCTCAAGGGTGAGCAACGTGGAGCGCAATACCTGGCGCTCAACCCTCAGGGCCGGGTGCCGGCTCTGCGCACCGATGGCGGCGAGCTGTTGGTGCAGTCCCCGGCAATCATCGAGTACCTCGAAGAGGTTTATCCACAGCCCGCGCTGCTGCCGGCCAGTGCCGAGGCACGGGCCAAGGTGCGGGGCGTGGCGGCGATCATCGGCTGCGACATTCACCCGCTGCACAACGTCAGCGTGCTCAACCAACTGCGTCAGTTGGGCCATGACGATGCACAGGTCAACCCGTGGATCGCCCATTGGATCGGCCAGGGTCTGGCGGCGGTAGAGCAGTTGATCGGCGATCGAGGCTTCTGCTTCGGTGATGAGCCAGGGCTGGCGGATGTCTACCTGATCCCGCAGCTCTACGCCGCCGAGCGCTTCAATGTCGACCTCAGTGGCTATCCGCGAATTGCCCGCGTGGCCGCTCTGGCGCAGGCCCACCCGGCCTTCGCCGAGGCCCATCCCTCCTGCCAGCCGGATACACCGGCCTGAGCCCCGCTCCGACAGGGCGCGGCTCGATTACACGGGTCATCACGCGGGGCTGCCCAGCGGCGCCCGCGTGAATCTGCATGGGATTTGGCTCAGGCTTAGGCAGAATCTGTATTGAATTTGCCTGATAAATGGCGACAAGTTCTCAAAAGCCGCGTAACAATCCGCGCAAGTGGAACGTGTGTGCTACATCCAGTGGTGCTATTAAAAGCAAGCCATGGATTAGCCTTATGCGTACGAAACGCTTTTACTCACAACGCCAGCTGTTTGGCGTGGGGGTTCTCTCTCTTCTCAGTGTGGCGGTGCAACAAGCGCACGCGGCGTGCGCCTTTACGCCTGGCCCTGGCGATGACGCTTTCGTCTGCGACAGCGGCACTAGCGCGACCGGGCTCACGGACCTGCAAGGTAACAACACGCTGACGTTCCCCGCCGGCGGTACCGGCACCCTCAACGGCAACGTGGTCACCGGGCCGGGGGCGGATGTGGTCGACATGAGTTCCGGAACCCTCGTAGGGTCAGTCATCCAGGGCGATGGGGCGGATCGATTCCGTATCAGTGCAGGCACCGTGACCGGTGCTGTTTCCCAAGGCAATGGCATCGATGATTTTGTCATGACCGGTGGACAGATCGGGTCGCTTGCCCAGGGCGATGCGCGCGACACCTTCCTGATGACCGACGGTGTCATCGTCGGTGCGTTCGAAGACGGGGATGTGGCGCGGCAGACCGGCGGCACCATTGGCCGGGTCGACATGAAGCTGGACAAGAACATCTACGACATGTCCGGCGGCACGATCCGTGGCAACCTGGTCACCGGTTTCGATATCGACACGATCACCGTCTCCGGCGGGACCATCGGCGGCAACATCAGCACCAGCGGCGGCGATGATCGCATCACGGTCAGTGGTGGTGTCATCGATGGCGAAATCCGCGCCAGTGTCGGCAACGACACCTTCACCTGGCGCGAGGGCGGGCAGATCAACTCGGCCGTGTTGATGGGGGATGGCAACGATACCGCGTTGCTCAGCGGTTTGAGCGAAAGCCTGCTGGCTTCAACACCTCTTGTCGATGGGGGGCCTGGCAACGACCGATTGACCTTCGACAGCACCGCTTCCGGCAGCCCCGCTCGTTACCGCGGGTGGGAAACCGTCAATCTCGACAATGGCTCGCAGTTCGACCTGGCGGGGCATTTCGTGCTTGGCGATAGCGCCAGCAACACGGGTACGTTCTCTATCGACGACAGCAGCGTGCTGGCGGTGACCCAGGGTGACATCCGGCCTTTCACCGCCGGCCGAGACGCCACGTTGGTCAACGCCGGCACCGTCGATATGACCACCGGCAACGCCAGCGCCACGGACGTCCTGACGGTGCATGGCAACTATGTCGGCGCCAATGGCCTGTTGCGGCTCCAGACGCAGCTCGGTGACGATAGCTCCGCCAGTGACAAACTTGCGGTTTCCGGCGGAACGATCACCGGTCGGACCCAACTGGTGGTGAGCAATCTTGGTGGACATGGTGGCTTTACCCGCGACAGCGGGATCGAAGTCGTACAGGCGCTCAATGGGGCGGTCAGCAATGCCAATGCCTTTGCCCTTCGAGGGCCAGTCTCCGCGGTGCTTACCAGTACTACTTGTTCAAGGGCGGAGTGACAGCCGGTTCGGAAAACAACTGGTACCTACGCTCCTCGGTGGTCGCCGTGCCGCCGCCTACGGAGCCTTCCGATCCATCGTCGCCCGCGCCGGACCCGGCTGAAGTCTCGCCACAGCCTTCGGACACCACGCCGCCGCTGCCCACTCCGGCCCCCGGCGCCGAGCCGATTCCCCTGTACCGCCAGGAAGTACCGGTGTACTCGGTGGTGGTGCCCGCCGCCCAATTGATGACCCTGCAAGCGCTGGGCACTTTCCATGACCGTCAGGGGGAGCAAAGCCTGTTGGGCAAGAACGGTCTGGGTGGTTGGGGTCGTGCCTATGGCAGTGACTTCGACAAGCACTGGTCAGGCACTGTGTCGCCGAGTTTCGACGGCTCGATCAAGGGGTATCAGGTGGGCCACGACCTGTTTGCCGCTGAAACCAACGCGGGATATGTCCAGCGTGCGGGTGTCTTCATTGGTCAGAGCCGCCTGGACGGCGATGTCAAAGGTTTCTCCGAGGGCTTCCAGGACCATCGTTCTGGCCGGGTCAAGCTCGACGGCGACAACTACGGCGCCTACTGGACCCTGACTGACCCCAAGATCGGCTGGTACCTGGACCTCGTGGCCATGGGTACACGCCTGGATGGGGACAACAAGTCCGACCGTGGTGTGAAAATGGACAACCGCGGCCATGCCTTGGCGTTGTCCGCCGAAGCCGGCTATCCCATCGCCGTATCCGAGCATTGGGTGGTGGAGCCGCAGGTGCAGGTGATCAATCAGCAGATCGACATGGACAGCCAGCACGATGGCATTTCCAAGGTGTCCTACGATGCGCAGGATTATTGGACCGGTCGCTTGGGCACGCGCCTGAAAGGGCGCTACGTGGTGCAGGGCACGCCGATCGAGCCCTATGTTCGCGTCAATGCCTGGAGGACCTTCGGCGGTCACGACACAGTGACCTACGACGATGTCGACCGGATCAAGAGTGATCACAAGTCAACGTCCGCTGATCTTGGTGTCGGGGTCGTCGCAACCTTGTCATCGACAGTCGGTGTATACCTCGCGGCGGACTACAACACCAACCTGGATACCAATGACCTGGAAGGTGTCAGTGCCAACGCAGGGGTCAGGATCAGCTGGTGACCACTGCCGAAGCGCCTGTCAGTGAAGCGAGCGCTTGGCCGGCGGCAAGTGGCCAAGGCGCTCGCTCAACTTCAAACGCTGGATGGGGTCGTCAGTCAGGAGCAGGGCATGCTCCAGGTCGTAGCGCTCGGCCTGGGGGCAATCCAGGTGCTGGTAGAGCGTGGCCCGGGCCAGGTAGTCGCTGGCCAGCACCGGGCCCAGTTGCATCACCCGTTCGGCGTCGATCAGGGCGGCCAGATCGTTTTCGTTGCTGCTGTGCAGGTGGCGCAGGTTGCGCGACAGACGCTGGAGCATCTGCATGGGCGCTGCGCTGTGCATGTGTTCGGCAGTCAACGGTACATGGGGGCCGAACTGGCGGGCCAGCAGTTCGCGGCAGTCGGTGGGGTACAACCGTCGACCACCGCAGGGATCGAGCAGGTGGTCGGCTCCGGGCACGCGTAGCAGGAAGTGGCCGGGGAAATTCACGCCCTCCAGAGGGATCGACAAGCGCCGCGCCAGTTCCAGGGCGAGGATGGCCAGGGTCAACGGCTGGCCGCGACGGCGCTGCAGGACTTTGTCCATCAAGGCCACTTGGGGTCGCAAGGGGTGGTATTCATCCTGCGCGAAGCCCAGGGCACTGAGTTGGCGCAGCAGCGGTTGGGCCAGCTCGTGGAGCGGCAGCATTGGCAGGTTGGCGCTGATTTCTCGCTGCAAGTCGTGCAACTGGGCGAGGCTCGCCGCCGGCTCTACGGTCCGGTCGTGCTCGGCCGCTATCCACAGCGTTGCTTCCAGCAGGGCGACAGGCTCGCGATCCAGGCAGGCCAGGCAGGCTTGGCGTGGGTTCATGGGCACTCTCCGCATACGCTTATCTTTTAGCCTTGGCGCGTGCTTTCGTCCAGTGGTCCGCCAGGGGATCGCAGCGTGGTGGCCTGCCTATACTGGTAGGAGCACCTCTCGGGGGAGCCCGTCGATGTTCGCGCTCATGCAAAGCACTCGCACCCAGTCCCTGCACCTGTGCATCGATCCGCCCACAGGCCTCAAGGCCGTCGTGGTCATTCACAGCGAGCAGTTGGGCCCGGCCATGGGCGGCTGTCGGTATCTACCCTACGCCGATGACGAAAGCGCCATGACCGACGCCATCCGTCTGGCCCAGGGCATGAGCTACAAAGCGGCACTGGCGGGCTTGCCGCTGGGCGGCGGCAAGGCCGTGATCGTGCGCAACCCTCACGTGGAAAACCGCGCCGCATTGTTCGAAGCGTTCGGTCGCTTCGTCGACTCTCTGCAGGGGCGTTTCATCACCGCCGTGGACAGCGGCACCTCCACCCTGGACATGGACTGCATCGCCCAGACTACGCCTCATGTCACCAGCACAACCGCTTCGGGTGATCCATCACCCCACGCGGCCATGGGGGTGTTCGCGGGCATTCGCGC
Organism: Pseudomonas sp. NY15354; assembly: GCF_048068075.1. Taxonomy (NCBI): domain Bacteria; kingdom Pseudomonadati; phylum Pseudomonadota; class Gammaproteobacteria; order Pseudomonadales; family Pseudomonadaceae; genus Pseudomonas; species Pseudomonas sp. NY15354. The sequence goes on from NZ_JBLUPV010000001.1 coordinate 40,202, forward strand.
TACGTCCATGGCACGCCTGGGCAGCGATAACCTGGAAGGGCTGCGCATCGCCGTGCAAGGGCTGGGCAATGTCGGCTATGCCTTGGCCGAGCAGTTGCACGCCGCGGGCGCGGAGCTGTTGGTCAGCGATCTGGACCCCGGGCGAGTGCGCCTGGCCGTGGAGCAGCTAGGGGCGCATCCTGTGACCAACGATGCGCTGATCAGCACGCCCTGCGACATCTTTGCGCCCTGTGGCATCGGGCCGGTGCTCAACGGCCAGAGCGTGATGCAACTGCGCTGCGCAGCGGTGGCGGGAGCCGCGAACAACCAGCTCACCACGCTGCAGGTGGCGGACCAGCTGGAAAAGCGCGGCATCCTCTATGCACCGGACTACGTGATCAATGCCGGTGGCCTCATCTACGTGGCACTGACCCACCGTGGCGAGGACTTGGGCACTATCACCGCGCACCTGGCGCGTATTCCGACGCGGCTGACCGAAGTGTTTGCCCATGCCCAGGCGGAGAAGCGTTCGCCAGCGCGGGTGGCGCAGATGCTGGCGGAGCGGTTGCTCTACGGATGAGCGCTGAAGCTGCTGATTGATGCAGACAATTCATGTCATCGGCGGCGCCGGTGTTCGCGGGTAAACCCGCTCCTACAAGGGGGCACGGCGCTACCAAACCCTATCACTCGGCAGCGCCGCCCTCGAGCAGCTCGGCCAAGGCATCTGGCTGGTTCTTGAACGCCCGGGCGAACACGTCGCGGTTCTTGGCCATGTAGATGCCGGCTTCCTCGACCTGCTGTTCACTCAATGATGGCACCGCCTTTTGCAGCACCTCGGCCAGGCGCTCGGCCAGCTCGAGCATCTTGTCGTGACGGTCTGCTTCGGCCTTATCCATGAACAAGCGCTCCGGATCGCGGCTGCTGCGATACACCACTTCGACGGCCATTCATCACCTCTGTGCCTTTTGCTGTTGGGGTTAGGGGTTTGCTGTATTTATATACAGTACTTGTTTAGGCCACCGGGATGCAACTCACAGGATGGCCTTTTCCCTTCAGAGCCTAGCCCAGAGGTGTCTTGCGGCAATCGGTCGCCTTCCAAGGCAGGGGCCTGGCCTTTTTACTGCATGGCACAAGCGTCACAGAGGTGACGCATCATCCTTCAGCGCGTATCGGGGAATCGAACATCGTGAACATCAAATGGGCAGAAAAACTGCGCAAGGGCCTGCATGGCTCGGCCGACTCGCTGGGCAATTTGTGCGTCGAGGCGTTTCACTACCTGGCGTTGTTCGGCATTGGTGCCATCACCGCCTATGCGGCGGTGGTGACCTTCCTGGACATGCTGGGCAAAGGCGGGGTCAGCGTCGATGACATCCTGCTGCTGTTCATCTACCTGGAGCTGGGGGCGATGGTCGGGATCTACTTCAAGACCAACCACATGCCGATCCGCTTCCTGCTGTACGTGGCAATCACCGCGCTGACCCGCCTGCTGATAGGCGATGTATCGCACCACAAGGCGCCCGACGTCGGGCTGCTGTACCTGTGTGGCGGCATCCTGTTGCTGGCGTTTTCGATTCTCGTGGTGCGCTACGCCTCGTACCGCTATCCGTCCACCAAGGTACTGGATGCCAACGGCAAGGAAGTCGAGGACGGCAAGTAGCGCTCAGTTGGCCAGACTCAGGTGAATGCTGTCGATAACGTGCTACCAGCGTTACGGGGCGTTGCGCTAAGAGGGTGAGCATAATGCTGGCGTCCCCCGCATTATGCTCAGGCTGACACTGTACTCGGTGGCGAAGGTATCGCTGAGTGGGGTCGAATGGCTGTCGTGGCTCTAAGTTTCAGGATGTTTAGATGTCTTTGCGGGGCAGGCAAAAAATTTGAAGCAGAGCGCTTATAAAAGCAATCCAGCGGATGATGTAATCACCTCCCAAAAAATCCCGGGAAGGATAGAAGAGAATATAGCCGTGGCGAGCAACACTGAGTTGGTTCGCTCCCCAGAGTATGAGCAGTGCAAAAAAAATCCAAAATATTCCAGGTGTAAGACGGGGTCCCGAAATTCTTTTTGATATCGAGTAAAAAGCCAGGAAGACCGCCAAGGATATCAGTATATATAAGGATTCTGTTAGTGGCGGGTTATTTGTCAACGCTTTGGGTCTCCAGATACAGGGAATTGATTGTGGTAGTGTCGGAAATGACTTCAAGTGCTAATGCCGCCTTGCTTGAATTCTCATATCCGCGAACATAATCACTGCGCACATACCTAAATAAGCGCCATGCATCTGGTTTCAATATCAGTTTGCTAAGGCTGTATGCCGAGAGGGCCAAGTCAACGGAGGCATAAGCCACATTTCCTTCAAAGGCGCCACCGCCCATCACTTCTGCAGCCTTTTGATAAGCCTTCCTCACAGGTCCCTGTACATTTGAGCGGCCCGCCCATAAGTTTCGCCCATTTTCATACGTATTATTGGCACCATGCGCCATCAGAGGAGCCCCAGCAAAAAAGCACAACGTGCCCGCTGATCCATAGCATATCCCTGCGCCTGCTGCGAACTGAAGTGCTCCGGCAATTACCCCCACGCCTTTTTGAGTCATTTCTAGTGCCTGACTGAGCAGGCTATCCTGCTCGCATTTAAGTTCGTTTAGGCCTTGTTCAGGGCTTTTTTTACCCTTCGCGACATTATTTACTATTTGCCTCGAGTAATAGGAAATTTCGTGGTTGAATTGCAAGCGCAGCGTGCTGTCGTTGATGTACTTGGCACCTAGTATGCTGGCTTGCCTTCGAAGCTTTCTTGCCGCGTCACTGATCATCCAATAGTCACAGTTGTCAGGTGTGCAACTTTTGCTTGTCGATTTCATTCTTTGCTTGCGTGCGCTTGATCGATTGAGTTCTGGGTTGAGCAGTCCGCTGAAATAGATCCTTGAGCCTCTACGGCTATGGCCATGTAACCATGATTATCTAGGCGAAGCTTTCTGCTCACCGCTCGAGTACTTTATTGCAAGCGTTTAAATCGTGCTGTAGGAGTTTTTCAAGCTTTACGTGGTATTACTATTTTGGCTCTGTCGGCAATTGGCGGTGCAACTGTAGTGATGCTCTGTGAGACCGATTAGGTGCATTACTCGGGCGCAGCATGCTGTACCTGTGTGGCGGCATCCTGTTGCTGGCGTTTTCGATCCTCGTGGTGCGCTACGCCTCGTACCGCTATCCGTCCACCAAGGTACTGGATGCCAACGGCAAGGAAGTCGAGGACGGCAAGTAGCGCTCAGTTGGCTATGCCAGCGACGGGGATGCGGCGCAAGTCCTGGCGTGGGCGTGGGTGAGGGCTGCCAGGACCTCCAGCGGGTTTTGGCCCAGCTCGATGGCCAGGCCCAGGCGAATGCTGTCGATCACGCGCTGCAAGCGCTGCGGATCGTTGCGCTGGGCGGCGCTGATCAGGCGTTTGGCGACCACGCCGCTGTCATCGGAAAGGGTGAGCATGATGCTGCCGTCCAGGCGTTCGATGCTCAGGTTGACCCGGTATTCGGGGGCGAAGGCGTCGCTGATCTGGTCGAAGGGATTGTTCATGATCGGTCGGTCTGCAATGAATGACTGCAGAAGTTGACCGGAGGATCGCAGGGTTGGTTCAGGGCCATTGATCGGTGGACATGAAAACGCCCGGCAATGCCGGGCGTTTTGGATCGATCGCAGGGTTCAGGCTTCAGGGTCGCTCATCTGAAGGACCCCGCGTTTGCTGCGCAACTTGCCGTAGAAGTGGTCCAGCGCGTTGTTCAGCTTGCTGGCGGCGCCATCCACAGCCTGGTCCAGGGACGTGGCGGTGTGGGTCACGGAAATCGGTTGATGGCCTTTCGGGCGAGCCTCCATCTGGCAGCGTTTGTCATGCGGGCCGGGCTTGGTGCCATTCTCGTCACGCAGGTGGACCTCGATGCGGGTGAGGTCGTCCTCGTAGCGTTCGAGCGTGCTTTCAAGCGTGCTGCGAACCCACTCGTTGAGCCGGATGTTGCCTTCGATGTGATTGCTGCTGTTGACCTGGATTTGCATGATTCAATCCTTATTCAGCTTGCTCGCAAGAGACGTGCCTAGGCCTTTGAGGCCCTTGGAATTTCTTCGCCTCTTGACCCTAAAGTCAGCCAACGGCGAAACGAAATCAAGCCCCTTTTGAAAATAAATTTTCTGTTGCAAATCGGTCCTGGAAAATTGTCGCCACCCGGTTTTCATGGGTGAAGTGCGTGTACCGATCAGCCGCGAAAGGCTGCCCGGTAATCTCCGGGCGTCGCGCCCAGGGCCTGGCGGAAGCGATTGCTGAAGTGGCTGGCGCTGGCGAACCCGCACAACAGGGCCACCTGGCCCAACGGCAACTGGCCCTGGCGCAGCAGCTGGCAGGCCCGGTTGAGGCGGCGCGCCAGCAAGTACTGGTGGGGCGGCAGCCCGAAGCTTGTGCGGAACATGCGGGCGAAGTGGTATTCGGACAGGTTGCAGCGTACGGCCAGCTCACCCAGGGTGATGGGTTGGTCCAGGTGCGCTTCGATGTAGTCCATCAACTGTCGACGCTGGTGCGGTGCCAGGCCGCCTTTGAGGCGCAGGCCCTGGCGTAAACCTGCCTGGCTGAGCACGGCGTGGTCGATGATCTCATGGGCCAGGCTGCTGGCCAGCAGGCGTTCGCCGGGCTCGTCCCAGTCCAAGGTCACCAGTTGGCGGAAGCGTCGGGCCTGTTGCGGGTCATCGAGAAAGGTTGCCTCCTGCAACTGCATCTCTCGCGGTTCACGGTCGAGCAGGCGAATACAGCCGAGGGAGAACTGTTCTTCGCTGATGTACAGGTGGGCCAGGCGGATCTGGCCGTTGACCACCCAATTGGACTCGTGACCGGCGGGCATGATGCACAGTTTGTCCGGCGCGCCCTTGTCCGCCGGGCGCTGGCGTCGGAAGGTGCCGGTGCCGTCGGCGATGTAGCACGACAGGGTATGGTGGCTCGGCGCCTGGTAGTCACGGGCATCGTCGCGGTTGCTCCACAGCGCCGCGGCCAGGCCGTCGCCCAGGTGCGCGCTCAGCTCCAGCCGGGCATTGGGCGAGGCGTGCATGGCATTGAAGACTTGCAGCTGGGTCAGTGGGGTCATGGGCGATTCCTCTGTCGACATCCTACTGCGTGGCGTTCGGGCTGACAGCTGCGGAAATGGCAAATGCGCAAGTTTGTGCAAGCGCAGGGATCGATGGCAGGTGGAGACTGGAGATCACGGCGAGGGCTGCAACGCAGCCCCAGATCTTGTGACCGCCACGGAAGCCATACCATGAACCTGTCGCTCTACCTGCTCACCGTCCTGATCTGGGGCACCACCTGGATCGCCCTGAAACTGCAACTGGGCGTGGTCGCCATCCCGGTGTCGATCGTCTATCGCTTCGCCCTGGCGGGGCTGATCCTGTTCGCCATCCTCCTGCTCACCCGCCGCCTGCAACCGATGAACCGGCGCGCGCACATGGTGTGCCTGGCCCAAGGCTTTTGCCTGTTCTGCGTCAACTTCATGTGTTTCCTCACTGCCAGCCAGTGGATCGCCAGCGGGCTGATCGCCGTGGTGTTCTCCACCGCCACCTTGTGGAATGCGCTCAACGCGCGGATCTTCTTCGGCCAGCGTATCGCCGCCAACGTGCTGGGCGGTGGCGCCTTGGGCCTGGTGGGGCTGGGCCTGCTGTTCTGGCCAGAGCTGTTCAGCCACACCGCCAGCCGCGAGACCTTGTATGGCCTGGGCCTGGCACTGCTCGGCACGTTGTGCTTCTCGGCCGGCAACATGCTGTCCAGCGTGCAACAGAAGGCAGGGCTCAAGCCCATGACCACCAACGCCTGGGGCATGATGTATGGCGCGACGATGCTGGCGCTGTACTGCCTGTTCAGCGGCATTCCCTTCGACATGGAATGGAACACCCGCTACATCGGTTCGCTGCTGTACTTGGTGATCCCAGGCTCGGTCATCGGCTTCACTGCCTACCTGACTCTCGTCGGACGCATGGGGCCGGAACGGGCGGCGTACTGCACGGTGCTGTTCCCGCTGGTGGCGCTGAATGTCTCCGCGGTCGCTGAGGGCTATCAGTGGACGGCGCCCGCGCTGCTCGGGCTGGTGGCGGTGATGGCAGGTAACGTGCTGGTGTTTCGCAAGCCCAAGGCCAAGGTGATGGGAAGTGCGGTCGGCGTGAGGTAGGCGGCCCTTTCGCGGGTAACCCGCACAGGTGCTCCGCCGGCTTCAAGAACAACGGCGAACCTGTGGGAGCGGGTTCACCCGCGAAGGCGTCCTGATAGACGACTCAGCCCTTCCAGACCTGCGGGTTGACCAGATCCCGAGGCCGCTCGCCCAGCAGCGCCGCGCGCAGGTTGTCGATCGCCCGGTTGGCCATGGCCTCGCGGGTTTCAGCGGTGGCCGAGCCCACGTGTGGCAGGGTCAGGGCATTAGGCAGCGCGAACAGCGGCGAATCGGCCAGCGGCTCTTTCTCGTACACGTCCAGCCCGGCGCCGCGAAGGGTGCCGTTTTGCAGCGCCTCGACCAGTGCCGCCTCGTCCACCACCGGCCCACGGGAAACGTTGACCAAAAAGGCGCTGGGCTTCATCAGTTTGAGCTCGGAGGCACCAATCAGCTTGCGCGTGGCGTCCGACAACGGCACCACCAAACACACGAAATCGGCCTCGGCCAGCAGTTGTTCCAGGCTGCGGTATTGGGCGCCGAGCTCCTGTTCCAGCGCCGGCTTGCGGTTGTTGCCGCTGTACAGCACCTGCATGTTGAAGCCAAAGCGGCCACGCCGGGCGATGGCGGCGCCGATGTTGCCCAGGCCGACGATGCCCAGTGTCTTGCCATGCACGTCACTGCCGAAATGGGCCGGGCCGACGGTGGCCTGCCATTGGCCGGCCTTGGTCCAGGCATCGAGTTCAGCGACCCGGCGGGCACAGCCCATGACCAAGGCGAAGGCCAGGTCGGCGGTGCTTTCGGTGAGCACGTCGGGGGTGTTGGTCAGGGCGATGCCGCGCTCGTTGAAGTAGTCCAGGTCGTAGTTGTCGTAGCCGACCGAGACGCTGGACACCACCTCCAGCTTGCCCGCGCCTTCGAGCTGCGCCCGGCCGAGCTTGCGGCCGACGCCGATCAGGCCATGGGCCTGGGGCAGGGCTTCGTTGAACTGGGCGGCGATGTCACCGTGCTTGGGGTTGGGCACGATCACGTTGAAGTCTTGCTGCAGGCGTTCGGCCATGGCCGGGGTGATACGGCTGAAGGCCAGGACGGTCTTTTTCATCGGGCTTCTCTGCAAGGCAGGATTTAGTGAGGTCCTGTGGGAGCGGGTTTACCCGCGAATGCGGCAGTGAATTGGCCGACGTATTCGCGGGTAAACCCGCTCCCACAAGGACTGTGGTGAACGCTGTGGATCACAGAACCAATGGATAGCAACCTACCATTGTCCCCTGCCTCGGTGCAGCAGCTTTTTCAGTTGGCGATCAGTAACTCGTGGGTCTTGAGGTCCGCCTCGTGCGCCGCGAGGATCTCCGGCAGCGAGTTGCGCAGGTATTCGACCCAGGTCTTGATCTTCGCATCCAGGTACTGACGCGAGGGGTAGATCGCGTAGAGGTTCAGCTCCTGCAGCCGGTAGTCGGGCATGATCCGCACGATGCTGCCGTCGCGCAGGCCGTCGATGGCCGAGTAGATCGGCAGCACGCCCACGCCCATGCCGCTGCGGATCGCGGTCTTCATGGCGTCGGCCGAGTTCACCTGGAACGGCGAGGTGGTGATGTTGACCATCTCCTGGCCTTCCGGGCCGTCGAACAGCCACTTCTCCAGCGGGATCACCGGGCTGACCATGCGCAGGCACGAATGCTTGAGCAGGTCGGCCGGCTTGTGCGCGGTGCCGTGCTTGGCCACGTACTCGGGCGAGGCGCAGACGATGCTGTAGGTGATGCCCAGGCGCTGGGAGACGAAGCCGGAGTCCGGCAGTTCGCTGGCCAGCACGATGGAGACGTCATAACCCTCTTCGAGCAGGTCCGGCACACGGTTGGCCATGGTCAGGTCGAAGGTCACGTCCGGGTGCGATTCGCGGTAGCGGCTGATGGCATCGACCACGAAATGCTGGCCGACACCGGTCATCGAATGCACCTTCAACTGCCCGGCCGGGCGGGCGTGGGCATCGCTGGCCTCGGCCTCGGCTTCTTCGACGAAGGTCAGGATCTGCTCGCAGCGCATCAGGTAACGCTTGCCAGCCTCGGTCAGCGCGATACGCCGGGTGGTGCGGTTGAGCAGGCGGGTTTGCAGATGGGCTTCCAGGTTGGAGACCGCCCGCGAGACGTTCGCGGTGGTCGTATCCAGTTGCGCCGCGGCGGCGGTGAAGCTGCCGAGCTGGGCTACGCAACTGAAAGCACGCATGTTTTGCAGGGTGTCCATGGGTCACTCTCAAGGTAGAGGACAAAATTGTGACATGAAGTAACCGAAACGGTCTTCAGACTAAAGCCGGATTATCGCTGTTTTGGTAACAAAGATTCGCAGGAATATACGCTTATCGCCAGTGCGACCGCCCCCTAGAATTGCCCGGCCTCTTCACCTCATCCTCGGGAAATCGCAGCTGTGCCGCGTCGCATCATCAGAGCGCTGAATGCGCTCAGTGCCTGTGCCCTTAGCCTCACCTTGAGCGGCTGTATCGGAACCTGGGGCATCGCCCCGCAAAGCAAGACGCTGCAAGCCAATACCCTGACCACCGACGACGCGATCCGCGAAGCTGCCACCGACGCCCATTGGCCGGCGCAACAGTGGTGGCGCGCCTATGGTGACCCGCAGCTCGATCGCTGGGTCGAGCTGGCCCAGAGCGGCAGCCCGACCCTGGCCATGGCTGCGGCGCGGGTGCGCCAGGCCAAGTCCATGGCCGGTGTGATCGAGTCGGCGGAAAAGCTCCAGGTCAACGGCCAGGCCACCCTCAAGCGCCATAACTGGCCGGAGGATCAGTTCTACGGCCCTGGCGCGCTGTCCGGTGCCAACACCTGGGACAACAACGCCGCCATCGGCTTCAGCTACGCCCTGGACCTCTGGGGCCGCGAGCGCAATGCCAGCGAGCAGGCCGTGGACCAGGCGCACATGAGCGTCGCCGAAGCCCGCCAGGCCCAGCTGGAGCTGCAGAACAACGTGGTGCGCACCTACATCCAACTGAGTCTGCACTTTGCCCAGCGCGATATCGTCAAGGCCGAGCTGGAGCAGCAAGAGCAGATCCTCGCCCTGGCCAAGCGCCGCCTCGACAGCGGCCTTGGCACGCACTTCGAAGTCAGCCAGGCCGAGGCCCCGCTCCCGGAGACCCATCGTCAGCTAGACAGCCTCAACGAAGAAATCGCCCTGACCCGCAACCAGTTGGCGGCCTTGGCCGGCAAGGGGCCGGGGGAGGGTGCGCAGATCCAGCGTCCCACCCTGACCCTCGGCGCGCCGCTCAAGCTGCCGTCGAACCTGCCGGCCGAACTGGTCGGCCAGCGTCCCGATGTGGTCGCCAGCCGCTGGCAGGTGGCGGCCCAGGCCCGGGGCATCGATGTGGCCCATGCTGGATTCTTCCCCAACGTCGACCTGGTCGGCAGCCTGGGCTTCATGGCCACCGGTGGTGGCCCGCTGGAGTTTCTGACCGGGCGCAAGTTCAATTACAACGTAGGCCCGGCCATCAGCCTGCCGATCTTCGACGGTGGGCGCCTGCGCTCGCAGTTGGGCGTGGCCTCCGCCGGCTACGACATGGCCGTGGCGCGCTACAACCAGACGGTGGTGGGCGCGCTGAAGAACATCTCCGACCAGTTGATCCGCCGCGAATCGATGAACGAGCAGGCGCATTTCGCTGCCCAGAGCGTGGCCGCTGCCCAGAAGACCTACGACATCGCCATGGTCGCCTTCCAGCGTGGACTGACCGACTACCTTAACGTGCTCAACGCCCAGACCTTGTTGTTCCGTCAGCAGCAGATCCAGCAACAGGTCCAGGCCGCACGCCTGAGCGCCCATGCCGAGCTGGTCACCGCCCTCGGCGGTGGGCTGCAGGCCGGTCAGGACGTGCCCGACGAGCAGCGTCAGGCCGCTCCGAAAACGCCAGCGACCCTGGCCATCTTCGACACCCCGAGCCACGCCGAATGAGCACATCGAGCCTGCCCCTGCGTTGGCTGCAAAGCCTGGAATGGCGACGGGGCTTCTTTGCCTGGGCGCGGACCGACGGGGTGACCTGGGTCTACATTTTCAAGGTCCTGGCCGCGGCGTTCATCACTTTGTGGCTGGCCATGCGCCTGGAGTTGCCGCAACCGCGTACGGCGATGATCACCGTGTTCATCGTCATGCAGCCACAGAGCGGGCATGTGTTCGCCAAGAGCTTCTACCGGGTGCTCGGCACCTTGGCGGGCTCGGCGATGATGGTCGCGCTGGTCGCCCTTTTTCCGCAGAACACCGAGCTGTTCCTGCCCAGCCTGGCCCTGTGGGTCGGCCTGTGTTCGGCCGGCGCCATGCGCTATCGCACGTTCCAGGCCTACGGCTTCGTGCTGGCTGGCTACACCGCGGCGATGATCGGTCTGCCGGTGCTGCAACACCCCGACCAGGCGTTCATGGCGGCGGTGTGGCGGGTGCTGGAGATCTCTCTGGGGATCCTGGTCTCGACCCTGGTCAGCGCGGCGATCCTGCCCCAGTCGGCCAGCGCTGCCATGCGTAATGCCCTGTACCAGCGCTTTGGGGTATTCGCCGGGGTGGTGGTCGAGGCCCTGCGTGGCGACAGCCAGCCGGACCGCTATGAAAGCAGCAACGTGCGTTTCATCGCCGAGGCTGTGGGCCTTGAGAGCCTGCGCAACGTCACGGCCTTCGAAGACCCGCACATGCGCAGGCGCTCAGGCCGGCTGGTGCGCATGAACAGCGAATTCATGGCCATCACCACCCGCTTCAATGCCCTGCACAGCCTGCTGGAGCGCCTGCGCGCCCGCGGGCCGCTACAGATCGTCGGGGCCATCGAACCGGGCCTGGCGACCCTTGCCGAACTGCTCGATCCCTATGTGGGCCGCGCGCTGACCGACGCCGATGCGCTGCGCCTGACCCTGGAGCTGGCGGCCTACAAGGAAGGCCTGCAAGCCCAGGTACGCGGCCTGCGCGCCGACTACCTCGAAACCGACCCCAGCGAATCGGACCTGCTCGATTTCCACACGGCCTTCGAGCTGCTGTACCGCTTCGTCGACGAGATGTACAGCTATGCCCAGACCCACGCCTCGCTCGCTGCCCACAAGCACGAGCGCGAACAGTGGGACGAGCCCTACGTAGCCCAGACCAGCTGGCTGGTGTCGCTGGCCGCCGGCGTGCGTGCCTCGGCGGTGCTGTTGCTGCTGGGCAGCTACTGGCTGCTGAGCGACTGGCCCAGCGGCGCCATGATGACCCTGATCGCCACGGTCACCGTGGGCCTGTCGGCGGCCTCGCCGAACCCCAAGCGCATGTCCTTCCAGATGGCATGCGGCACGATGATCGGGGCCTTCGTCGGCTTCTTCGAAACCTTCTTCGTCTTCCCCTGGATCGACGGCTTCGCGCTGCTGTGCATGGTGCTGGCGCCGGTGTTCGTGCTGGGGGCGTTTCTTTCTTCGCGCCCGGCCTATGCCGGCTACGGCATCGGCCTGCTGGTGTTCTTCGCCATCGGTTCGGTGCCAAACAACCTGACCGTGTACGACCCCTACGTGTTCATCAACGATTACATCGGCATGGTCATCGGCATGCTGGTCTGCGCCGCCGCCGGGGCCATCATCCTGCCGCCCAACAGCCGCTGGCTGTGGAGCCGTCTGGAGCAGGACCTGCGCGAGCAAGTGCTGTTCGCCATCACCGGTCGGCTACGGGGGCTGGGTTCGGCCTTTGAGAGCCGCACCCGCGACCTGCTGCACCAAGCCTACGGCCTGGCTGCCGGCAGGCCGCAGGTGCAGAGCGAGCTGATGCGTTGGATGTTCACGGTGCTGGAAATCGGCCACGCGATCATCGAGCTGCGCAAAGAACAGGTGCGCGCGCCGATCCACCCGGCCTATGCCGAAAGCCAGCCCTGGCGCCAGGCGATCCGGGTAATGGGCCGGGCCTTGGCGCGGTTGTTCCTGCAGCCCAACGCCAGCAACCACGAACGCGCGCTGGTGGCGGTGGACCATGCCATCAGCCGCGTGCAGGCCACTGACGAACCCTTCGCCCGGCACTTCGACACCTCAGTGCTGCGCCGGGTGCAGAGCTACCTGCATTTCATCCGCACCTCCCTGCTCGACCCCAAGTCGCCCCTGGCTCCGGCCAAAGGATTGCACCATGCCTCGTGAAATCGCCTTCCATGGCGTGTACATGCCCACCATGACCTTGATGTTCCTGTTCGCCGCCGGCCTGGCCTGGGGCCTGGACCGCTTCATCGCAAGCCATGACGGCTACCGCTTCTTCTGGCATCCGGCGTTGCTGCGCCTGTGCCTGTTCATCTGCCTCTTCGGCGCCATGGCGCTGTCTGTCTACTGGTGAGAATCCTTCGATGAAAAAGTTCTTCAGCCTGATCGCCACCCTGCTGGTGCTGGCGGGCGCCGTGGTGATCGGCCGCCAGTTGTGGCTGCACTACATGACCACCCCCTGGACCCGCGACGGCCGAGTGCGCGCCGACATCATCAACGTCGCAGCCGATGTGCCGGGCTATGTGGTGGATGTGCCGGTCAAGGACAACCAGCGGGTGAAGAAGGGCGACCTGCTGATCCAGATCGACCCCGAGCATTACCAACTGGCGGTGGACCAGGCCAAGGCCTTGGTCGCCTCGCGCAAGGCCACGTGGGAGATGCGCAAGGTCAACGCCAAGCGCCGCGCCGACCTGGACAACCTGGTGATCTCTAAGGAAAACCGCGATGACGCCAGCAACATCGCAAGTTCCGCGCTGGCCGACTACCAGCAGGCCCAGGCCCAACTGGCGGCCGCCGAGCTCAACCTCAAGCGCACGCGGATCATCGCCACGGTCGATGGTTATGTGACCAACCTGAACATCCACAAGGGCGACTATGCCCGCACCGGCGAGGCGGTGATGGCGGTGGTGGATGAGAACTCGTTCTGGGTGTATGGCTTCTTCGAGGAGACCAAGCTGCCCCACGTGAAGGTGGGCGACCAGGCCGAGTTGCAGATGATGAGCGGCGAGCGCATCAAGGGGCATGTGGAGAGCATCGCCCGCGGTATCTACGACCGCGACAACCCGCAGAGCCGCGAGCTGATTGCCGATGTGAACCCGACATTCAACTGGGTGCGTCTGGCCCAGCGGGTGCCGGTGCGCATTCACATCGACGAAGTGCCGGAAGGCTTTTTGCTGGCGGCGGGGACGACCTGCACGGTGGTGGTCAAGCCGAGCGAGGGCTGATCCGAATTCGGCATTGAGGCTTCTGACGCATTCGCGGGTGAACCCGCTCCCACAGGTTCAGCGCAGACTTCAAGCTTGCGCCGTACCTGTGGGAGATTCTATGGTGCCGGACAAGCTCGAATCGCCTTCGATTGGCATTCCTTGACACTTTTCAACCGTGCAAATACCAGCCCTGACGCAGTTCCCACAGGCACAGCGGTATTGTTGAGAACACCGCTGAACCTGTGGGAGCGGGTTCACCCGCGAATGCGTCTGTGGCAGCCCCGAGCCTGTGGGCTTAACCCGCCGCCCCCACCAACACGGGAATCTGCACCCGGTCGATCACCTTGGCGCTGATCGACGGATCCAGCAACCGCCCCAGCCGGGACAGGTGGCGATGGCCCATGATGATCAGCTCGCAGTCCAGCGCCTGGGCCTTGCCGACGATAGCCTCGACCGGTTCGGCGGCGACCATGCAGCCGTGGCTGCTGAAACCGGCGTCGCGCAATGCACTCACGGCCGTGGCCACGGCCTGGTCGGCCAGGTGCTGTTCTTCGCAGGCGGCCGGGTACTCCTCCTGCTCCTGTTCGGTGTAGGCCATCGGGTGATCGTGCACGGCGAAGGTCGAGTCGATGGCCAGCAGCACGTGCAGCTCGTGCTCGCCGGGCTGGCAATAGCGGAGGGCGAGGTCGAGCAGGGCGCTGGCGGCGGGGGAGGCGTCGATGGCGATCAGGACCGGGCGGGGCATGGAGGTTCCTTGGGTTCGGTGGCGGCTTTTCGCGGATAGCTGTTCGCACCATTCTCGATCGTTCCGCCGACCTGGATAAATGGCCCACCACGCACGGGGACATTGCGCCAGACGCAATCATCCAGCCTGATAAGATGTCTTTTCTCACAGCTGTCACGGAAAACGGCCCATGCAATTGCCCGATATGAACCTGCTCGTCGCCCTCGATGCCCTGCTCGATGAGGGCAGTGTGGTCGGCGCGGCGCAGCGCATGAACCTGAGCCCGGCCGCCATGAGCCGCACCCTGGGGCGGATCCGCGATGCGTTGGGCGACCCGATCCTGGTGCGCGCAGGCCGGGGCTTGGTACCCACACCCCGGGCATTGGCCCTGCGCGAGCAGGTGTCGGCCCTGGTGGAGCAGGCCGGGCAGGTGTTTCGCAGTGGCGACAATGTGGACCTGCCGAGCCTGGAGCGGGCCTTCAACATCCGCACCAACGACCTGTTCATCGCCCTGTACGGCGCCCAGCTGTTGCGCATGATGCACGAGCAGGCGCCGCGCACGGTGCTCAGGTTCGTGCCGGAGAGCCCGGGCGGCGACGACGACAGCGTGCTGCGTGACGGGCGCACCGACTTGATCATCAGCTCGACCGTGGAGTTCGGGCCGGAGATCAAGGTCCAGAGCCTGTTTCACACCGAGTACATCGGCCTGGCGCGCCGCGACCACCCGATCTTCGACACCGAGATCACCCCGGAGCGCTTTGCGGCCTACCCGCAGATCAGTGTCTCGCGGCGCGGCCGGGCCAACGGGCCGATCGATGTGGAACTCGCCAACTTCAAAGCTCAGCGGCGTGTGGCACTGATTACTCCGAGCTTTCACTCGGCGATGTTCTCGCTGCCCGATTCCGACCTGATCCTGCCGATGCCGGCCAACATCCTCAACAGCGTGAACAAGCTAGGCTTGCCGCTGCTCTCGTTCCGGATCCCATTGCCGCTGGAGCAGGTGACCGTCATGCAGGCTTGGCACCCGCGCTTTCAGAACGACCCGGCGCATCGCTGGTTGCGCCAGACGCTCAAGGCCTGTTGCAGCGTCGACCCCTGACGGGGCCTCTCGCGGATAAACCGAAGCACCGAACCCGCGAACACGGGCGCAGCCCGTGCCACACACCGCGTTGCTTGATTCGCGGGTAAACCCGCTCCCACAAAAACGCGTTATGCGTACCCGAGTGTGCCACGCAGCCCCCCTGTGGGAGCGGGTTCACCCGCGAACACGGGCGAAGCCCGTGCCATACACCGCGTTGGCTGATTCGCGGGTAAACCCGCTCCCACAAAAACGCGTTATGCGTACCTGGGTGTGCCACGCAGCCCCCTGTGTGCGGGTTCACCCGCGAACACGGGCGAAGCCCGTGCCACACACCGCGTTGGCTGATTCGCGGGTAAACCCGCTCCCACAAAAAACGCGTTATGCGTATCCGGGTGTGCCACGCAGCCCCCCTGTGGGAGCGGGTTCACCCGCGAACACGGGCGTAGCCCGTGCCACACACCGCGTTGGCTGATTCGCGGGTAAACCCGCTCCCACAAAAACGCGTTATGCGTACCTGGGGGTGCCACGCAGCCACCCCTGTGGGAGCGGGTTCACCCGCGAACACGGGCGCAGCCCGTGCCATTCACCGCGTTGGCTGATTCGCGGGTAAACCCCACAGAGGGCTGCGGTGATAGGTGGGGCGCGGGGGATGGATTGCGCCAGACGCAACATAAAACTGCCAATAAGTCAGTTTTCGTCAGCATTCGACCTTTTTAGACTTCTCTCCTGCCCCAAATTGTTGCTGGAGATGTCTGTCCATGAGTTCCCTGTCCACGCCCCTCGCAGTGCCCGCCGCTGCGCCTGCACCGGCCGCACCGGTCCAGACGGCGTTTGGCCTGCGGGTGGTGGTCGGGCTGTTCGGCGTGCTGCTGGCGGTGCTCTGCGCAGGTCTGAATGAAGCGGTGACGAAGATTTCCCTGGCCGATATCCGCGGCGCCATGGGCATCGGTGCCGACGAAGGCGCATGGCTGCTGGCGGTGTATTCGGCCGCGTCGGTCTCGGCGATGGCCTTCGCGCCCTGGATGGCCGGCACCTTTTCCCTGCGCCGCTTCACGATCTGCGCCATCGGCCTGTTTGCCGTGCTGGGCCTGGTCCAACCCTTCGCTCCCAACCTGCACAGCCTGATGCTGCTGCGCATCGTCCAGGGCCTGGCCTCCGGCGCCTTGCCGCCGATGCTGATGACCGTGGCGCTGCGCTTTCTGCCCCCAGGCATCAAGATCTATGGCCTGGCCTGCTATGCCCTGACCGCCACGTTCGGCCCCAATCTCGGCACGCCCCTGGCGGGCCTTTGGACCGAGTACGTCGGCTGGCAGTGGGCGTTCTGGCAGATCATCCTGCCATCGGGCCTGGCCATGTTCTGCGTGGGCTGGGGCCTGCCCCAGGACCCACTGCGCCTGGAACGCTTCAAGCAGTTCGACTGGCGTGGCGTGGTGCTCGGCCTGCCGGCCATCAGTTGCATCGTCCTGGGCCTGTCCCTGGGCGATCGCTGGGGCTGGTTCGACTCACCGCTGATCTGCTGGCTGCTCGGCGGTGGCGTGCTGCTGTTGGTGCTGTTCATGTACAACGAATGGTCCGAGCCATTGCCGTTCTTCCAGTTGCGCTTGCTGTCGCGGCGCAACCTGAGCTTTGCCTTGGTGACCTTGGCGGGCGTGCTGATCGTGCTGTCGGGTGTGGGCAGCATCCCGTCGGCTTATCTCGCGCAGATCCAGGGCTATCGCCCGGCGCAGACCAGCCCGCTGATGATGCTGGTGGCCATGCCGCAATTGATCGCCCTGCCGCTCACGGCGGCGCTGTGCAACATCCGCGCGGTGGATTGCCGCTGGGTGCTGGCGCTGGGCCTGGGGATGCTGGCGGTGTCGTGCGTGGGTAGCAGCCTGCTGACCTCGCAGTGGATCCGCGGCGACTTCTATCCCTTCTACTTGCTGCAGGTGTTCGGCCAGCCGATGTCGGTGCTGCCGCTGCTGATGCTCTCCACCAACGGCATGACGCCCCAGGAAGGCCCCTTTGCATCGAGCTGGTTCAACACCGTCAAGGGCCTGTCCTCGGTAATCGCCACCGGCCTGCTGGACGTCCTGGGCACCGTGCGCCGGCATTTTCATTCCAACCACCTGGTGGACAGCCTGGGCAACGCGCCCCTGGTCGATGACCAGGCCGCAGGCCTGGCCCGGCGCCTCCATGAACAAGCCCAAGTGCTGACGTCGGCCGATCTGTACCTGGTCATGGCCGGCGTCGCCGTGGCCCTGATTTGCCTGATTCCTTTCGTGCCTACCCGGATCTACCCACCGCGCGCGGTGGCATGACGTCCTGGATGAATTCGAGACTGTAGAAATGACCAACAACCGCAAGACCCTCGTGATCGGCTCGGTGCTCGGCGTGGCTGTGCTCGCTGCGCTGGTGACCCCCTGGATGCTGGGCAGCGACCACCAGCAAAGCACCAACGACGCCTATGTGACCGCCGACTACACCGTGGTCGCGCCCAAGGTCCCTGGCTTCATCAAGGATGTGCTCGTCGAGGACAACCAGCAGGTGAGCGCTGGCCAGTTGCTGGCGACCATCGATGATCGCGACTACCGCGCGGCCCTCGATGCTGCCCAGGCGCAATTGCTGGTGGCCAAGGCGCAAAGTGCCGATGCCCGCGCCACCCTGGAGCGTCAGGCATCGTTGATCGCCCAGGCCGAAGCGGCCGTGCGGGCGGCCCAAGCCGAAATGGCCTTTGCCGATCACGAGGTCACCCGTTACAGCCGCCTGGCCGAGCAGGGCGCCGGCACCGTGCAGAACGCCCAGCAGGCGCGCAGCCGTGTCGACCAGGCCCGAGCACGACTGGCTAACGCCCAGGCGGCGCTGGTCGCCACGCGCAAGCAGGTGGACATTCTCACGGCCCAGGTGGCCAGCGCCGAAGGCCAGCTCAAGCGCGCCGAGGCGGGTGTTGAAAAAGCCCAGCTCGATCTCTCCTACACCCGCATCACCGCGCCGGTGGACGGCATGGTCGGCGAGCGCGCCTTGCGCATCGGCGCCTACGTCAATCCGGGTGCGCGTCTGCTATCGGTGGTGCCGCTGCAGCAGGCCTACGTGGTGGGCAACTTCCAGGAAACCCAGCTCACTCATGTGCAACCGGGCCAGTCGGTGAGCATCAGCGTCGACACCTTCTCCGGCGAGAAACTGCACGGCCATGTGCAGAGCATCGCCCCGGCCACCGGCGTCACCTTCGCCGCGGTCAAACCGGACAACGCCACCGGCAACTTCACCAAGGTCGTGCAACGGATTCCGGTGAAGATCGTCTTCGACGATGGCCAGCCGCTGCTCGAGCGCTTGCGGGTGGGAATGTCGGTGGTGGCGACCATCGACACCCACGGTGACACCCTCGACGGCAAAGAGGTGAGTGCGCGATGAAACCGGCAACACGCATAAGCCCTCTGCTGTTGGCCGTGCTGCTCGCCGGCTGCACCCTTGGGCCGGACTTCCAGCGCCCGGACAGCCAGGCCCCTCAGGCCTGGAGTCAGGTGCAAGGCGAGGCGGCGGCGAGCCAGCCGACCGCCGAGCCGTTGGAGCTGCGCTGGTGGGACAGCTTTCACGATGCGCGCCTGAGCGCGCTGATCCAGCGCGTCGCCGAACGTAACCTGGACCTGCAGATGGCCAGCGCGCGCCTGCTGCAAAGCCGCGCCCTGCGCAGCACCGTGGCGGCCGACGAGGTGCCTTCGGTGGACGTGAACGCCGGCTACAGCCGCGCCCGCAACAGCGCCGAAGGCCTGAACGACCCGTCCGGCAAGGCGGGCAAATCTGCCTTCAACCTGTGGCAGGGCGACTTGGTGGCAGGGTGGGAACTGGACCTCTGGGGGCGGGTGCGTCGTCAGGTCGAGGCGGCCGATGCCTCGGTGGCGGTGGCCGAGAACGACCGACGCGGTGTGCTTCTGGCGCTCTTGTCCGAAACGGCCGGTGACTACATCCAGTTGCGCGCCGTGCAACACACCCTGGAGGTCACACAGGACAACCTCAAGGTCGCCCGGCATAGCCTCAAGCTCTCTGAGGATCGCCAGGCCGAAGGCGTCGCCACGCGCCTGGACGTGGCCCAGGCCAGCGCCCAGGTGGCGTCGATCGAGGCACGTCTGCCAACGCTGGAGGCGCGGCGCGACGACCTGATCAATGCCCTGAGCCTGCTCGCCGCTGAACCGCCGCGCAGCCTGCAAAGCGAGTTGCTGGCGCCCGGCGAGCTGCCGGCGCCGCAGCAGCGCTTTGCCATCGGCTTGCCGTCAGAACTCGCCGAACGCCGCCCCGACATCCGCCAGGCCGAGGCGCGACTGCATGCGGCCACCGCGAGCATCGGCGTGGCCAAGGCCGACTTCTACCCGAGCATTCGGTTGTCTGGCAGTGTCGGTTTCCAGGCCATGCAGCTGTCAGATTTCGGTGCGTGGGATGCCCGGCGTTTCGCCTTCGGCCCGCAATTGTCGCTGCCGATCTTCGAGGGCGGACGCTTGAAGGGCACCCTCGAACTGCGCGAGGCGCAACAGCAGGAGGCGGCACTCAACTACCGCAAGGTGGTGCTGGGCGCGTGGCATGAGATCGACGATGTGCTGCGTCTGTATAACGCCAGCCAACTGCGCCGGGATCATCTGGCCGAGGCGGTGAAGCAGAACCGCGTCGCCCTGGAGACCGCCCAGCGCCAGTACGTGGAAGGGGCAGTGGACTTTCTCAATGTGCTGACCGTACAGAGTGCGCTGCTGGCCAGCGAGGAGCAGTGGATCGACAGCTCGGCGGCGGTGTCCCAGGCATTGGTGGGGCTGTACAAGGCGCTGGGCGGCGGCTGGCAGGCGTTCGACGAGAAGGTGTAAGGGGCCGCTATGCGGGCCATCGCAGGCTTCGCCGGCCCCCACAGGTAGTGCATGGCTTTCAAGGGCGCGCGCAACCTGTGGGTTTACCCGTAAAAGGCGCGGCGCGGTATCACAGTGGACGCAGCAAGCCGAACCGCTTGCGCAGCACCTTGTCCAGCAACCGCCGTGGCAGCAGCCGGGCCAGCAGCGGCAACGCGGTGCTGCCATTGCCCAGGCGCACCACGGCGGGCGCCGGGTTCTTGCCGGTGGCGGCGAGCACCCCTTGGGCGAACACCGCAGCCGGTGTCGGCTTGTCTTGCGAAGCACGGGCCCGTGCCTGGATGTAATCGCGCAGTGGCCACCACGGCGAATCCGCCGCCAGCACGTCTTCGGCCTGGCGCTGGGCATTGTCGGCGAACTGTGAGGCGATCGCCCCGGGCTGCACTTCCATCACGCGAATGCCGAACGGTGCGAGCTCCAGGCGCAGGGCGTCGCTCAGGGCATTCACGGCCGCCTTGGAAGCGCAGTAGGCACCGGCGAACGGTGTGACCAGCACACCCGACACGCTGCCGATGTTCACCACCAGGCCTCGGTTGCGACGCAGCAGCGGGAACAGCGCGCGGGTGACCCCGACCACGGCGAAGACATTGGTCTCGAACTGTTGGCGCATGGCCTCGACGCCACCGTCGAGCAGCGGGCCCATGGCGCCGTAGCCTGCGTTGTTGATCAGGATGTCCAGGCCGCCATGGCGGTCTTGCAGTTCATCGGCCAGGCGGGTGAGGTCAGCGGGGTGGGTGACATCCAGTTGTCGGGCGGTAAAGCCTGCGGCGACCAGTCGTTCGACATCCTCAGGCTTGCGGGCGGTGGCCCAGACTTCGTGGCCGGCATCGCGGAAGGCGTCGGCCAGGGCGCGGCCGATGCCGCTGGAACAACCGGTGATCAGGACGGTGGGCATGGAGAAGGCCTTGGGTCTGAGAGATTTGTGTTGTCTGTACTGGCCTCTTCGCGGGTAAACCCGCTCCCACAGGGATCACCGCTAGCCCTGTGGGAGCGGGTTTACCCGCGAAAGGGCCGGAACTGACTGTAGATCAATTGGCGAATGTACCTTGCAGATGCTCGGCACGAAATTCCAGCGTCTGTGGTCGGTACCCGCTGCGCAGCGGCGGCAGGGGCAGACAGTCGGTCCATTCGGCGCCAGGTTGCAGCTCGCCCGGGCCGCGGTAGCGAGGGGCGTTGTAGGTGTTCTCGGCCAGGTTGACGGTGTCCCCGGGCGCATAGGCGGCGACGCGCCAGCGCAGTTCGCTGAGAGGGACGTCGTTGCCGTTCTTCATGTGCACCTGCAGGGTGCGGTCGGCGGGGCATTGGTCGGGGGCATAGCGCAGGCGAAGGTCCAGGCGCGCGAGTTGCGAGGCTTCGCGGCTGTCCTGCCAGACCACGCCGAGCGCCACCAACCCCAGGCCGAACACGGCCGCCAGGGAGATCGGCAAGGCCTTGGCCGGGTAGCGCAGCAACAGAGCGAGCCAGGTGAGGATGAGCAGGGCGCCGATAAGCATGGAAGCGGACCTTGGTTGCAGCGGTCAGGTCATCCTAGCTTTAAATCGCGGTGGCCTCAAAAAGGGCGCGGCACAAGGCTGTGCTCCTACCGTTCTTGCGCAGCGGTAGGAGCGGCCTTGTGCCGCGAAAGGGCCGCAGCGCGGCCCCTGTGTCATTACTGCGCGATGGTCTTGATCGAGATTCCGCGCTCCACCGGCGTCGAGGTCCGGCCGTACACGTCCTCGAACCGCTCGATATCATCTTCGCCCAGGTAGCTGCCGGACTGCACTTCGATGATCTCCAGCGGGATCTTGCCCGGGTTGCGCAGGCGGTGGATCGAGGCGATGGGGATGTAGGTCGACTGGTTCTCGGTGAGCAGGAACACGTTCTCGTCGCAGGTCACCTCGGCCGTGCCGGACACCACGATCCAGTGCTCGGCGCGGTGGTGGTGCATCTGCAGCGACAGGCTCGCCCCCGGTTTGACGGTGATGTGCTTGACCTGGAAACGCCCGCCCATGTCCACCGAGTCGTACGAGCCCCACGGGCGGTACACCTCCAGGTGGTTCTGGGTCTCGCTGCGGCCTTGCTGGTCGAGGGTGTTGACCAGTTGCTTGACGCCTTGGACCTTGTCCTTGTGGGCGATCATCATGGCGTCCTTGGTCTCGACCACCACGATGTTCTCCAGGCCGATCACCGACACCAGCTTGCCGTTGCCGTGGATCATGCAGTTATGGCTGTCCTGCACCACCACGTCGCCCTTGGTGACGTTGCCGTTGTCGTCTTTCTCGTGCACATCCCACAGCGACGACCAGCAGCCCACGTCGCTCCAGCCCGCCGACAGCGGCACCACGCAGGCGCGCTGGGTCTTCTCCATCACCGCGTAGTCGATGGAGTTGTCCGGGCAGCAGGCGAAGGTCGCGGCGTCGATGCTCAGCACGTCGTTTTCTTCGTCGCTGCGTTCCAGGGCCAGCAGGCAGGTGTCGTAGATGTCCGGGTCGTGCTTTTTCAGCTCTTCGAGGAAGCGGCTGGCGCGGAACAGGAACATGCCGCTGTTCCAGAAGTAACCGCCGGCGCGGACGAACTCGTTGGCGCGTTTCTCATCGGGCTTCTCGACGAACTGCGCGACGCGCGCCACGCCTTCAGGCAGCAAGGCGTCCTGGCTGGAGCGGATGTAGCCGTAGCCGGTTTCAGGCTTGGTCGCCGGCACGCCGAACAGCACCATCTCGCCGCGCTCGGCGGCCACGGTGGCCAGGGCCAGGGCGCGTTGCAGCGCCTTCTGGTCCTCGATCACGTGGTCGGCCGGCAGCACCAGCATCAGCTCGTCGCGGCCTTCGTTGACCAGCTTCATCGCGGTCATGGCCACCGCGGGCGCGGTATTGCGCCCGAAGGGTTCCATGAGGATGCCCTGGGTCTGCAGGTTGAGCCCGGCCAACTGCTCCTGAACGATGAACTTGTGGTCCTTGTTGCAGACCACGATGGGGCTGTCCATGCCCTCGAACACCAAGCGCTCGAGGGTCTGCTGGAACAGGGTGTGCTCGCCGGTCAGGGCCAGGAACTGCTTGGGGAACTGCTTGCGCGACAAAGGCCACAGACGCGAACCGCTACCACCAGAAAGAATTACCGGAATCATGATGTTTCTCCAAAAGGTCGATAGGGCTTGGGATCAGTTGCTGGCGACAGGACGGGTGACCCAGACCGGCGACAGGCTGCTGCCGGATCCGGTGACATACAGCACGGCCGCTTCGCCGCGCTCGAGGGCGACCGGCTTGAGATCGCTGACTTTCTTGTCGCCTTCGTAGAGGGCCAGGCTGACCTTGACCGGGTTGATCTCACGCTCGCCACGGCCTTTGGCGGCCACCGGCTTGACCACTTCGGTCTTGCCATCGGCGGTCTTGAGGGTCAGCGACTGGTCGCTCAGGTTCTGCACGCGCACCAGGGCTTTCTGCTTGTTCTTGAACGGGGGTTCTTCGATCAATTGCGGGCTGGTGCCAGCGTTGTTGACCAGGGTGTAGTACTTGTCCGCGGCCAGTTTGACCGGGACGCTCTTGCCGCCGACCTGGGCGGTGTAGTCACCCCCTGGCAGGAAGCTGAAATCGCTGCTGGCCTGGGCGCCGACCGGCTTGATCTGGGTGTTGCCCACGGACGCCGCGGCAGGGCTGGAGGCGGCGTTGTACAGGCGCACGAAGGTCGAGCCTTTCGGCGCGCTCGGGCCATAGAGCGCCGCATCGGCGCCGGCCAGGGCCTGCAGCGAAAGCAGGGACAAGCCCGCAGCGAGGGTGAAAGCTTTAGCGAAGGAAGGTTTGTTGGTCATGTTGATGTCCTCTTCAGTGAACCGTCCGATTGGACGACAGGGCCAGGTTTTCTTCGGTCTTGCGGGTGTTCTTCAGCTGGGCGATCCAGGTCGGATCGAAGGCGCTGAGGTCGTTTTTCATTGGCAGATAACGTTCGGGGAATTCCCACACCACCACTTGCGGGGCGGCGTCCTTGAAGGCGTCGCTCTGCAGGTACTTGAGCATCGGCAGCAGAGGGCCATGGCCGTCTTCGGCGTAGTTGGCCACGTCGCTGCGCAAGGCTTGCTGCAGGGCACCGAGGAAGTTCCAGTGTGGGTTGGCGCTGTAGCTGGTGCCGACCAGCGCCACCGGAATCCGGGTTTCGGCGAACAGAGCGTCGCCGGCTTCGCCTGCGGCCTCGACCGGGCGAGTGCTGCGTTGCTGCAGGTTGTCCGGTGACGGCAACAGGTTGCTGAACAGCGGATCGAGCGGCAGGAAGTTGGTCAGATCGCCCTTGTATGGGCTGGTGGCGCCAGCTTCGGTGATGAACGCTTGCGGGTCGCCATTGAGCAGGTTCTGGCGCGACACCGCCTCGGCCAGAGCCTGGGCCGCGACCTCGGCGCCCATGGGCGTCCAGTGGGTGTCGGTGCGCAGGAACACCTGGCCACGGCTCTTGGCCTGCTCCAGGGGCGCGAGCAGGTCGGGGGCGAACACACCGGCCTGGCGAGCCTGGGCGTGGAACTGGTTGTACAGGTCCTCGTGCAGACGGGTCGGCACGGCCTTGCCCAGGTACTCGGAATAGATCCGCGCCTTGGCCGGGACGATCGCCAGCACCAGCTGCGTGCCTTGGCGCTGCAGGGTGTCGCGCACGCCACGGATCAGCGCCAGGTTCTCCTGCATCAGTTGTTCGGCACCGGCGGTGGGCTTGAACTCTTCGTCACTGAACAGCCACTGCTCGCGGCCCAGCACCACGCCGGGGCGGCCTTCGTTGAACAGCTTGTAGTCCAGCGCCGCCCACAGGTTGGTGCCGATGCGCTTGATCGGGAACTGCTCGTCGTAGTGGGTCTCGGCGGCCTTGGCCAGCTTGCCGTTGAGCAGGGTCATCTGCTCGGTGCGGTTGAAGCTTTCAAGGCCCCCGACCGACCAGGCGCCAAGTCCGGTCAGCAGGCCGAGGAACGACAGGGAATAGGTGATGCGTAGTGTCCGGTTCATGGTCCTGTCCTCAGAACTGGAAGTAGAGGAACGGCGAGTAGCTCTGCGCCGAGAGCTTGAGCACCGAGGCAACGAACAGCAGCAGGACCAGGGCGCGGGTCATGACGCGGGTCCAGTCCAGGCCCACGGAGCCGTCGGCGTTGATCTGCACCGGGGTGGCCTTGGGCGTGGGCTTGGCGTTGCGGTAGAAGTCGCGCAGGCCGAACACCGCCAGGGTGATGTAGGCCACCACCAGGGTCGCCACCTGCAGGCCGGTGAGCTGGGCGCGGTTGAGTTCCGACAGCTGCCACTCGCCGAAGCTGAACATGGCGCCGTACATACGAGCGGCCACGTGCAGGTTCTCGGCGCGGAAGATCACCCAGCCGACCACCACCAGCAGGAAGGTGAACGCCCACTTGATCGGGTTGAAGCGCTGCGGGTTGGTGTCGATGCCCAGGGCGCGCTCGATGGCCAGCCAGGTGCCGTGCCAGGCGCCCCAGATGATGTAGGTGAAGTTGGCACCGTGCCAAAGCCCGCCCAGCAGCATGGTCAGGAACAGGTTGCGGTAGGTGTTGAAGGTGCCTTTGCGGTTGCCGCCCAGGGTGATGTAGAGGTAGTCGCGCAGCCAGGTGGACAGGCTGATGTGCCAGCGCCGCCAGAACTCGGTGATCGACTGGCTGATGTACGGCTGCTTGAAGTTCTCCATGAAGCGAAAGCCCATCATCAAGCCCAGGCCGATGGCCATGTCGCTGTAGCCGGAGAAGTCGAAGTACAGCTGCGCGGTATAGGCCAGGGCGCCCAACCAGGCATCGCCGGTGGTCGGGTTCTGCAGGGCGAAGCAATGGTCGGCGACCACCGCCAGGGTGTCGGCGATGAACACTTTCTTGATGAAGCCCTGCATGAAGCGGGTGCAGCCTTCGGAGAACTTGTCCAGGGTGTGGGTGCGGTTGTTGAACTGGTCCACCAGGTCTTTGAAGCGCAGCACCGGGCCTGCGATCAGGTGCGGGAAGATCGCCACGAACGCCGCGAAGTCGATCAGGTTGCGTGTGGCCGGGGTATCGCCGCGGTACACGTCGATGATGTAGCTGATCGACTCGAAGATGTAGAACGAGATGCCGATCGGCAGCAGCACGTGGGTGAGGATGAACGGCTCGAGGCCAAACGAGGTGATGATGGCGTTGAGGCTCTCGACGCCGAAGTTGGCGTACTTGAAGTAGCCTAGGATCGCCAGGTCGACCGCCACGCCCAGCAGCAGCCAGCGCTGCGCCGGCTTGGTGCGCACGCCTGCGGCGCCGACTTTGAGGCCGATCCAGTAGTTCCACAGGGTGACGCCGGCGAACAGCGCCAGGAAGTCGACCCGCCACCAGGCATAGAAAATGTAGCTGGCGATCAGCAGTAGCAGGTTGCGATAGCGCTGCCCGCTCAAGTAATACAGGCCGAGGAATATCGGCAAGAACAGGAACAGGAACACGTTGGACGAGAAGACCATCCCGGTTCTCCTTTTTGTTCACAGCATCCGAGGCAAAGCGCCCCCCAAACCCCCCACTCGAAAGTGGGGGATACCTAGGCCCTGTGGGAGCGGGTTTACCCGCGAATGCATCAGCAGCTTCAACGGGCGTCTTCGCGGGTAAACCCGCTCCCACAGGGTGTCGTGTTACTTCTTGCTTTCCGCGCTCGGGTCATAGACCCGGGTCAGGTCTCCGCCCAATCGGAAACTGTTGAACGGCTGCATGCCGCGCTTGCGCTGGAGGGTGTCCCCGCTGCATGCGTAGAGGCTGCAGTAGGGCTCCATCCACGAGTACTTGCTGTCGATCTTCAGGTCGTGCATGTCCTGTTTTTCGCCGTTGCGGGTCTTGAACGCGCTCGGGTCTTTCGACCCGCTTAGCACTCGCTGCGCCAGGCGCTGCAAGGCGTTGTTGTTCTCGCCGCGCACGTCCACGCCGTTGACCTGGGCGAAGCTTGCGATCATCGCCAGCGGCGGCAGGGCATAGTTGTGGTAGGCCAGGGCCCGCTGCTTGCGCTTGAGTTCGTTGGGCAAAAAGCCTTGGTCGTCCACCTGGTTGGCGCCGACCTTGTATTCCTTCACCGCCCAGTCGAACAGGTCGCGTCGGTCGGTGGCCACGGCGGTGGCCATCACTGACCAGGCCGCCCAGTAGCTGTGGTTGTTGATCTTCTCCAGCGGCAGGTCGCTCCAGTCGCGCACGGTCTGTTCGGCCAGGCGCGCCAGCCATTTTTCGATCAGTTCGGCCTCGGCCTGGTGCGCGGCCAGCGGCTGGGAGTTGGAGAACTTAAGGCGCAGCCACGAGCCGCTCATGCTGCCCAGCGCCCATTTGCGCATCGACTTGCCGGTGTGGTTGTAGTCGGTGGACGCCAGCGCATCGGCCCGCGCCCAGGTGCCCAGCCAGGTCAGGGCGCAGTCGAGCTGGGCCGGGCGGCCGTCACGCATGTACTGGCCAACCATCTTGCTGACGCCACGTTCGAGGGTGGTGATGTCCTCGGTGGACTGGCGGAAGGCCTTTTCAGAGGCCTTGTTCAACGTCGCCCGGGCACCATCGGAGCCTTCGTACTTGCTGCGAAACTGCAGGGGGCCGGTGTAGGGCTTGGGCGCAGGTTCGCAGCGGAAGTTACCGTCGCCTTTCTTGAGTTTTTCGATCCCGGCGTAGTACCCCTGTGGCGGCACCAGGCCGCTGGCCTGCGCGGCCGGGCCGAACAGGGCCAGGGCGAGCAGGGCCAGGGCGAGCAGGGCGGGGGCGGTGATTGTGCGCAATGGATTCATGGTCGCCTCACTGGCCGGCCTGCGCGGTGTGCTGCGCAGGGCCGGCGAAGTTGTTGCGTTTGCACAGCTTGGCCTCGACCTTCTGGGTGCCGGTTTCCGGCCCCTGGATCTCGAGGGCGAGCAGGTTCTGGCTGGCCCAGTCCTCGTCTTCACGCATCTGGAAGACGAAGCGGCCGTCGGTGTCGGAGGTTTCCGGCTTCTCGATCTTGATGTCCTCGTGGCGGCCGTTGAGGTACCAGAGGGTGGCCTGCAGGACCTTGACCGAGGTGTCCTCGAACTTGATGTCCAGCTGGTGGTTGCGGTTGATCAGGTCTTTGATCACGCCGCCTTTGCCATTGACCATCAGCTCGTTCTTGCCGGGCTTGAGGGTGGCGCTGGCGCTCATCTGGGCAGGACGGTCGTCACAGCCATCGTCGAGCAGGCCGAGGATCTGCCGCCAGATGGTTTCCTGGTCCAGGCGGTACAGCGGCGAGAACTCCCAGATGAGGATCTTCGGTGGGTTCTTCTGGAACTCCTCGCTGCCCAGGTACTGGATCATCGAGCCTTCCAGGCCGCCGCCGGGGAAGGCGACGTTGAGCACGTCGGCGCCGATGTACTGCTGCAGGAAGCCCGAGAAGTTGTAGTTCTTGCCACTGTGGCTGGTACCGACCAGGGTGATCTTGGCATTGCCCGAATCGCCGAACAGGTCGTCCCCCCCGCTCGCGCCGCCCTTGGGCTCGGTGGCGAACTGGTCCATGTACTGCACTGCATAGCTGGTGCCGCAGAGCTGGCCGGCGACGTTGTGCAGGGTGCCGGTCTTGCCCATGCGTCCGGATCTATGGGTTTCGAATTCCTTGCGCGGGATGCCTTCGAAGGCCGGCATCTTGTGCACGGTGTCGGCCACGATCTTGGCCGCGCGCTCGGCGCCGTAGGGTGTCCAGTGCTGGTCACCGCGGAAGTAGAAATCCTTGCCCTGGTCGGCGGCGACCAATTGCTCGTTGGTCAGCGGCGACAGGTCGGGCACGTTGTAGCCCATGCTGGCGAAGCGTTTGAGCATGGCCTGGTAGTTGCCCAGGGCCTTTTGGTAATCGAAGGCGGCCTTTTCGGCGGGGTTGAGCATGTTGCGGTTCACCAGACCACGGGTTGGCTGGTACACCACGACCAGCTCGACACCGCGCTTCTTGAACGCGTCATGCACCTGCTGCAGGCGCTTGTAGCCGGCCGGGGTGGTGTTGAATTCGGTGCGCAGGTCTTCGCGGGTACGGAACAGCCAGTCGCCCTTGGCCTGGACCAGGGTGGTGAAGTTCTGCTGGTAGCGGGTCACGTAGCGGCTGGCGTCGTGGGCCTCGGGGCACAGCTGGCAGCAAGGCTCGGCGGTGAAGCTCGGGGCCTGTACATCGGCGGCGCGCACGCCCTGGCTGATGGCCAGGAGGGCAGCGGACAGGCCGAGCAGTTTCATCAGATGCGGAGTCATGGTCTGGGCTTCCTTAATCGATCATTTCGGTCTGGCGTTCGACCGGGTCGATCAGCACGGCCTTCTGCTGGCGCACCAGCAGGTCGAGGATTTCGTCCTGGCGCTCGCCGAGCACGCCGTTGAGGCTGATGCCGTTGGCCTTGCGCGGGGCGAGCATGGAGACCTTGTAGAGCTCGACCGAGAGCGGCGAGTCGATCGACAAGGGGCCGGAGCCATTGGCCGCCAGTTCGCCGCCGACCACGATCAGCGAGACCTTGGTATCGAACGGGTCCAGGGCGATGTCGCGGTCGGTGTCGGAGAGGTCCTTGATGTGCCCGTACACGCCCACCAGGCCGTTGGCCATGGCGAGGTTTTCGTACAGACGGATGTTCACGCTGTTGCGCACGCGGATGCCGTGGCGGCGGTTGTTGAGCAGCTTGTTGCCGTAGATCAGGTTGTCGCCGCTTTCGTACAGGGTGATGCCGTCGGTGTGGTTGCGGTAGATCTCGTTGTAGGCCACCAGGTTGTTGACGCTGTTACGGTCCAGGACCACGCCGGAGAGCTTGTTGTCGTAGCTCTTGTTGTTGATGATCCAGCTGTCGTTGACCTCGCGCGAGACGATGATCCCGTGCTTTTTCTTGGTGCCGTAGACGGTGTTGCCAGCAATGATCAGGCGGTGCGAGCGGTCGTGGGGGTCGATGCCATACACGATGTTGTCGCGATAGGTGTTGTCCTTGACCACGAAGTCCTGGGTTTCGTAGCAGTAGAAGCCATACCACATGTCGCTGAATTCGGAACCGATGATCCAGCCGGTGGGTTCCGGGCGGCCCATGCGCTTGGCCATGTTCGGCGTGTACTGGGAGATGCTCACGCCGTACGACTTGGACTTGGCATAGCCGAAACTGGCCATCTTGGTGTTGACGATGTAGGTTTCGGTGCCGCCCCACGACAGCAGGAAGGGACGGAACTCGTCCGGCTTGCGGAAGGTGGCCGGGCCGTTGTCCTTCTCGCGCCAGCCCGTGACTTGGGTGTCGGTGACGAACAGCTTGCCGTCGTTGATCAGGAACGAGCCGCCCTCCTGGGACAGGCGCAGTTCCTTGACCTTGCCATTGATCTCCAGCACGCCCTTGCGCCCGACCACGATCGGCAGGCGCGCCAGGTACACGCCTGGCTCGGTTTCGCGCAGGTACTGTTTGGGCACCTGCTTGCTCAGTTGCACCAGGTCCACATGGCCATCATCGACGAAGATCGCCTGGGGGATGCCCTGCTGGCGCCGAACCCATTCGGCGCCTTTGTTGTCGCCGCCGATGAACTCCTTGAGCGACTCCTCCTGAAGCATGCGGCGCACGCTGACCTTGCCCTTGTGGCTGCGGTCGAGCTTTTTCTGTACCGCATCAAAGGTATAGCCGGAGAGGTCGGGCAGCTTGGGCGGGTCCATCTGCAGCGGCTCGATCGGCGCGCTGGAGACCGTGTAGGACTTGGCCTGCTGCAACTCCTTGACCACCGGCTTGACCGGTTCGGCATAGGCCAGGCCGCTGCTGGCAAGCAGCAGGGCACTGGCCAGCAGGCCGTGGCGAAAATGCGGGTGAAGGTTCATGAGTGTCCTCTCCCGGGCCTCAGTAGCGCCAGATCACGTCGACGAAGGCGCGGTGCATGTAGGAATCCGCTTCGCTGCCGTAGGCATCGCCTGGCTTGAACACGCCGGCACGCAGGCGCACCAGGGCCGAAGGCTCGTCGATGGCCTGGCTCATCGAAGCCGGCAGCAGGCCTTGCTTGAAGTACTTGGTGACGACCACGTCCATTTCCTGGCCCAGGTCCTTCTCGCCGTTGATCAGCGGACGGTTCACACCGTTGTCCTCGACCACGGCGTTGATGCCGCTGGAACCGATGTTCTGCTGGTCATCGACGCGCCAGAACTTGTGGTAGATGAAGCTTGCGTCGTAGTCGTCGCGCAGCTGCCAGGAGGCGAACAGGGTGGCCGCCTGCAGGTTGCCCAGCTCGCCACGGAAGGCTTCGCCGAAGCGGTGCACGCGCGAGCGGGTGCCGGTGAAGTTGGAGCGGTTGCTCTCAAGACCGGTCTGCTCGTAGTTGCTCGAGCCGTCGCTGCCGCCACCGCCGCTGCCACGGGCATAGGCCGCACCGACCTGCCAGTTGGGGTCCAGACGCAGGCGCACGCCCAAGTCGGTGGCCCAGGCATTGACGTCGCCGCTCTGCTTGCCGGTAGCGACCTGGTCGTTGCCCACGGCCTGGGTGCTGAGGGTGTCGCGGTCGCCGGTCAGCCAGGTGACGCTGCCCCAGTAGTTGACGGTGTGGTCGTTGCGCCAGTTGTAGGCGTCGCTGTTGGCTTCCAGGCCCAGCCAGGTCAGATCGCCCGTGCGGGTCTTGTCCAGTGGGTCGACGGTTTCGCCAGGGTCTTTCAGGCTGCCGCTGTCACTGGAATGGTGGGCGCGCACGCCGACCCAGTGCCCAGGTGTCCACTGGGTGGCGACGTTGCCGTACACGTGGGTGCGGTCCTTGTCCTCGGGGGCGAGCTCGGTGAGGTCGGTGCGGTATTCGCTGAAGCGCTGGGCCACGCCCAGGTCGGCCTTGAGCAGGGTGGTGTCGAAGGTCCAGTTCAGCGCTTCGATGTTGGTGTCGCGCCACATCCCGTCGTCACTGCGCAGGCGCTGGCGGCCCAGGCGCAACTGCTCGCCAGGGTAGGGTGTGAAGCCGCTGTAGCCGACCCAGAACTCGCGCATGGCCAGGTAGCTTTTGTCTGGCTTGCGGCTGTCATCGGCGTTGTCCACGGTGCTGCCGTCCTCGGACTGGCGCAGGGTGTCGGTCTCGATGATGTCGGTCGCCGCCACCGCCTGACCCATGGCGAAGGCACTCCAGTTGCCGCGCTCACCGTAGACCCAAGGGCGCAGGTCCAGGCCCAGGCCGTTGACGTCACCGCCGGAGCGGGTGCCCAGGTCGCGGTCGTCCTCGGACTGGCCGGTGATCTTGATGTCCAGGCCGAAGTTCTTCTCGGCGGTCATGTCCGCCAGGGTCGGGCACGACCACAGCAGGGCGAAGCTCAGGCCAATGCCGGCTTTCACGAAGGGATTGAGCGTCATAGCGAGTCCTCACCGTCTACTTCTTCTTTGGCGTCGTCTTGCAGGGCTTCGAAGGCCAGGGGGTTGGAGCCGACCTGAGCCATGCTGCCGCGTGCCTGCTTTTCCTGGTCCAGCAGGCGCTGGGCCTGGTTGCGCTGGTCTGGGCTCAATTGCGTGTCGAGCTTTTGCAGCAGCTCGGCCGATTGCGGCGACGGGTTGGCCTGGGCCAGCTGGGCGAATACCCAAGCGTTGGCCGGGGCAGGGCGGATGCCGTGGCCCTCGCTGAACAGCTGGGCGAGGGCGTAGTCGGCGCTGTTCTGTCCACCGCGCGCGGCACTGAGCAGATGGTCCACGGCCTTCTGCGGCTCGACGTGGCCCAGGTAGCCACGGCGGTACAACTGGCCGAGGTAGTAATGGGCGCTGACTTCGCCGGCTGCGGCGGCGGCTTGCAGGTGTTCTTCGGCTTTGGCGGCATCGGCCGGGAGCGTCTTGCCTTCGTAGTAGAGGCGGCCGAGCAGCAGTTCGGCGCGCGGCTGTTCGGCTTCGCGGCCCTTGTCGATGTAGGCGAGCAACTGGTCGTTGTCGCCCAGCTCCGGGAAGTCGTAGACCAACTGCGCCAGGCTCACCCAGGACGCCGGGTTGGCCGGGGCCACCTGTTCGAGCAGTTCCTTGGCGGTTTTCTCGTCGGTCTGCCCCAGGCTACGGTCGGCCAGCACGCGGGCGACGCTGTCGACCCGGGTGGCCGGCACGACGCCACGGCCATAGGCGGCCTTGAGCTGTTGGATCAATGCGGCCTGCTGGTCGGCCTGGGCGCGCTTCTGGTAGACGGTGGCCAGTTCCACGTAGCAGATGTCGGTGGTGTCCAGCGCGGCCTTGCAGATCTTCTCCACATCGCCCAGGTGCTGGTCGTAGGTGCCCTGGGTGCGATAGAGCAGCACCTGGGCCAGGCCCGCCTCGGGATTGCCGGCGGCGCGCCATTGGTCGATCTGCTGCTGGGCGTTCACCTTGGGGAAGCTCTGCGGGTACTGCAGGTAGAGCATCGCCAGCGGGATCAGGGTGTTGCGCTCGCCTTGCTGGGCGGCGAGCTTGAGCAGGGTCTCGGCCTCCTCGCGCTCGGCCTGGGTGGTGCCGGGCTTGGCCACCAGCAGGCGACCCAGGCGTGCCTGGGCCCGTGGCGAGGTGGCGGCGGCAGCGCGGTAGGTGGCTTCGGCGGCCTTGAGCTTGGCGGGGTCCTGGGTGGCGACCTGGATATCGGCCAGGCCCACCTGGGCGTCGCTGTAGCCAAGGTCGGCCAGGGCTTTGTAGTTGCGCTCGGCCAGGGCGGTGTCGCCGCGCTTCATGGCCTCGTTGGCCAGGCGCTGGTCAGGCAGGCCCGAGCAGCCGGCCAGGGCGACGGCCAAGGCCAGACCGCACCAGGCCAGTGGGCGAGCACGCCCTACGGGGGCAGCGCTGGACACGATCCCTGTGGGAGCGGGTTCACCCGCGAACAGGGCGCCCATCGACTCCAGCGGCGTCATACGCTTGGAAGGGTTCATGGTCAGGTCCCTCTTACAGCCCACGGGCCGCGGCTTTATCGATCAGCCAGTCCAGGGACGGGCCACGGTCGGCATTGACGGCCGCCGGGCGACCGGCCAGTTCCGCAGGCAGGCCGCTGTCGGGCTTGATCTGCACGCGGATGTCCGAGGCCAGGTCTTCACTGTTGAGGCTGGCGCTGCTGACGATCTTGCCGGTGCGCATCTCGTCTTCGCCGGCCACCTGGAACTGCACGCGAGTGCCTGGCTTGACCTGGTCGAACTGGCGATAGCTAAAGCGCGCCTCGACCATCGGGTTGGTGGTGCGTGGCACCAGTTGGAAGATCGGCTGGCCTTTGCTGGCGTACTGGCCGTCATCCACCAGCTGGCGGGCGACCACACAGTCGCACGGGCTGGTGAGGGTGCCGGAGAGCTGCTTGCCGAACAGTTCCTCGACCTTGGCGGGCTCGAGCTGCGAGTCGTCCAGGTGGCCTTTGAGCAGATCGAGCATGCTGGTGCTGAAGCTTGCCAGCGGGGCGCCCTTGACGACCTGGGCGCCGTTTTCCACCAGGCTCTGCACGCTGCCGTCGCGGGGCATGGTGACGTTGGTGGTGGGCACCGCGACCACACCGGCCTCGGCGTGGCTGACGAAGTACATGCCGTACAGCGACTTGGCGATGAAGCCGAACGCCGCCACGCCGACCACGAACACGCCCAGGCTGACGGTCACCGCGCGCAGGCGGCCGAAGGCGGAGAGGCCCGAGCCGTTGTCTTTTTGCTTGCGCGCCTTGGTGAAGTTGTCGCGCTGCAGGGTGCTGAGCACGCCGCCGACGTTGATCATCTCGCCGGACAGGAAGGTGGTGATGATGTGACGCAGGGTGGCCACGTCGCGCTGTTCGAGGTTCTGGAACTGCACGCCGGTGCGGCCGGTACTCTGGTAGGAGCGCACCTGGAACTCGACGTCCATGGACAGGCCCAGGTTGTCGACCGTGAACTGCAGGCGGCCGCGCAGCACGTCGCCGACGTTCAAGGGTTTGCTGGTGTGGAAGGACAGGCCCCCGGCGGAGAGATCGTCCACCTTCACATCGTGCGGTTCGCGATTGCGGTCCAGGTAGCGCAGCTTGGCGGGGATACGTACCCGGACGTGCTGGCGCTGGGCTTCGGACTCATGCACGACATTGGCGTTCACGGCGGTATTCATGGCGATTTCGTTCCTGTTAGATCCGTTCCGAGGGGCTCACACGACCATGAACAGCACAGCGACGAA
This sequence comes from Pseudomonas sp. NY15354, assembly GCF_048068075.1. NCBI lineage: Bacteria > Pseudomonadati > Pseudomonadota > Gammaproteobacteria > Pseudomonadales > Pseudomonadaceae > Pseudomonas > Pseudomonas sp. NY15354. The sequence continues at coordinate 75,163 of NZ_JBLUPV010000001.1, forward strand.
GATGCTGGCTGCCGAGAAGGTCATGGTCCGTGAAGACCAGGTGTTGAACCATTGTTGAAAGCTTTCGAGGTCACGCTTGAGGGCAGTCGGCTGGCGGGTCCAGGACTGCTTGTCGAGGCGGAAGAACACGTAGATCTTCATCAGCGCGCCGACGATCTGGTTGTAATAGAGAATCAGCGGGTAGGCCGGCCCCACGTTGTGGCCCGAGCACAGCAGCATGATGGTGAGGATCAGGCGGGTGATGCCGATCCACAGCAGGTACACCAGCAGGAAACCCAGGCCGAACTTGAGGCTGGCGATCACCGCCACGGTCAGGCCCAGCAGGCTGGTCCACATGGACACGCGCTGGTCGAGCAGGACGATGCTGGTGAACAGCCCCAGGCGCTTAAGGCCCAGGCCCAAGGCGCGGGAGTTCTGCCGCAGGTTGTTGCCGTACCAGCGGTACATCAGCTTGCGGCTGGCCTTGATGAAGCTCTTCTCCGGTGGGTGCTCGACCGTGTTGATGGCCGCATCCGGCACGTAGAAGGTGTCGTAGCCCAGGCGCATCAGGCTGAACCAGCTGGACTTGTCGTCCCCGGTGAGGAACTTGAAGCGGCCCAGGCGCCAGTGGTGCAGCGAGTCGCTTTCCACGTCGGCGATGAACTCGGGGTCGGTCACCACGCTTGCCCGGAACATCGACATGCGCCCGGTCATGGTCAGCACGCGTTTGGACAGGGCCATGGAGCACATGTTGATGTGGCGCTGGGCGAAGCGCAGCTTGTGCCACTCGCTCATGATGTAGCCGCCGCGCACTTCGCAGAATTCGTTGGTGGTCAGGCCACCGACATTGGGGAACAGCTTGAACCACGGCACGGTCTTGCGCACCACGCCTTCGCCGAGCACGGTGTCACCGTCGATCACTGCCACCACGGCATGCTCGTCCGGCATCATCCGCGAGATGGCCCGGAAGCCATAGGCCAGGCCATCGCGCTTGCCGGTGCCGGCGATGCGCACGAAGTCCAGGTTGACGTGGGCGGGCGGGTTGTACTTGGCCCACAGGCTCTTGACCAGCAGCTCGTCGGACATCTCCACCAGCGAGCAGACCACGGTGGTGGGGTAGCCGCATTCGATCGCCTCGCGGATCACCGAGCTGTACACCTGCGCGGTGGTCAGGGCCTCGATGCGAAAACTGGTGACCATCAGGTACACGTGGGACGGGTCGGCGGCCTTGCCCAGCTTGCGCACTTTACGGCGCAGGTAGGGATAGACGCCGTAGAGGAACACCATGCCACGGATGAAGTGGGTGGCGCCCATGGAGTAGCGCCAGATGCCGACCGCGCCGACCAGGAAGATGAAGTGCTTCGACTGCGAGTCGAAGATGTCGCTGGGCAGGGCCAGGGCGATCAACATGAGCAGGCTCACGTAGAGCAGCCATCCGGCGCACTGCAGCAGCACTGTCTGGAGTCTTTGCATGTTCAGCATCCGTCGCGCGAATCAGGGGGAAGGGCAGCGGTCGCCCGCTGCCCGGCCGGGGGTTACCAGCAGATGCCTTCGGTGCGGCTGGTGTTGCAGGTCGTCTTGGTCATGAAGCCGACCAGGTCGATCACCTGCTTGCCTGCCGGCGCCTGCTGGGCGAGGGCGCGGAACTTCTCGTCGCGGTTGCCCAGGATGATCACGTCGGCGTTGTCGATGACATGCTGCAGATCGTCATTGAGCAGCGAGGAGACGTGGGGGATCTTCGACTCGATGTAGTCCTTGTTGGCGCCGTGGACACGGGCGTACTGGACGTTCTGGTCGTAGATGTTCAGCTCGTAGCCTTTGCCGATCAGGCGCTCGGCCAGTTCCACCAGCGGGCTTTCGCGCAGGTCGTCGGTGCCGGCCTTGAAGGACAGGCCCAGCAGGGCGACCTTGCGCTTGTCGTGGCTTTCGATGATGTCGAAGGCGTTCTGCACCTGGGACTCGTTGCTGCGCATCAGCGAGTCGAGCAGCGGGGCCTTCACGTCCAGGCTGGAGGCGCGGTAGGTGAGGGCACGCACGTCCTTGGGCAGGCACGAGCCGCCGAAGGCGAAACCTGGGCGCATGTAGTACTGCGACAGGTTCAGGACTTTGTCCTGGCAGACCACGTCCATCACGTCGCGACCATCGACGCCCACGGCCTTGGCGATGTTGCCGATCTCGTTGGCGAAGGTGACTTTGGTGGCGTGCCAGACGTTGCAGGTGTACTTGATCATCTCGGCCACTTCGACCGGCTTGCGGATGATCGGCGCGTCCAATTCCTCGTAGATGGCCTGGAGCACGTCGCCGCTGGCCTTGTCCAGCTCGCCGATGACGGTCATCGGTGGGCGGTCGTAGTCGGCGATGGCGGTGCTTTCACGCAGGAACTCAGGGTTGACCGCGACGCCGAAATCGACGCCGGCCTTCTTCCCGGAGCAGTCCTCGAGGATCGGGATGACCACGTTCTTGACGGTGCCCGGCAGCACGGTGCTGCGTACCACGATGGTGTGGCGACGCTCGGTGTCACGCAGCACGTAGCCGATTTCGCGGCAGACCGACTCGATGTACTCCAGGCCCAGGTCGCCGTTCTTCTTGCTGGGGGTGCCAACGCAGATCATCGACACGTCGCTGGCGCGGATGGCTTCGGCGAAGTCCGTGGTGCCACGCAGGCGACCGTTGGCGATGCCTTGCTGCAGGAGCTGTTCCAGACCCGGCTCGACGATGGGCGACTTGCCCTGGTTGATCAGGTCGATTTTGGTCTTGGACACGTCCACGCCAATCACTTCGTGACCCCGTGCCGACAGGCAACCTGCACAGACCGCACCCACATAACCCAAACCAAAGATGCTGATACGCATCGTATTCACCTCGTGTGTTTATCACGTCGGCTCCTTCGCAAAAGAGCCGGACCGGGTTGATTAACCAGCAGTTTTCAGGCGCACGGTGCCATGGCGATTGCACATATCACCGAACGCAGGCATGAATAAATCCAGAGCGCGCAAAGTTGTGCACTCAAAGTTGGCAGTTAAATGGCCAGTATTAAAAGGCGTGCCCTGAAATGCAGCCGTCTTTATTGCAGTGTGCTATTACGCCTACTGCTGTGCTTGCTCTTTCAATTGGAAAAATCCTATGAAATCAACCACTAGGACGATTAGTAGGGGCGCGTCTCTCCTTCGTGGACAGGGCGTTCGGTTGATACCGTTGCGTCTGTCGAAGTTATCGGAGCCGGTAGTGGTTACCGGCCGGTTGTCATCTGTAAGTCATCTCTCACGGCAGCGGCAAGAAAATCGTTACGGGTCCTATGAGCGATTGCCGGTAGCAGAAGTTCCGGGGTGGGTTTCGCACGTATGAAAGATTTCTAAATATTTTTTCAGTGGCAAATACTTTCAATCTGATGGCACGCGACAGTTTCGCCCCTATATATAAAGGGCGAAATCGAAGCGGGATGGTTATATGCCAGCATGCGAAAATTTTTTTCAAAATTCGTCAAAAAACTACGAACGGTCTTATGGCGTTTTGCAATAAAGCGAGGGGTGTGGTTTTTTTGGCGTCGGAATCATGGCGAGATGGCCATTTGAAGCCTGCCCTGTTGCAGGGCTGACGGATGCGGTGACATGACGGGGGGAGCCACTGCCTTGCTCAGTGGTGTCTTCTTCGCGGGTAAACCCGCTCCCACAGGGTTCTGTGGAGCCCCCAATAGCACCGCAGTTCTCCCATAGGGTTCTGTGGTGCTCTCAATAGCACCGCAGTTCTCCCACAGGGTTCTGTGGTGCTCTCAATAGCACCGCAGTTCTTCCACAGGGTTCTGTGGCGCTCTAAATAGCACCGCAGTTCTCCCACAGGGTTCTGTGGTGCTCTCAATAGCACCGCAGTTCTCCCACAGGGTTCTGTGGTGCTTTCAATAGCACCGCAGTTCTCCCACAGGGTTCTGTGGTGCCCTCAATAGCACCGCAGTTCTCCCACAGGGTTCTGTGGTGCTCTCAATAGCACCGCAGTTCTTCCACAGGGGTCTGTGGCGCCCCCAATAGCACCGCAGTTCTCCCACAGGGTTCTGTGGTGCTCTCAATAGCACCGCAGTTCTCCCAGGGTTCTGTGGCGCTCTCAATAGCACCGCTGTACCTGTGGGAGCGGGTTTACCCGCGAAGGGGCCGGCGCAGGCAACGCAAGAGCGTTGCTGTCACCGGTAGCGCGCAGGTCCAGAAGGTCTCATTCGCCAGGGTGGTCGCGCAGGAAGACCAGGTGGTCTGGCTTGGACTGCTCGGCACTGTAGTAGTAGCCCTGCACATCGAAGCGCTTGAGCTGTTCGGGGTCGTTGATGCGCTCCTGGATCACGAAGCGGCTCATCATCCCGCGGGCTTTCTTGGCGTAGAAGCTGATGATCTTGTACTGGCCGTTCTTCAAGTCCTTGAAGTCGACATCGATCACCCGTGCCTTCAGGGCGCTGCGCTTGACCGCGCTGAAGTACTCGTTGCTGGCCAGGTTCAGCAATACGTCGTCGCCCTGCTCGGCCAGGGCCTGGTTCAGCCATTCGCTGATGCGCGTGCCCCAGAAGGCGTAAAGGTCCTTGCCGCGGGCGTTGGCCAGCTTGGTGCCCATTTCCAGGCGGTAGGGCTGCATCAGGTCCAGCGGCCGCAGCAGGCCGTACAGGCCCGACAGCATGCGCAGGTGGTCCTGGGCGTAGCTGAAGTCGTCCTCGCCGAGGCTTTCGGCATCCAGCCCGGTGTACACGTCACCCTTGAAGGCCAGCAGCGCCTGCTTGGCGTTGGCCGGGGTGAAGTCCGGGGTCCAGCTGCCGAAGCGGGCGGCGTTGAGGCCGGCGAGCTTGTCCGAGAGGTGCATCAGTTCGCTGATTTGCGCCGGTGTGAACTCACGCAGTTGCGTGATGAGCGCCTGGGAATCGTCCAGGTACTGGGGCAGGGTGTAGCGCTGGGTCACCGGCGGGGTGTCGTAGTCGAGGGTCTTGGCGGGGGAAATCACCGTCAGCATCGGGTCGGCTCCTGGAATCGTCGAGGCGGATTCTACGGGCTGAGGCCGGCAAGACCAAACTATCGCGACGATAGTCACGGACCATCGCCAAGCGTCACGTTATAGTGCGCGTCATGATGCTGCGGAGAGCTCGATCGTGCGTATTGCCTTCGTCCTGTTGGCCGGCCTGCTGAGCGTGGCCGCCCAGGCCGCCCCTTTGCCTCAGGCCACCCTGGACCGCACCCTGTGGCCTGAACAACTGGACAGCCCAGCGTTGTTCGATGTCGCCTCGCGCGCCGAGATCCTGTCGTTCGCCCAGGTGCTGCAGGAGAGCGAAATGCTCGATGAGCCGGCCCTGGCGGCGCGCCTGCAACTGCGGCAGATCAACCTGGCGGTGATTCGCGCGGTGCGTGCGCGCATGTGGCAGCGACTGTGGGAAAACTACCAGCAGGCTCAACGCAGTTGCGAGCAGGACGCGTCCTTCTGCTATCCGCTGGAGTCCATGGCCGAGCTGCGAACCCTGGCCGCCACCTTCACCCCCAGCGTGGGCGAGTTCTACAGCGGCTGGCTCGAGCCCAGCCGGGCATTCCACACCCGTTACCTGGACGAGCAACTGCGCAAGGCGGCGGTGTTCCCCCAGACCAGCAGCGAGGTCGAGCGCCTGTCGGACAGCGAGCGCACGGGCGATGAGCTCAACGACCGGATGTTCCTGCTGACCTTCGTCGGCGGCCCCACGCCCGAGGGCGGCGCCACTGACGAACTGGCCGACTACCTGCGCCGGCAGAAGCTCGGTGGCCTGTTCTTCGTGCTTGGCAATCGCTTGCAGCAGCGCGCGTCCAGTACACCGGTAGGGGCGCTTTATGCTGGGCAATGCGTGGGTATCCAGGGTTGGGAGTACCGCTCCCATGCCCAGTGGCAAGATTGGCAGGCGTCATTGCGTCGAGCCCAGGCCAGGGTCCAGTCCGACCTGCCGGCGCAGTACGTGCCGCTGTTTCGCCCCCCCTATGGGCAGCGTCGGGCCGATGGCGAGGCATTCATGGCCAGCCAGAAACTCAAGGTTTCGCTGTGGGACATCGACGCCCAGGACGACGGCGCGCTCAGCGCCGAGGCCTCGGCGCATCGGGTGCTGACCCTGATGCTGTTGTGGCGCAAGGGGGTGATCCAGTTCCACGACAACCTGCCCAAGGCACAACCGGCGGTGGATTGGTTGCTGCGCAATACGGCGCAGAGTGGGATCGGTTGGGAAGATTGCCTGGAGTATGGGCAACATGAAGGGGCTTGATCTTTGACTCTAGTACCGCTCCGGGCTCAAGCCAAGCCCTGAACGTCAATCGGAAAAATAAAGTTCAAAGGAACGTAAAAAGACTTTTTTTGGTCATCATTAATGCGGTATGTAGGAACCAGACAGCCGAATCCTGCAGCACAGGTGGCGTCATCCAGGCCCTCCTTGCCAGGTGCGCTCCCCGCCCGTAACAACGCGGATACGGGGAGAACGGCGGTCACTCTGCGGCGCAGCATTACGCGTCGTGTGGCTTTCACATAAGGTGACCGAGTATGGATGACCAAGGACGCAACTCTTCCTCCACCCAGCCAATCCTGTATGTGCTCGATACCAATGTCCTGATTCACGATCCAAACGCGTTGCTCAACTTCGAGGAGCACCATGTCGCCATTCCGATGACGGTGCTGGAGGAACTCGACAAGCTCAAGACCGGCAAGCACACCATCGCCGCCGAATGCCGCCAGGCCATCCGCCTGATCGACCAGACCCTCGGCGATGCCTCGCCCAGCGATGTCGAGCAGGGCGTACCGATCCAGCGCGGCAAGAGCGGGCCCAAAGGGTTCCTGTCGATCCTGATGAGTCCACGCAACGAGCCGAACCGGCTGCTGCCCGAAACCCTCAACGACAACATCATCATCAACCAGCTCCTGGAGTTGCGTGCCCGCCGTGCCGATCTGGATGTGGTGCTGGTGACCAAGGACATCAACATGCGCCTGAAGGCGCGTGCCTGCGGCATCGCCGCCGAGGACTACAGCACCGACCAACTGGTCGATGACGTTTCCTTGCTGTCCAAGGGCTACCACTCGGTGACCGGTTCGTTCTGGGATCGCGTCAGCAAGGTCGAGACCCGCCAGGAGCGCGGCCGCACCTGGCATCGGGTGCAACTGACCGACAACCTGCCGGCGGTGCACGTCAATGAGTTCATCATCGACGAGCAAGGCTTCGTCGGCTGGATCAAAGGCATCCGCGAAGACGAACTGCTGCTGCTCGACTTGCACCAGGAACCGCTGCTGCACCAAGAAGCCTGGGGCCTGAAGCCGCGCGACATCCATCAGAGCCTGGCGCTGTTCGCGCTGCTCGACCCGGATATCCATCTGGTCAACCTGACCGGTGCCGCCGGCTCCGGCAAGACCATCCTGGCGCTCGCCGCGGCCATCGAGCAGACCATGGTCAGCAAGCGCTACCGGCGCATCATCGCCACCCGCAGCGTGCAGGGCCTGGACCAGGAGATCGGCTTCCTGCCAGGTACCGAGGCCGAGAAGATGGAGCCTTGGCTGGGCGCCATCACCGACAACCTCGAAGCCCTGCACATGGATGACGAAAGCACCCATGGCAGCGTCGAGTACATCCTCGAGCGGGTACCGTTGCAGTTCAAGTCGCTGAACTACATCCGCGGGCGCAGCTTCCAGCAGAGCCTGATCCTGATCGACGAGTGTCAAAACCTCACTCCGCACCAGATGAAAACCATCATCACCCGTGCCGGGGCAGGGTCCAAGGTGGTGTGCCTGGGCAACCTGGCGCAGATCGATACCCCTTACCTGTCGGCCACAAGTTCCGGCCTGACCTACCTCACCGAACGCTTCAAGGACTTCCCTCACGGCGTTCATATCACCTTGCAGGGCGTGCCACGCTCGGTGCTGGCCGAGTACGCCGAGTCTCACCTGTAACAGCAGCCTGCCGGGCGGTTCGCCGCCCGGCCTCTGGACCAAACCCTTCGCTGGTTTACCCGCGAAGGGTTTGGCTTGCCTGCGACACAACCACTGCTCAAACCTGACCTGCGGGTTTACACTCTTTGTTCCCTTCACAGGAGCAATGCAGTGCTGACTCATCTCGATTCCCAGGGGCGCGCCAACATGGTCGACGTCACCGAAAAGGCCGTGACCGCTCGTGAGGCGGTGGCCGAAGCGCGCGTGCGCATGTTGCCGCAGACGTTGCAGATGATCGTCGATGGCGAGCATCCCAAGGGCGATGTGTTCGCCGTGGCGCGCATCGCCGGGATCCAGGCGGCGAAGAAGACCAGCGACCTGATCCCGCTGTGCCATCCGCTGATGCTCACCAGCGTCAAGGTCGAGCTCAGCGCCGAGGGCACTGACGCGGTGCGCATCGTCGCCCGCTGCAAGCTGGCCGGGCAGACTGGCGTGGAGATGGAGGCGCTGACCGCTGCCAGTGTCGCGGCGCTGACGATCTATGACATGTGCAAGGCCGTGGACAAAGGCATGGTGATCGAGCAGGTGCGCCTGCTGGAGAAGGTCGGCGGCAAGAGCGGCCATTACCAGGTGGAGGCGTGATGAAGGTTCAGGTGGTGTATTTCGCCCGTTATCGTGAATTGCTGGGGCTCGACGGTGAGCCGCTCGAAGGGACCTTCGCGACCCTTGACGATGTGCGCCAGGCGCTGGTGGCCAAGGGCGGCCAATATGAGCTGCTGGCCGAGCAGAACCTGATGTGCGCACGCAACCAGGATCTGTGCAAGCTGGCCGAGCCGGTGGAGGAGGGCGACGAAGTGGCGTTCTTCCCGCCGGTCACGGGAGGTTGAAGATGGGTGTTCGAGTACAGGTGCAGGCCTTCGATCCAGGCGTTGAAGTCAACGCGATGCACGCGGCCAACGTCGGTGTGGGGGCGGTGGTGGGGTTCGTCGGCTATGTGCGGGATTTCAACGATGGCCGTGAAGTGGCGGGGATGTTCCTTGAGCATTATCCGGGCATGACCGAGAAAGCATTGGCCAAGATCGTCGTCGAGGCCGAGCAGCGCTGGCCACTGCTCAAGGTCGAGGTACTGCACCGCATCGGCGCGCTGGAGCCGGGCGAGCCGATCGTCTTTGTCGGTGTGGCCAGCGCGCACCGCCAGGCAGCGTTCGATGCCTGCAATTTCATCATGGACTACCTCAAGACCCGGGCACCGTTCTGGAAGAAAGAGAACACCCAGGATGGCCCGCGTTGGGTCGAAGGCCGGCAAAGCGACCAGGATGCCGCCGGTCGCTGGTGAACCTGCCGGGGGACGGGCGGGCCGGATGCGTCTGCCCTTGCTGCACGTTGTGGTTGGTAGTTGAGTTTCTATACAAAAAAGTCCAGTATGGAATCATAAGTACAAAATGATTCCAGGCAGCCATGCGCCTGTCACCTTTGCTCTGTCTTGCACCACACCTCCAATAACGAGCGAGAGAGATCCCCATGAGAAAGCTCACCCTGATCAGCGGTCTGGCCCTGGGCCTGTTGGCCGGTAGCAACCTGTACGCAGCCGAGAACGTCCTGCGTATCGGTATCGAGGCCGCTTACCCGCCATTTGCTTCGAAAAACGACAAGGGCGAAATCGTGGGCTTCGACTACGAGATCGGCAATGCCCTGTGTGCGCAGATGAAGGTCAAGTGTGTCTGGAACGAGGTCGAGTTCGACGGGCTGATCCCCTCGTTGAAGGTCAGGAAGATCGATGCGGCCTTGTCGTCGATGACCATTACCCAAGAGCGCAAGCAATCGGTGGACTTCACCCACAAGTACTACTTCACGTCATCGCGCCTGGTGATGAAGAAGGGGGCGGTGGTCGATGACCAATACCAGAGCCTCAAGGGCAAGACCATCGGCGTGCAGCGCGCCACCACTACCGACCGCTACGCCACCGAAGTGCTCGAGCCCAAGGGGGTGAAGGTCAACCGCTACAGCAACAATGAAGAGATCTACATGGACCTGGCGTCCGGGCGTGTGGATGCCATTTTTGCCGATACCATTCCCCTGGAGGATTTCCTGTCGATGCCTCGTGGCGCCGACTATGCCTTCGTAGGGCCGGAGCTGAAGGACCCCAAGTACGTCGGTGAAGGTGCCGGGATCGCGGTGCGCAAAGGCAACACCGAATTGGTGAGCCAGCTCAATAGCGCCATCGATGCCATCCGCGCCAACGGTGAATACCAGAAGATCCAGGCCAAGTACTTCAAATCGGATATCTACGGCGACTGAAACAAGCCCTGGGGCGCCTTGCGCCCCTTTCCGACCGCTCCGGGCCCCGGCAATCGTCAAGGGACACCTGAACCGCTCAGGCCTTGAGCTCCTTCAGGTGCTTGTACACTGTCGCCCGTCCCATTCCCAGCACGTTGGCCACATAGTTGGCCGCGCTCTTGCCCTTGAAGGCGCCCTCGGCATGCAGGGCCAAGACCAGCTCGCGCTTGTGATCGCGGGTCAGCACATTAAGGCTCAACTGACGTTGGCGCAGCCAGCCGTTGAGGAAGGTGTTGATGCGTTCCTGCCAGTCGTCGCGAAACAGCGCGTCGGGTTGGGGAATCAATCGGCTGGGCGAAAGGAACAGGTCCAGCGCCGCCTTGGCGTTCTCGAACAATGAGATGTTCAGGTTGATGCAGAGCATCGCCAGGGGATTGCCTGCGGCATCGCGCAACACAGTGCTCAACGAGCGGATCTTCTGCCCGTCCCAGTTGAGTTTTTCGTAGGGGCCGATGTTGGTTTCATCGGTGCCGTGCTCGAACATGTCTTCCAGGGCCGCATGGTCGCCGATCTCGCGCTTGGACAGATTGTTGGCGATGTAGTCGATCTTCTGGGTGCGCAGGTCGTGCAGCACCACTTCGGCGTGGGGGAAGAACAACGTGGCGATGGCATCGGCGATGGCCCGGTAGTTGTCCAGGGCCGGGTCAGGGCGAGGGGATGGCATTGAGGCAGGCTCCAGGCTGTGTCAGCGCCCTTGCGGCTAGGGCGCTGCGAGTGTGCCGCAATCGCGGCGGCGCGTCATCCCGACAGGCGCGCCGGGGACAGCATGGCGGCCGTCAGGCCAAAGCCCTGCAGGTGTTCCGGCAGCGCCTCGCCACGCACCAGGGCGGCGCTGGCCTGGCCCATGGCGGGCGAGGTCTGGATGCCGTAGCCGCCTTGGCCCGCGACCCAGAACAGCCCGGGTACCTGCGGGTCGAAGCCGGCGACCAGATCGCCGTCGGCAACGAAACTGCGTAGCCCGGCCCAGGTGCGGGTAGGGCGGCGGATGCGCAGGGTGGTGGCTTCTTCGATCTGGTAGATGCCCAGGGCGATGTCGAGCTCTTCGGGCTGTACATCGTGCGGCTCCACCGGGTCGGCATTGGCGGGGGAGCCAAGGAGCATGCCGGCATCTGGCTTCATGTAGAAGGACTCATCGAGGCTGACCAGCATCGGCCAGTGGTGGCAGTCGACGCCCTCGGGGGCAGCGAAGATGAAGGCAGCGCGGCGCTTGGGTTGCAGGCCGAGGGGGCGAGCACCGGCCAGCACCCCGAGGTGGTCCGCCCAGGCGCCCGCGGCATTGATCAGCACGGGCGCGCTGAAACTGCCGTGGTTGGTATGCACCTGCCACAGCCCTTGGGCGTCACGCTCCACACGTTGCACCTCGCAATCGCTGTGCACCTCGCCCTGCTGTCGGCGAATGCCACGCAGGTAACCTTGGTGTAGGGCATCGGTGTCGATATCGCTGGCGCTCGGGTCGTAGAGGGCGCCATGGACTTTGTCTCGACACAGCACCGGCAGACGGGCGCAGGCCTGGTCGGCATCGAGCAGCTCGAACTCGGGCACGCAGGCCTTGGCGCTGAGGTACTGGCGTTGCAGTTCGGCGGGGTCGCCGTTGAAGTCCACGGTCATCTCACCGCGCGGGGTGAGCAGTGGGTGCTCGGCGAAACCACTGGGCGGCTGATCGAAAAAGGCGCGGCTGGCGAGGGTCAGGGCGCGTACCTGTGGCGTGCCATAGGCGGCAGTGTAGAGCGCTGCCGAACGGCCGGTGGAATGATAGCCGGGCTGGGATTCGCGCTCGAGCACGAGCACGCGGCCATGGGCTGCGAGCCAGTAGCCGGTGGAGGCGCCGGCGATACCCGCGCCCACGATGATGTAGTCGGCAGTCTGCATGCTGTTCTCCTCAGGCTTCGCGCAGCAACTGATACAGGGCATTGGCCAGGGCAATGTCCTCCAGGCCCAGTCCGATTGAGCGGAAGAAAGCATGGCGTTGGTAGGCGGGCGCAGGGGCCTTGCCACTGAGCAGTTGCGGCAGGTCGCCGACGATGGCGTCTGCCTGCCACCCCAGTTGTTCGGCGGCGATGCGCATTTCGCCCGCGCTGGCGGGGGTGGTCACCCGGTAATCGCAGTAGACATCCATCTCGGCCAGGCAGGCTGGCGGGATTTCATGGGCGCGCACGGCATTGGTGCTGATCGAGGTGATCAGCGCAGGTTTGCTCAGCGTGCGCGGGTCGATGACTGGCACGGCTGAGGAGGTGCAGAGCATGATCACGTCGGCATCGTCCAGGGCCTGCTCGAGGTTCTCCAACAGTTGCAGGCGGCTGTCGAGGCCGGCCAGTTGTTCGCGTTGCCCCGCGCTCTGCTGGCCCAGGCTGGGGGAATACAGGCGAATGTCCTGCCAGTCGCGCAGGTCACGCACGTAGTGCAGGTGAGCGCGGGCGATCGGGCCGCTGCCGATTACCGTCAGGCGACGGGCATGGCCTGGAGCCAGCGCGTCGATGGCCACGGCAGTGGTGGCGGCGGTGCGTGCGGTGGTCAGTTCGCTGGCGTCGCAGAGCATCAGGGGGTGACCGCTGTCCATGGACATCAGCAGGGTCCAGGCGGTGATCAGGGGGCCTTGGTCGCGGACGATGTAGGGCGAGGTTTTCACCCCATAGACCCGCTCCGTGGCCAACACGCCGCCATAGTTGATGAAGTCGCCCCGGCCAGCCGGAAACTCCACCAGTTGTTGCGGCGGTTGTACTGCCTGGCCGCTGGCCAAGTCACGGAACAAGTTGCGCAGGATGTGTGGAACATCCACCTGGGCGAGCAATTGGCGGGCGTGTTGTTGATCGACGACAAGGGGCGCGGTCATGCGAGGCTCCAGATAAACTATTTTTTCCATTATGGACTTTTTGTTTATTTGGACAATATCGCGGGCGTAAAAAGGTTGGGTTCAGCGCAGCGCGGAAAAGGGGTAGAGGAGGAAGGGCTTTGCCAGAGAACAGGCACTGCGGCTCGGCGCAGTGCGTGTGGGAGCAGTCCTGCCGGGGCGCCGGACCGCTCGGGAAGGGGCACAAGGTGCCCCAAGGTACACGGCTCAGTGGTGCTTGCGCGGTATCGACGCCAGCAGTTCGTCCGGTGGCATCTCGCACTTGATCTTGCGCCCCAGCAACTCTTCGATGGCCGGCAGCTGGTAGGCATCATCCTCGCCGGCGAAGCTGATCGACACGCCGCTGGTGCCGGCGCGGCCAGTACGACCGATGCGGTGCACGTAGTCGTCCGGATCTTCCGGCAGGGTGAAGTTGATCACGTGGCTGATACCGTCGATGTGGATGCCGCGGCCTGCCACGTCGGTGGCTACCAATACCGCGATGCGGCCTTCGCGGAAGTTCTCCAAGGTGCGGATGCGCTTGTGTTGCGGCACGTCGCCCGACAGCTGGGCGGCGTTGATGCCGTCGCGCACCAGACGCTCTTCGATGCGGCGCACTTCATCCTTGCGGTTGGCGAAGACCATCACCCGTTCCCACTTGTTCTGGGTGACCAAGTTGTACAGCAGCTTGTACTTGTCGCTGCTGGCCACTGCATAGACGTGCTGTTCGACCGTTTCGCTCGCCACGTTCTCCGGCTCGATCTCGACGATGGCCGGGTTGGTGGTCCACTGCTTGGCCAGGTTCATCACGTCGTCGGTGAAGGTGGCGGAGAACAGCAGGGTCTGACGCTCGCTCTTGGGTGGGGTCTGGCGAATGATCTGCCGGACCTGGGGGATGAAGCCCATGTCGAGCATACGGTCGGCTTCGTCGAGCACCAGCACTTCGACCATGTCCAGATGCACTTCGCCACGCTGGTGGAAGTCCAGCAGGCGGCCCGGCGTGGCCACCAGGATGTCGCAATGACGCGCTTCGAGGGCCTTGAGCTGCTTGTCGAAGTCCATGCCGCCAACGAACGTCATGACGTTCAGGCCGCTGTACTTGGTCAGGGCCATGGCGTCCTTGGCGATCTGCACCACCAGTTCGCGGGTCGGCGCGATGATCAGCGCACGTGGCTCGCCCATGTAGCGTTCCTTGGGCGGCGGCACCTGCTGCAGCTGGGAAATGATCGAGATCAGGAACGCCGCGGTCTTGCCGGTGCCGGTCTGGGCCCGGCCGATGGCGTCCTTGCCGCGCAGGGTATGACCCAGCACCTGGGCCTGGATCGGCGTGCAATAAGGAAAGCCCAGGTCGTGGATGGCGTGCATCAGCTCGTTGGAGAGCTTGAAGTCATGGAAGCGGGTCTTGCCCTCCTGGGGCTCGACCACGAAGTCTTCCGGCTTCCACAGGCTGGCCTGGGGCTTGGGTTTGCGTTCGCGGCGCGGCTTGTCCTTGGCGGGCTTGTCGTCGCGAAGAGGTGGCGTGGCCTCGGTCGAGTCGACCGGCGAGGCTGGGGGCGCCGGCGGTTCGACCGCGGGCGCAGGTGGGGGCGTCATTACGCCAGCGGCAGGCGCGGTGGCCTGGGGTGCGGCGTCGCCCTTGGCGAAAATTTTCTTGAGTGCCTTGAGCACGATCGTCTCGTCAACTGGTTAAGGAATGTACGCCCGGCAGTGTAATGCAAGAACCGGGCAGGGCGTAGTGCGGTGCGCCTACAACTACAGCAGATTGCACCGCTAGCGCAGGTGGCGCACCAGCCAGTTGTAGATGTCGTTGATTTCCTGGGGCACCACTTCGTGCTCCATCGGGTACTCCTCCCAGGTCACCTCGACGCCCCACTGCTTGAGGTGCTCATAGGCCGTGCGGCCCATGGAGGGGATCACCACGGGGTCGTGCACCCCGTGCAGACACAGGGCCGGGGTGCGCTGCTGGCAGGCGCTGAGCTGATGGCCGTCATTGAAGGTGGGCGCGTAGGTGGACAGTGCCAGCACGCCGCCCAGGGCTTCCTGCCACTTTATATAGGCGGTGTGCAGGACCACCGCGCCACCCTGGGAAAAACCGGCCAGGAAGATCCGCGCCAGGTCGATGCCCTTGGCCCGTTCAGCCTCGATCAGCGCCACCACCTGGTCGGCGGACGCTTCCAGTTGCGCTTCGTCGATCGCGCGGGCAGGGGTCATGGCCTTGATGTCGTACCAGCTGGGCATGGCGTAGCCGCCATTAATCGTTACCGGACGTGTCGGCGCTTGGGGCATTACGAAGCGGGTGCTGAGCAGGTGTTCCTGCAACGCTTCGGCCACCGGTAGGAAGTCGTAACGGTCGGCCCCCAGGCCGTGCAACCAGATCACACAGGCGTCCGCGGTGTTCTGGGGTTCGAGGATCAACGGGTTGGTCATGACGGCTCCGAAAGTGTGCGCACGCGCCTGATCGAGTGCATGAAATAAAGGCGTGCATGGGTAATGCCACAAGAAGATGTCGCAACTCTACAACTTTTCCAGCTTGACGACCCCTTAAACGCTTAAGCCCAGGACTGTGGTACGCCCTTTGCTATGAATCAATCGATGCGAGGGGATGGCCGGTGACGGTAACACCCCTTCGTGCGGATAGAAGGCTGTCAACAGAACGGCCCATTGCGCCAATTGACCCAATAACAAGCCAACAAGGGGTCGGATGCGCCTCATAAGGGTGCGGTGCAATTCCGGCTCGATACAACAAGAGCGATTGGAGGTTGTGAATGAAGATGTTGAAAACCACCCTGGCAGTCCTGACCGCTGCTGCTGCGCTGGGCGCCACCAGCTTCGCCCACGCTGGCGCTACGCTCGATGCGGTAAAGAAGAAGGGCTTCGTCCAGTGTGGCGTGAGTGACGGCCTGCCGGGCTTCTCGGTACCGGACAGCACCGGCAAGATCGTCGGTATCGACGCCGATGTGTGCCGCGCCGTGGCCGCCGCCGTCTTCGGCGACGCGACCAAGGTCAAGTTCAGCCAACTCAACGCCAAAGAGCGCTTCACGGCGCTGCAATCGGGTGAAGTCGACGTCCTGTCGCGCAACACCACCTGGACCAGTTCGCGCGATGCAGGCATGGGCCTGGTGTTCGCCGGCGTCACCTACTACGACGGCGTCGGTTTCCTGGTCAACAAGAAGCTGGGCGTCTCCAGCGCCAAGGAGCTCGATGGCGCGACCATCTGCATCCAGGCCGGTACCACTACCGAACTGAACGTTTCCGACTTCTTCCGCGCCAATGGCCTGAAATACACCCCGATCACCTTCGACACGTCCGATGAAAGCGCCAAGTCGCTGGAATCCGGCCGTTGCGACGTGCTGACCTCCGACAAGTCGCAGCTGTTCGCCCAGCGCTCCAAGCTGGCCGCGCCAAGCGAATACGTGGTGCTGCCGGAGACCATCTCGAAGGAGCCTCTGGGCCCGGTCGTGCGCAAGGGTGACGAGGAGTGGTTCAGCATCGTCAAGTGGACCCTCTTCGCCATGCTCAACGCCGAAGAGGCAGGCATCACCTCGAAGAATGTCGAGGCTGAGGCCAAATCCACCAAAAACCCTGACGTCGCCCGCCTGCTCGGCGCCGACGGCGAGTACGGCAAGGACCTGAAGCTGCCCAAGGACTGGGTAGTGCAGATCGTCAAGCAGGTCGGTAACTATGGCGAAGTGTTCGAGAAGAACCTGGGCCAGAGCACTGACCTGAAGATCGATCGTGGCATGAACGCCCTGTGGAACAACGGCGGCATCCAGTACGCGCCTCCAGTGCGCTGATGGTTGCACCTGCGGCGGCACTGCGCCGCCGCAGGTTGTTCGATCCCATCCTTTCGGGGCATTACATGCAAAATCAAATTGGCGCGCAGAAGGGGTTTTCCCTGAGCGATCCACGTGTGCGCGCGTGGCTGTTCCAGATCGTCACGGTGGTCTTCGTGGTGGGGCTGGGCTGGTACCTGTTCCACAACACGCAGACCAACCTGCAACACCGGGGGATCACCTCGGGCTTTGACTTTCTCGAGCGCAGCGCAGGCTTCGGCATCGCCCAGCACCTGATTCCCTACGTGGAGTCGGACAGCTACGCCCGGGTGTTCCTCATCGGCCTGCTCAACACCCTGTTGGTCACCTTCATCGGCATCATCCTGGCCACGCTGTTGGGCTTCATCATTGGCGTGGCGCGGCTGTCGCCTAACTGGATGATCAACAAGCTGGCGACGGTGTATGTGGAGACATTCCGCAATATTCCGCCGTTGCTGCAGATTCTGTTCTGGTACTTCGCGGTGTTCCTCACGCTGCCAGGGCCGCGGGGCAGTATCAACCTGCAGGACACCTTCTTCATCAGCAACCGCGGGGTGAACATGCCCGGTGCTTCCATGGCCGAGGGCTTCTGGCCGTTCGTGGGCGCCGTGGTGCTGGCGATCGTCGCCATCGTGTTGATGGTGCGTCATGCCAACAAGCGCTTCGATGAAACCGGCGAGCCGTTCCACAAGTTCTGGGTGGGCCTGCTGATGTTCATCGGGATACCGGGCGTGTGCGTGCTGCTGTTCGGCAATCCGCTGAGTTGGGAAGTGCCGCAGCTCAAGGGTTTCAACTTCGTCGGCGGCTGGGTGCTGATCCCCGAGCTGCTGGCCTTGACCTTGGCGCTGACCATCTATACCGCCGCGTTCATCGCCGAGATCGTGCGTTCGGGGATCCGTTCGGTCAGCCATGGCCAGACCGAAGCCGCGCGCTCTCTTGGCCTGCGCGAGGGCCCGACCCTGCGCAAGGTGATCATCCCCCAGGCGCTGCGGGTGATCGTGCCGCCGCTGACCAGCCAGTACCTGAACCTGGCGAAGAACTCGTCCCTGGCCGCCGGTATCGGCTACCCGGAGATGGTCTCGCTGTTCGCCGGTACCGTGCTCAACCAGACCGGTCAGGCCATCGAGGTGATCGCCATCACCATGAGTGTCTATCTCGCCATCAGCATCAGCATTTCGCTGCTGATGAACTGGTACAACAAGCGCATCGCGCTGATCGAGCGGTGAGGATACGCCAGTGACTGCCCATGTTTTCAAACCTGACATGCCGCCACCGGTCAAGACCGTCGGCGCGCTCGCATGGATGCGCGCGAACCTGTTCTCCAGTTGGCTCAACACCCTGTTGACGCTGTTCGCCCTGTACCTGGTGTGGCTGATCGTGCCGCCTTTGGTGCAGTGGGCGTTCATCGATGCCAACTGGGTCGGCACCACCCGCGCCGACTGCACCAAGGAAGGCGCCTGCTGGGTGTTCATCCAACAACGCTTCGGCCAGTTCATGTACGGCTACTACCCGGTGGAACTGCGCTGGCGGGTCGACCTGACCGTCTGGCTCGCCGTGCTGGGTGCCGCGCCGCTGTTCATCAAGCGCTTCCCGCGCAAGGTGGCTTATGGCCTGGGCTTTCTGGTGCTGTACCCGATCATCGCCTACACGTTGCTGCACGGTGGCTACCTGGGCCTGAGCACGGTACCGACCAGCCAGTGGGGCGGCCTGATGCTGACCTTGGTGATCGCCACCGTCGGCATCGTCGGCGCTTTGCCCCTGGGCATCCTGCTGGCGCTGGGACGGCGTTCCAACCTGCCGGCGGTGAAGGTGGTCTGCGTGACCTTCATCGAATTCTGGCGTGGCGTGCCACTGATCACCGTGTTGTTCATGTCCTCGGTGATGTTGCCGTTGTTCCTGCCTGAAGGCATGAGCTTCGACAAGCTGCTGCGGGCGATGATCGGGGTGATCCTGTTCCAGTCGGCCTATATCGCCGAGGTGGTCCGGGGCGGCCTGCAGGCCATTCCCAAGGGCCAGTACGAGGCGGCTGCGGCCATGGGCCTGGGCTACTGGCGGTCGATGGGGCTGGTGATCCTGCCCCAGGCGCTCAAGCTGGTGATTCCGGGCATCGTCAACACCTTCATTGCTCTGTTCAAGGACACGAGCCTGGTGATCATCATCGGCCTGTTCGACCTGCTCAACAGCGTCAAGCAGGCTGCGGCCGACCCGACTTGGCTGGGCATGGCGACCGAGGGCTATGTGTTCGCCGCCCTGGTCTTCTGGATTTTCTGTTTCGGTATGTCCCGCTACTCCATGCACCTGGAGCGCAAGCTGGACACTGGCCACAAGCGTTAGGAGTCTCGAAATGAGTGAAGCGATCAAGCAGCCTGTCGGCCCCGAAGGCATCATCCAGATGCAGGGTGTGAACAAGTGGTACGGGCAGTTCCACGTACTCAAGGACATCAATCTCAATGTGCGCCAGGGCGAGCGTATCGTGCTGTGCGGCCCGTCCGGCTCGGGCAAGTCCACCACCATCCGCTGCCTCAACCGCCTGGAGGAACACCAGCAGGGGCGCATCGTGGTCGATGGCGTGGAACTGACTAACGACCTCAAGCAGATCGAGGCGATCCGCCGCGAGGTGGGCATGGTGTTCCAGCACTTCAACCTGTTCCCGCACCTGAGCATCCTGGAGAACTGCACCCTGGCGCCGATGTGGGTGCGCAAGATGCCCCGGCGCAAAGCCGAGGAAATCGCCATGCACTACCTGGAGCGGGTGCGCATTCCCGAGCAGGCGCACAAGTACCCAGGGCAGCTCTCCGGTGGTCAGCAGCAGCGGGTGGCGATCGCCCGGGCGCTGTGCATGAAGCCCAAGATCATGCTCTTCGACGAGCCGACCTCGGCGCTGGACCCGGAGATGGTCAAGGAAGTGCTCGACACCATGGTGGGGCTCGCCGAAGACGGCATGACCATGCTTTGTGTGACCCACGAGATGGGCTTTGCCCGGACCGTGGCGAACCGGGTGATCTTCATGGACAAGGGCGAGATCGTCGAACAGGCCGCACCGGATGACTTCTTCGACCGGCCGCGCAGTGATCGGACCAAGCTGTTCCTGAGCCAGATCCTGCATTGATGCCATTGGATGGCTAGGCAGCCCTGCCCACAGGTTCTGCGGTGCGCTCAAGACCACCGCTGCACCTGTGGGAGTGGCCGTTCGGCGCTCCGATTGACCCGCGAAGCAGGCGACGCGCTGGCTCGCCACCTCGATAAACCCGCTTCACAGGGGCAGGGCAGCCCCTTTCGTTACTTTTCTTCCTGGGCGGCGACCGGTGCTGGTGGCGGTCGCAGCCCCACCTCAGCGATCAACTTGAGCTGTTGCCCGTTGCGCATCACCTCGATGGTGATCTTCTCGTTGGGCTTGATCCGCGCCACCTGGTTCATCGACTTGCGACCGTCACCGGCCGGTTCGCCATTGATGCTCATGATCACATCGCCCAGTTGCAGGCCGGCGCGTTGGGCCGGGCCATCGCGGAAGATGCCCGCCACGACGATGCCCGGACGGCCCTGCATGCCGTAGGATTCGGCCAGCTCCTGGCTCAGCGGCTGCACCTCGATGCCCAGCCAGCCGCGGATGACCTGGCCATGCTCGACGATCGATTTCATCACCTCCAGCGCCAGCTTGACCGGGATGGCGAAGCCGATGCCCTGGGAGCCGCCTGACTTGGAGAAGATCGCGGTGTTGATGCCGATCAGGTTGCCGTTGGCGTCGACCAGCGCGCCACCGGAGTTGCCGGGGTTGATCGCCGCGTCGGTCTGGATGAAATCTTCGTAGTTGTTCAGGCCCAGCTGGTTGCGACCGGTGGCGCTGATGATGCCCATGGTCACGGTCTGGCCGACGCCGAAGGGGTTGCCGATGGCCAGGGACACGTCGCCGATGTGGATAGTGTCGGAGCGGCCGATGGTGATCGCCGGCAGTTTCTTCAGGTCGATCTTCAGCACCGCGAGGTCGGTTTCCGGGTCGCTGCCGATGACCCGGGCCAGGGTCTCGCGACCGTCCTTGAGTGCCACTACGATCTGGTCGGCGCCACTGGTCACGTGGTTGTTGGTCAGCAGGTAGCCTTCGGGGCTCATGATCACCGCCGACCCCAGGCTGGACTCCCAGCGCCGCTGCTTGGGCAGGTTGTCACCGAAGAAGCGGCGGAACTGCGGGTCTTCGAACAGCGGGTGGGCGCTCTTGTTGACCACCTTGGTGGTGTACAGGTTGGCCACCGCTGGCGCGGCCAGGGTCACGGCGTCGGCATAGGACACCGGGCCCTGCACGATCCGCGTGGTCTGCGGGGCCTGCTGCAGGTTGACATCCTGGCTGGGCAGACCGACCCACTGAGGGAAGCGCTGGATGATCAGCAGGGCGACCAGCACACCGGTAAGCAGGGGCCAGCCAAAATAACGCAGAGCCTTGAGCATCGAATGAATCCTGGGAGTAGGGCAGGGGCCAGTTGGCTACGCAGCAGGGGTGCGAGCGCGCGCGATCATACACGTGAAACAGCCGATCAGGCGACGGTCTTGACCGCGGCGCAGCGTTCGCGGGTAAGCCCGCTTCCACAGGGTTGGCGTCAGGTCCTGTGGGGAGCGGCTTTACCCGCGAATGGCAGCACCACGAGCTTGCCCCCGGGCGACTGCCGCCGGTTTCCCCGAAGCCGGCGACGGCCCATAATGGCGGCCATTATACGGGCGTTGCGCCCGCCGAACGTGCAGATTTCGAGGAGATTTTCCATGGCCGTCGCCCTGAACACTCTGGTCGAGGAAGCCGAGCGCTACCTGGGCAGCGCGAAGATCCAGGATTACTGCCCCAACGGCCTGCAGGTCGAAGGCCGCCCGCAGGTCAGCCGGATCGTCAGTGGCGTCACCGCCAGCCAGGCATTGCTGGACGCGGCCGTGGAGGCAGAGGCCGACCTGGTGCTGGTGCACCATGGTTACTTCTGGAAAGGCGAGAACCCGTGCATTACGGGCATGAAGCAGCGCCGTATCAAAACCCTGCTCAAGCATGACATCAGCCTGCTGGCCTATCACTTGCCGCTGGATGTGCACCCTGAGGTGGGCAACAACGTGCAATTGGCCCGCCAGTTGGACATCACCGTCGAGGGCCCGCTGGACCCGCAGAACCCCAAGGTGGTCGGCCTGGTGGGCTCCCTGGCCGAGCCGATGTCGGCGCGCGATTTCGCCCGCAGGGTGCAGGAGGTGATGGGCCGTGAGCCGCTGGTGATCGAGGGCGAGCAACTGGTGCGCCGGGTCGGTTGGTGCACGGGTGGCGGGCAAGGCTACATCGACACCGCCATCGCGGCTGGTGTGGACCTGTTCCTCAGCGGCGAGGCGTCCGAGCAGACCTTCCACAGCGCCCGGGAGAACGGCATCAGCTTCATCGCCGCCGGGCACCATGCCACCGAGCGTTACGGCGTGCAGGCGCTGGGCGACTACCTGGCGCGGCGCTTTGCGGTGGAGCACCTGTTCATCGATTGCCCCAATCCGATCTGACCGAGGCCGCTCCCGCATGGGGCTGCATGCCCCGATATCTGCGAACGACTCAAATCCTGTGGGAGCGGGTTTACCCGCGAAGCGAGCAACGCGGTGGATGGCACGGGCTTTGCCCGTGTTCGCGGGTAAACCCGCAAGCGTCAGCACAAGCCTTCAGATCGAGAAAGGACAGGAAGATCGCCGCCCCCGAGGGGAGCGACCTGGCGCCCTCGATTCACCCCAAACCCGCAGTCATATCGTTAGATTCTTTCGGTCTAGTCAGCCTCCTAAATAGAATCAGGCGCTGTGATACAGTTCCTCGCTCGAACACGGCCCGCAGGCCGTCCATAAGATCGTTTTTCGTGAGTAGCCATGGTCGACAAACTGACGCACTTGAAACAGCTGGAGGCGGAGAGCATCCACATCATCCGCGAGGTGGCCGCCGAGTTCGACAACCCGGTGATGCTGTACTCGATCGGCAAGGACTCCGCCGTGATGCTGCACCTGGCGCGCAAGGCCTTCTTCCCAGGCAAGCTGCCGTTCCCGGTGATGCACGTCGACACCCAGTGGAAATTCCAGGAGATGTACCGCTTCCGCGACAAGATGGTCGAGGAGATGGGCCTGGAGCTGATCACCCACGTCAACCCTGAAGGTGTGGCGCAGGGCATCAACCCCTTCACCCATGGCAGCTCCAAGCACACCGACATCATGAAGACCCAGGGCCTGAAGCAGGCGCTGGACAAGCACGGCTTCGACGCCGCCTTCGGTGGTGCGCGCCGCGACGAAGAGAAATCGCGGGCCAAGGAGCGTGTGTACTCGTTCCGTGACAGCAAGCACCGCTGGGACCCGAAGAACCAGCGCCCGGAACTGTGGAACGTGTACAACGGCAAGGTCAACAAGGGTGAGTCGATCCGCGTCTTCCCGCTGTCGAACTGGACCGAGCTGGACATCTGGCAGTACATCTACCTCGAAGGCATCCCGATCGTGCCGCTGTACTTCGCCGCCGAGCGTGAAGTCATCGAGAAGAACGGCACCCTGATCATGATCGACGACGAGCGCATCCTCGAGCATCTCACCGATGAAGAGAAAGCGCGCATCGTCAAGAAGAAGGTGCGTTTCCGTACCCTCGGCTGCTACCCGTTGACGGGTGCTGTCGAGTCGGAAGCCGAGACCCTGACGGACATCATCCAGGAAATGCTCCTGACCCGTACGTCCGAGCGCCAGGGCCGCGTCATCGACCACGATGGTGCAGGCTCGATGGAAGACAAAAAACGCCAAGGCTACTTCTAATTTCAGGGTTTCATCATGTCGCACCAATCTGATCTGATCAGCGAGGACATCCTCGCCTACCTGGCCCAGCATGAGCGCAAGGAACTGCTGCGCTTTTTGACCTGCGGCAACGTCGACGACGGCAAGAGCACCCTGATCGGGCGCCTGCTGCATGACTCGAAGATGATCTACGAGGACCACCTCGAGGCCATCACCCGTGACTCGAAGAAAGTCGGCACCACCGGCGAGGAAGTCGACCTGGCCCTGCTGGTCGACGGCCTGCAGGCCGAGCGTGAGCAGGGCATCACCATCGATGTCGCCTATCGCTATTTCTCCACCGCCAAGCGCAAGTTCATCATCGCCGACACCCCGGGTCACGAGCAGTACACCCGCAACATGGCCACCGGCGCATCCACCTGCGACCTGGCGATCATCCTGGTCGACGCCCGCTACGGTGTGCAGACCCAGACCCGTCGCCACAGCTACATTGCCTCGTTGCTGGGCATCAAGCACATCGTGGTCGCGGTCAACAAGATGGACCTCAAGGGCTTCGATCAGGACGTCTTCGAATCGATCAAGGCCGACTACCTGAAGTTCGCCGAAGCCATCAACCTGACCCCGAGCAGCCTGCACTTCGTGCCGATGTCGGCGCTCAAGGGCGATAACGTGGTCAACCACAGCGAGCGTTCGCCGTGGTACGCCGGCCCGACGCTGATGGAAATCCTTGAAACCGTCGAAGTGTCGGCCGACCGCAACTTCACCGACCTGCGCTTCCCGGTGCAGTACGTCAACCGTCCGAACCTGAACTTCCGTGGCTTCGCCGGCACCATCGCCAGCGGCGTGGTGCACAAGGGCGACGAAATCGTCGTGCTGCCGTCGGGCAAGAGCAGCCGGGTCAAGTCCATCGTCACTTTCGAAGGTGAACTGGAAAACGCAGGCCCTGGCCAGGCCGTGACCCTGACCATGGAAGACGAGATCGACATCTCCCGTGGCGACCTGCTGGTGCATGCCGACAACGTTCCGCCGGTTACCGACCAGTTCGACGCCATGCTGGTATGGATGGCCGAGGAGCGGATGCTCCCGGGCAAGAAGTACGACATCAAGCGCGCCACCAGCTACGTGCCGGGCTCGATCGCCAGCATCACCCACAAGGTCGATGTGAACACCCTGGAGCAAGGCGCCGCCAGTGCCCTGCAACTGAACGAGATCGGTCGCGTCAAGGTCAGCCTGGATGCCGCCATCGCCCTGGACGGCTATGACAGCAACCGCACCACCGGCGCGTTCATCGTCATCGACCGCCTGACCAACGGCACCGTCGGCGCCGGCATGATCATCGCCCCGCCGGTCCTGCCGCACGGCAGCACTGGTCAGCATGGCAAGCTCGCCCACGTTTCCACCGAAGAGCGTGCCCTGCGCTTCGGCCAGCAGCCAGCCACCGTGCTGTTCAGCGGCCTCTCCGGCGCGGGCAAGAGCACCCTGGCCTATGCCGTTGAACGCAAGCTGTTCGACATGGGCCGTGCGGTCTATGTGCTCGATGGCCAGAACCTGCGCCATGACCTGAACAAAGGCCTGCCACAGGACCGCGCTGGTCGCACCGAGAACTGGCGTCGCGCCGCCCACGTGGCGCGTCAGTTCAACGAAGCCGGCATGTTGACCCTGGCTGCTTTCGTGGCCCCGGACGCCGAAGGCCGCGAGCAGGCCAAGGCGCTGATCGGCAAGGAGCGCTTGGTCACCGTCTACGTCCAGGCCTCGCCGATCGCTTGTCGTGAACGCGACCCACAGGGCCTGTACGCTGCGGGCGGCGACAACATCCCGGGCGAAAGCTTCCCGTACGATGTGCCGCTGGACGCGGACCTGGTGATCGACACCCAGACCACCAGCGTTGAAGACGGCGTCAAGCAGGTGCTGGATGTGCTGCGTCAGCGCGGCGCGATCTGATCCGCTTGCCATAAACAGAAAACCCCGCTTCGGCGGGGTTTTTTGTTTATGGCACCTGACTAGTTGCGTAGCAGGCGCCGGGTCTGTTTTTCGGTCCTGATCATTTCCAGATGCCGGTCATAATCGCTGCGTTGCGCGCACGCTGGGCTGTAGGGGGCCATGTCGCAGTTGAAGCGTTGATCTGAGCTGTCTGGCACCAGGTAGGGGCCGCCGGCACTACAGGCTGATAGGAGCAGGAGGCCGGTGAGCGCTGACGTTTCATAAGGGGCCTTGACTGGCCCAATTTTATGAAGCTCTGAAGCCGTCCTTGCCATTTGCCAAGCGCCACTCTTTGACAATTCGAACAATTTGCTCTGGCTTTCCTAATTCAGCCGTTTCTGGCCAGAAAATTAGATCAGTCCCCAGCGGGTGTTCGGTAATGTTTTCAAAATGATCCAGTAATGGGTCCAGTATTTCATCAGGGCTGGATCCGTTTGTCTCGAATATTAATTTCAAAAAGTCGAGGAACTCTGATTCAGTATAGTCAGAAATTTTGCTTTTCTCTTTCATGGCTGCTCTCCGTAATGGATTTGCAAGTGAGCTTTTGGGGTGACGACTCGAATATTGTCATGGTCGTAGACCGCACCGCCTGCTGAAACAGGAATGTGATGATGAAGTACAAAAGTAGACTGTGACTTGTGCCGATCAATACTTTGTACTTTTGGAGCTAGCCCTGATGCCATGCGCTTCAGGTTGGTTTCGGAGAACTGGGCGGAAAGTTGATTGTCTTGTGCCACCGCTT
Source organism: Pseudomonas sp. NY15354 (assembly GCF_048068075.1). Taxonomy (NCBI): domain Bacteria; kingdom Pseudomonadati; phylum Pseudomonadota; class Gammaproteobacteria; order Pseudomonadales; family Pseudomonadaceae; genus Pseudomonas; species Pseudomonas sp. NY15354. Next base: position 101,480 of record NZ_JBLUPV010000001.1, read on the forward strand.
TCCAAATATCCTCTCGGAATTCTTTCATGTCTCGCACCGCTTTACCCGATAGCGCCTTTGAAATCTGCGATGGGATAGGCGCTCCTGAGCTACGCGCTTGATCTCCAAGCCAGACGCCGGAGGTGGGCAAGCCTTGCCCATAATGTTCCCCCGGATCCAGACGAGGATCTTTGAATATCACTAGTATCGGTGGCAAACCCGAATCAGCCGGAAAGGTAACGATCAGCCGTTCTTGATCCAGCAGATCCAGCGCAGGATAGCCCTGTTGCTCCGTCTTGACCGGATTCAAGCTGCTGCCGGTGTAGACGACAGTGCCGGGCGGGATGGGTGGCAGGCTGGTGGAGCTCCCATGTTCGCTACCTGGTGCGTTGGCGGGCGTCCAAGTAAGAATGCGCTGCGGGTTGTCCAGTGCCAGGCTGTAAACTTGGCGTTGGCTGTCGAACGTGGCGGTGCGAACAGGAACCGCCCGACCTCCGGGGGTGAGGTACAGATCTAGTTCGGCCCCTCTTCCGCTGCTTGCGATCAGATAGGGCAGGTCGATACTTTCCGATTTCAGAGCCAGGGCTGCTAAGTCTGGTCTGTCAGGTGTAGAAAGGTCTGTGAGAGGGACGCTGACCAGGTAGCGCCGTTCGCTGTTTCCCAATGTCGAAGGCCAAGCCAGAAACAGAGTGCCAACAAGGATGTTACCGACCACTGGCGCTGCAATGCGGGCCAAACCAGTCACGGCCTCCTGTATGGCGTTTTGCAGTGCAATGTAGGCTGTTTGTGGAATCGCGAAGGTGGCTGCACCGATAGGAAGCGCCAGCGGTAAGGAGACCGAAGCGCCTTCCAGCGCGATGAAACTGATCTGTTGGCGTTCAGCTTCAGCCCTCTGCTGAGCTTCTTTTGCTCTGCGTTCAGCCTCGGTTTTTTGGCGCGCGAGCTCTTCGGCTTTGCGCGCTGCGTCCGCTTTTTGCTGAGCCAACTCTTTGGCTTTGCGTTCAGCTTCTGCTTTTTTGCGAGCCGCTTCCTGCGCGTTGGCGGCGGTTCGCTGTTGCTCCACTCGTTTTGCACGGGCATTCAGTCCGGAAAATGCCGTCAGTGTGTCGTTCAGTATCCGAGCAGACTCCTTGTTGAGCAGTGACTTGTGATAGTCGAGCCAACGTGGCCCGACACCTTTGAGCTGTTGATGTTGGATCAGGCTATCAAGTGCTTCCAGCTCAGCGCTTGTCAGAGGTGCCTTAATGTTGGGATTGGCCTTGAGATAAGGGGTTATCGCTTTAGCCCTATTAGCAGCCAACGTCCGTAGTGCTTGTTCATAGTAGGCCAACGTTTGTACCGAGTTTTGTTGGCTTGCCTTCGGAGATGCCTTCAGTAAATCATTTTGTAAGAAGCCAGGGAGGGCCTGGAAATAAAATACTTGTTCGATCCGGATGGCGTCGGCTTTTTCATCGAGGATTTTTATTGTTAGGGCGTAATCAAGTTGGGCAAGATTTTCAGTGGTTTCCAACGCTTTCGCTGTAGCATGAAGGTGCGGGCGGATGGCTTCGAATATTCGGTCAATTATTTTTCGCTCATGGGCAGATTGTAAAGAGGTTTCGTATCCCAAGAATGCCGCATCTAGTTTGTTTTTCTTCAGGAGCTTCGTGCCTTTGGAAATAAAATAGATTGGGGGTTTGTAGAAGATGCTGCTACCCCAGAATGAAAGCTCTCTTTCAAGGTGGGTGGTGTATTCGCCTCGTTTGCTGTGGATGAGTTCAAACAACCCACGCTGTTCGGCTTTGGCTTTAATGTAAGGCGTGGCGCCTTTTGAAATATGGCGAATTTTTGCTTCGTTGATTTCGATCTCTATTGTTTTGGAAAGCGCTTTGTAGCGAGGCGCCATTTTTTTATCGATATCAGCATTGATGCCTTTTAGTTCGTCAAATAATATAGTGTTCCATCCAGGTATGATGTCATGACGCGGGCGTTGAGACCCTTGCCCCTCTCCCCTACGTGGGCCGTCGTTCAGTCCCCAACCACCCGAGCCGCTTCCACCGCCACCTATGCCACCTGTAAATGGCTTGTCGCGATAAGCATTGATATAGAGACCTTCATCTAGATAATAAGTGCTTCCGATTTTTTGTGGGGCCATGAGTCTCTCCAAGTTGAACGGTCATGGCGATTATTGAGAATTGGCTGAGAGGATTCTGTCGGGTATATAGCAGGGCTGTGAACGAAGGCGCGGTAAGCGCCGTAGGAGCACGTTGTAGGATTCATATGTACCTTTTAACTCTGAAACTACACCTTGGGGAAAAGTTTCCCATACGATGTGCCGCTGGATGCGGACTTGGTGATCGATACCCAAACCACCAGTTTGGAGGACGGCGTTAGATGTTGGATATACTGCGTCATTACGGCATAATTCGATTCTCGACTATTGCGAATTAAAAAACCGCCTTTGGACGGTTTTTTAATTTGTGGAGTCGGACTAGTTGCGCAACAGACGCCGGGTCTGTTTTTCGGTCCTGATCATTTCCAGATGCCGGTCATAATCGCTGCGTTGCGCGCACGCTGGGCTGTAGGGGGCCATGTCGCAGTTGAAGCGTTGATCTGAGCTGTCTGGCACCAGGTAGGGGGCGCCGGCACTACAGGCTGATAGGAGTAGGAGGCCGGTGAGAAGTGACTGTTTCAAGACGCCTAGGACTGGGGTTGCTTGATCCATCGAAAGTGCTCCTGATAGTCCATCTGCCGTTCGCAGCCTTGCCGCAAAGGATCCATGTTGCATTTGAAATGAACCGCTTATCGGTCTGGGAAGAATAAAGACATGTCGTTATTGCAACCTGCTAGAAAGATTGCTGATAGAGCAGTCAGCTCTTTAATGGTTGAGTAGGGTAAGTCGGGCATTGATTATTCTTTTGTGGTTAACGTGTTGTGGGTTTCTAGAGTCTGGCAAGGATTTTGGTTAAACGCTTGGCTATATATTGTGCGATACCTCGGCTGCGGCCGTAGGGAGAATCTGGTGGCTATAGAAGGAAGACTTCTGGTTTGCTTGAGCTTTGCAAAGCTGCTGGGTTTATTGGCGTGGGTTGGAGCTGCTGCGGCTGCGCTTCAGGTTGGGAAGTTTGATTTATTTAATTTTTCGGCTTTTGAATCAGTTTGTAATGCTCTTGATAATCTATTCTTCTTTCGCAACCTTGCCGATAGGGGTCCATGTCACATTTGAATTTTATGTCTTGTCTATCAGGGATCCACATCCAGTCGTTGCCGCACCCGGAAAGAAAAAACATGATCGTAAGGTTGAGTCGTTTCATGGTGTGCTCGCGCATCTAGGGGGACATTATTTTCACCATGAACCCTGTTGCGGGATACTTCGCTTTTTCACAAGTTCAAGTAGGAAGCTCCCCTCATTAGTGGGAGACGGGTCTTACATGGAGCGTTGCGCTCTATGGATTTCAGCGATCAGTAGGAGGGCGGGTGCGTGCTTTCATGGGGTGTAGATGAATCGACCGGATGAAAACAAGCGCAAGTTGGTTTTTGTGGTGTCGGGTGGAGTCGCTGGGTATGAAGGTTGTCAGCTGTTTCATATGTGTTTTTCCGACACCGGAATCACTCGCCGTTCCTTCACCGCCTTGTACGAAAAGCTCGAATAGATCTCTTTAACGCCCGGCAAACGTTGCAACACCTCCCGCGTGAACTCCCCAAACGACTCCAAATCCCTTGCCAATATCTCCAGCAAGAAGTCATAGCGCCCGGAAATATTGTGGCAGGAAACGATCTCGGGGATTTCCAGCAGCCGTTTCTCGAAGGCCAGGGCCATTTCCTTGGTGTGCGAATCCATCATGATGCTCACGAAGGCGGTCACGCCGAAGCCCAGCGACTTGGGCGAGAGGATGGCTTGATAGCCGGTGATGTAGCCGTTGTCCTCCAGCAGCTTGACGCGCCGCCAGCAGGGCGAGGTGGTCAGGGAAACCTGGTCGGCGAGTTCGGCGACGGTGAGGCGGGCGTTGTCCTGCAAGGCCGCGAGCAGGGCTCGGTCGGTGCGGTCGAGGGTTGAAGGCATGATTTGCCCTCCTGGTGTTTGGTTTGTTGTTTTTATGCCAAAAGATAGGCGAATGCGTGGGCGATTTTGGAAAATTACCCGCGATCCGGTGGCATAAGCTTATAACAAACCACCAGAGGCTGTTGCCATGCGCGACTCCAATAACAACACCGGTTTCTCCACGCGGGCCATCCATCATGGCTATGACCCGCTTTCCCACGGCGGCGCGCTGGTGCCGCCGGTGTATCAGACCGCCACCTATGCCTTCCCGACCGTCGAGTACGGCGCCGCCTGTTTTGCAGGTGAGGAGAGTGGGCATTTCTACAGCCGCATTTCCAACCCGACCCTGGCCTTGCTCGAACAACGCATGGCATCGCTCGAAGGTGGCGAAGCAGGGCTGGCGTTGGCTTCGGGCATGGGCGCCATCACCTCGACGCTATGGACGCTGCTACGACCGGGCGATGAACTGATCGTGGGGCGTACCCTGTATGGCTGCACCTTCGCCTACCTGCACCATGGCATCGGCGAGTTCGGGGTCAAGATCCTGCACATTGACCTCAACGACGAAAAAGCGCTGAAGGCGGCCATCACGCCCAAGACCCGGATGATCTACTTCGAAAGCCCGGCCAACCCCAACATGCACCTGGTCGATATCGCGGCCGTCGCGCAGGCGGTGCACGGTCGCGACATCCACATCGTGGTGGACAATACTTATTGCACGCCTTACCTGCAGCGCCCGCTGGAGCTGGGTGCCGACTTGGTGGTGCACTCGGCCACCAAGTACCTGAGTGGTCATGGCGATATCACTGCGGGGTTGGTGGTCGGGCGCAAGGCGTTGATCGACCGCATCCGCCTGGAGGGCCTCAAGGACATGACCGGTGCGGTGCTCTCGCCTCACGATGCCTCGCTGCTGATGCGTGGCATGAAGACCCTGGCCCTGCGCATGGAGCGCCACTGCAGCAATGCTCAGCAGTTGGCCGAATACCTGGAGCGCCAGCCACAGGTGGAGTTGATCCACTATCCGGGCCTGCCGAGTTTTGCCCAGCATGCGCTGGCCCAGCGGCAGATGCGTCTGCCGGGTGGGATGATCGCGTTCGAGCTCAAGGGTGGGATCGAGGCGGGGCGGCGGTTCATGAATGCCCTGCAGCTGTTCAGTCGGGCGGTGAGCCTGGGTGATGCCGAGTCGCTGGCCCAGCACCCGGCGAGCATGACTCACTCGAGCTACACGCCGCAGGAGCGTGCCCACCATGGCATCTCTGAAGGTTTGGTGCGGTTGTCGGTGGGGCTGGAGGACATCGATGACTTGATGGCCGATATCGCCCAGGCATTGAAGGCCTGCGCCTGAGGCAGCGTCAGAAACTGTGGGAGCAACGGTCTTGCTCCGCGCGCAAACCCACTCCCACAGACACCGCGACATTTCTGAGAACAGGTAAAACCGCTGAGAGCGGGTTTACCCGCGAATCATGCCCGGAATATGAAGGATAAGCCCGATGGTGGCGATGATGAATCCGAACGAGCCATTGACGGCCCAGGATACCGACCTGGACAGCGACCCGGCTGAAACCCGCGAATGGTGCGAAGCGCTCGAATCGGCCTTGGCCCATTGCGGACCAGCCCGGGCGCGCTATCTATTGCAGCGCCTGCAAAGCCATGCCCTGGAGTTAGGGTTGGCGCGTGATGCCCTGCCATTTTCTGCCTACCGCAACACCTTGTCGGTGGAGCAGCAAGGCGCCTATCCGGGCGACCTGGAGATGGACGAGCGCATCACCGGCATCTTGCGCTGGAACGCCCTGGCCATGGTGGTGCGGGCCAATCACGCCTATGGCGATCTGGGCGGGCATATCGCCAGTTATGCCTCGGCGGCGGAGATCTTCGAGGTGGGTTTCCAGCACTTTTTCCGGGGAGAGAGCGGTGGTGAGCGACGCACGGCGGACTTGGTGTTCTTCCAACCCCATTCTGCGCCGGGCATCTACGCTAGGGCGTTTCTCGAAGGGCGCCTGAGCGAGGCGCAACTGGCGAGCTATCGTCAGGAGGTCGCCGGCGGTGGCCTGTGCTCTTATCCACACCCTTGGTTGATGCCGGACTTCTGGCAGTTTCCTACCGGCTCCATGGGGATTGGCCCGCTCAATGCCATCTACCAGGCGCGCTTCATGCGCTATCTGCAGCATCGCGGCGTGCTCGAGACTGATTCACGGCATGTCTGGGGCGTGTTCGGCGATGGCGAGATGGATGAGCCAGAATCCACGGCGGGCCTGACCCTGGCCGCGCGCGAAGGGTTGGACAACCTGACGTTCATCGTCAACTGCAACCTGCAACGCCTGGATGGCCCGGTACGTGGCAATGGGCAGATCATCCAGGAACTGGAGGCGTTGTTCAGCGGCGCAGGCTGGAACGTGATCAAGGTGCTCTGGGGTTCGGAGTGGGATGCCCTGTTCGCTCGCGACCACGAGCATGTGTTGCTGCGTCAGTTGGCGGCGACGCCAGACGGGCAGTTCCAGACCCTTGGCGCCAAAGATGGCACCTACAACCTTGAGCACTTTTTCAACCAGCAGCCGGCGCTGCGACGTCTGGTGGCGCACATGAGCTCCGACGAAATCAACGCCCTCAAGCGTGGTGGTCACGATTTTCGCAAACTGCACGCGGCCTATGCCGCGGCCAAGGCCTGCAAGGGGCGGCCGACGGTGATCCTGGCCAAGACCAAGAAGGGCTATGGCATGAGCAGCGCCGGTGAGTCGCGGATGACTGCGCACCAGGCCAAGAAGCTCGATGTGCAGGCGCTGTTGGCGTTTCGTGATCGCTTCCATTTGCCGCTGTCGGACGACGCCGTGGAGCAACTGCGCTTCTATCGGCCTGCCGAGGACAGCCCGGAAATGCGTTACCTGCGCCAACAACGGGCCGCGCTGGGCGGGCCGTTGCCGGTGCGGCGCAGCGACTGTCGTCGCTTGGCGCTGCCGGATCTGGAAGCCTTCGGCGGTTTTGCCTTGCATGCCGCGGACAAGGAAATGTCCACCACCATGGCCGCCGTGCGGCTGCTCGGGCATTGGTTGAAAGCGCCGGAGCTAGGGCCACGGGTGGTGCCGATCGTCGCCGATGAGGCGCGTACCTTCGGTATGGCCAGTTTGTTCAGACAGATCGGTATCTATTCGTCCTGCGGGCAGCGCTACGAGCCTGAGGATGCCGGGTCCCTGCTCAGCTACAAAGAGGCACGGGACGGCCAACTGCTGGAGGAGGGGATCACCGAGGCTGGGGCGATCTCTTCGTGGGTGGCGGCGGCCACGTCCTACGCGGTACACGGCGAGCCCATGTTGCCGGTATACATCTATTACTCGATGTTCGGGTTCCAGCGCGTGGGCGATCTGATCTGGGCCGCCGCTGACCAGCGCGCCCGTGGCCTGCTGCTGGGCGCCACGGCCGGGCGTACTACCTTGGGCGGCGAAGGGTTGCAGCACCAGGACGGCTCTAGCCTGGTGATGGCGGCGCTGGTGCCCAATTGCCGAGCGTGGGACCCGTGTTTTGCTGGCGAACTGGCGGTCATTCTCGATCACGCGGCCCGGCGCATGCTGGTGGAGCAGTGCGACGAGTTCCACTACGTGGCTGTGATGAACGAAAACTATCCACAGCCTTCGCTGCCAGAGGCCGTACGGGGCGATGTGCTGCGCGGCATGTACCGTTTCGCCAGGCAGCAGGCCCTGCAGCCACGGGCCAGGGTGCGGTTGCTTGGCTCCGGTGCGATTCTGCGTGAAGTGATCGCTGCCAGCGAGCTGCTTGCCACCGAATGGCAGGTGGACAGCGACGTCTTCAGTGTCACCAGTTTCAGCGAACTGGCGCGTGAGGCACGGGACACGCAACGGGCGGCGACCCAGGGGCATGAGGGCATCAGCTATGTGAGCCAGTGCCTGGCCGGCGATGACCCGGTGGTCGCCGCCAGCGACTATGCCCGGGCCTGGCCGCAACTGATCGCCGAATATGTGCAGGCGCCTTACATGACACTGGGCACCGATGGTTTTGGGCGCAGCGATACACGTCAGCAACTGCGGCGCTTCTTCGAGGTGGATCGGTACAGTGTGGTGATGGCGGCGCTGTACAGCCTGGTGAGGCAAGGGCGACTGGGCGAAGAGGTATTGGGGCAGGCGAGGGCGCGGTATGAGATCGCCGGCGGTGTGGCCCCTTGGTGTCGATGAGCGGCGGGCTGGCAAGGGCTCGTGGTGGAAGGCTAGCTCATTTCATCCAGGGGCTGCTTTGCGGCCCATCGCAGGCTTTGCCAGCTCTTACGAGCATTTCTTGCTCGCCCACAAAAAAGGCCTCTTGCGAGGCCTTTTTGATGTTCAGCGCTTGAGGCCGTAGCTCTCATCGAGCATGCCCGGCGAGTTCGGCGTCTTGGGCGCGTAGTCGCGAGGCACTTCGGCGGTGTCTTTTGGCGGTGTCAGGCGATCACGTGGGCCCTGGGCCGCTTCGGAATGCAGGGCGGCCAGCAGGCGTTGGCGGGTCACGTCGTCGAGGGCCAGGCGGTTGGCACCGTCGGCCAGGTGGTCTTGGACGTCCTGGTAGCTCTGGGTCAGTTTCTTGACCAGCGAAGCAGTGCTGTTGAAGTGGGTGACCACTTCGTTCTGGTAGCTATCGAAGCGCTGCTGGATGTCATCCAGCTGACGTTGGGTACTGCTGGGCGCTGCGTTGGGCAGCAGACGGGCGACGACGAAGCCCACCACCACGCCGACGACGAGGGCCAGGGTCGGCAACAACCAAACAAGGAGCGAGAGTTCCACGAGTCCTTCCTCTATAAACGGCTTTGCTTTACGTTAACGGCTCAGACCTGCGCTGTATACCGCGAGCGATCGCAAATCAGAACAGAATTCTTCAGCTAGACGAGTCGACCTTCACCGAGGTCACGGAGTAGTGCCTTGCTTATCCGCGAAACCCCCTTGTTCATTGATGGCCCCTGCGGCCAGCTTGAAGCCTTGTACCTGGATGTGGCCGATGCCCGTGGTGCGGTGCTGATCTGCCATCCCAATCCGGTCCAGGGTGGCACCATGCTCAACAAGGTGGTCTCGACCCTGCAGCGTACCGCCCGTGACGCAGGTTACATCACCTTGCGCTTCAACTACCGTGGTGTAGGCCAGAGCGCCGGCACCCATGACATGGGCGCAGGCGAAGTCGACGATGCCCAGGCGGCTGCCGCCTGGTTGCGGGCCAAGCACCCTGAGCTGCCGCTGGTGCTGATGGGCTTCTCCTTCGGTGGATTCGTCGCGGCCAGCCTGGCGGGGCGCCTGGAGGCTGCCGAGGTGACGTTGCAGCACTTGTTCATGATCGCCCCGGCGGTGATGCGCCTGAGCGAACAGTTCCCGCTGGCCCAGCGTTGCCCGCTGACCGTGGTGCAGCCGGACACCGATGAAGTTGTCGACCCCCGGCTGGTATACGACTGGTCCGACAACCTGCCGCGCCCCCATGAGCTGCTGAAAGTGGCAGAATGCGGACACTTTTTCCATGGCAAGCTGACCGATCTGAAGGATCTGGTGCTGCCGCGTCTTTCGAACTGAGCCAAGCCTGATCAAGCGAACACCCATGACTACGCGCATTCTCACCGGTATCACCACCACCGGCACCCCGCACCTGGGCAACTACGCCGGCGCCATCCGCCCTGCGATCGTCGCCAGCCAGCAGCCCGGTGCCGACTCGTTCTACTTCCTGGCCGACTACCACGCGCTGATCAAATGTGACGATCCGCAGCGCATCCAGCGTTCGCGTCTGGAAATCGCCGCCACCTGGCTGGCCGGTGGCCTGGATCCGGACAAGGTCACTTTCTATCGCCAGTCCGACATCCCTGAGATCCCCGAGCTGACCTGGCTTTTGACCTGCGTCGCCGCCAAGGGCCTGCTCAACCGCGCCCACGCCTACAAGGCCTCGGTGGACAAGAACGTCGAAGCCGGCGAAGACCCGGACGCCGGCGTCACCATGGGCCTGTTCAGCTATCCGGTGCTGATGGCTGCGGACATCCTGATGTTCAATGCCCACAAGGTGCCGGTCGGCCGTGACCAGATCCAGCACGTGGAAATGGCTCGCGACATCGGCCAGCGCTTCAACCACCTCTTCGGCCAGGGCAAGGACTTCTTCACCCTGCCGGAGGCGGTGATCGAGGAAACCGTGGCGACGCTGCCGGGCCTGGACGGTCGTAAGATGTCCAAGAGCTACGACAACACCATCCCGCTGTTCACCAGCGCCAAGGACATGAAGGACGCGATCTCGCGCATCGTCACCGACTCCCGCGCGCCGGGCGAGCCGAAGGACGCGGACAACTCGCACCTGTTCACCCTGTTCCAGGCCTTCGCCACACCTGCGCAGTCGGCCGAATTCCGCGAAGAGCTGTTGCAGGGCCTGGGTTGGGGCGAGGCCAAGCAGCGTCTGTTCCAGTTGCTCGACGGCCAGTTGGCCGAAAAGCGCGAGCACTACCACCAATTGATCTCGCGCCCATCCGACCTCGAAGACATTCTCCTGGCGGGTGCCGCCAAGGCCCGCAAGATCGCCACGCCGTTCCTCGAGCAACTGCGCGAGGCGGTAGGCCTGCGTTCGTTCCGCACCAGCGTCCAGGCCAACGCCGAAGTGAAGAAGAAAGCCGCCAAGACTGCGCGCTTCATCAGTTTCCGCGACGACGACGGCAGCTTCCGCTTCCGCCTGCTGGCCGCCGATGGCGAGCAACTGCTGCTTTCGCGCAGCTTCGCCGACGGCAAGAGCGCAGGCGCCGTGAGCAAGCAGTTGCAGCAGGGGGGGGAAGCGGATGTGCGTATCGAAGGCCTGGGCTTCTCGCTCTGGCTGAACGGCGAGCAGGTGGCCGATGGGCCGCAGTTCCAGACCGGCGAGGCCCGTGACGCGGCCATCGAGAGCCTGCGCGCAGCCTTGCAGCCTCAAGACTGAGGCGTAGGGCACCGGCTTTTCGCCGGTCTTCGTGGGTGAATCCGCTGTACCTTTGGGAGCGGGTTCACCCGCGAAAGGGTTGGAACAGACAATCCGAATTGGGGCTTGCTTACCGGTAGCGCACAGCCCAGCGGCGTAATGGCCGTATGTATGATTGCCATTAAGCGGGCCTGTCGCTACAGTGACGGCCCGTTTTTTGTTGCCTCGCTAACGAATCATGACGCCCCTCGAACGATATCAAGCAGATCTGAAACGTCCCGACTTCTTCCATGATGCGGCGCAGGAAACTGCGGTGCGTCACCTGCAGCGCCTGTACGACGACCTGTTGGCGGCGCAGAACAACAAGCCCGGTGTGTTCGGCAAGCTGTTCGGCAGGAAGGAGCAGGCACCGGTCAAGGGCTTGTATTTCTGGGGTGGCGTGGGCCGCGGCAAGACCTACCTGGTCGATACCTTCTTCGAGGCGCTGCCGTTCAAGCAGAAGATGCGCACGCACTTCCACCGCTTCATGAAGCGTGTGCACGAGGAGATGAAGACCCTCAAGGGCGAGAAGAACCCGCTCACCATCATTGCCAAGCGCTTTTCTGACGAAGCCAAGGTGATCTGCTTCGACGAATTCTTCGTCTCCGACATCACCGATGCGATGATCCTCGGCACCTTGATGGAAGAGCTGTTCAAAAATGGCGTGACCCTGGTGGCGACTTCGAACATCGTCCCCGACGGCCTGTACAAGGATGGCCTGCAGCGTGCGCGCTTCCTGCCGGCCATCGCGCTGATCAAGCAGAACACCGAAGTGGTCAACGTCGACAGCGGGGTCGACTATCGTCTGCGTCACCTGGAGCAGGCCGAGCTGTATCACTTCCCGCTCGATGACGCCGCCCATGAAAGCCTGCGCCAGAGCTTCCGCGCCTTGACGCCCGAGTGCACCCAGGCTGTGGAAAACGACGTGCTGGTGATCGAGAACCGCGAAATCCAAGCGATCCGTACGTGTGATGACGTCGCCTGGTTCGACTTCCGCGCCTTGTGCGATGGTCCGCGCAGCCAGAACGATTACATCGAACTGGGCAAGATCTTCCATGCCGTGTTGCTGAGTAATGTCGAGCAGATGGGCGTGACCACAGATGACATCGCCCGACGCTTCATCAACATGGTCGACGAGTTCTATGACCGTAACGTCAAGCTGATCATCTCCGCCGAGGTCGAGCTCAAGGACCTGTATACCGGTGGCCGTCTGAGCTTCGAGTTCCAGCGCACGCTGAGCCGTCTGCTGGAGATGCAATCCCACGAGTTCCTGGCGCGGGCGCACAAGCCCTAACGTCGATTTTCTCTGGGAGCACCTGTCTTTTCGCGGTGTTCGCTTCGCGGGTAAACCCGCTCCCACAAGGATCATCGCAGGTCCTGTGGGCGCGGGTTTCCTGTATTCAGGCTTCCTGAACGAACTGCTGCCGATATTGGTTCGGTGACAATTCAGTGTGCTGGCGGAACAGCCGGGCAAAGAAGCTGGCGTCGTCGTAGCCCACTTCATAGCTGATGGTCTTGATGCTCTTGCGCGTGCTCGACAAGAGCCCCTTGGCGGTCTCGATGCGCAGACGTTGCAGGTAGTGCAGGGGTTTGTCACCGGTCGCGCTCTGGAAGCGGCGCATGAAGTTGCGGATGCTCATGCCGTGATTGCGCGCCACGTCTTCGAAGCGGAACTTATCGGCGAAGTGCTCCTCCAGCCAGTGCTGGATCTGCAGGATGATCAGGTCCTGGTGCAGCTTCTGTCCGCCAAAGCCCATGCGCCCGGGCGTGTAGCTGCGTTGCACTTCGTAGAGGATGTCGCGGGCCACGGCGCGGGCGACGTTGGGGCCGCAGAAACGCTCGATCAGATAGATGTACAGGTCGCACGCCGACGTGGTGCCGCCTGCGCAGTACAGGTTGTCGGCGTCGGTCAGGTGTTTGTCCTGGTTCAGTCGTACGTTGGGGAAGCGCTCGGCGAAACTGTTGAAGAACCGCCAGTAGGTGGTCGCCTCCTTGCCATCGAGCAGGCCTGCCTCGGCCAGCCAGAACACACCGCTGGCCTCGCCACACAGTACCGCGCCGCGGGCATGCTGCTCGCGTAGCCAGGGCAGGACCTGGGGGTAGCGTTGTTGGAGGTTGTCGAAGTCTTCCCAGAACGCCGGGAGGATGATCACGTCGGCATCGACCAGGCCGCTGTCGACCGGTACCTGAACATTGCTGAAGCTGTCCACAGGCTTGCCGTCCGGGCTCACCAGGCAGATCTCGAACATCGGTTGCAGCCCCAGGCCCAATTGCTTGCTGTAGCGCAGGCTGGCCAGGTGGAAGAAATCCTTGGCTTGCATGAGGGTCGAAGCGAACACCTTGTCAATGGCCAGGATGCTGACGCGCCGCAACGACGCGGAGGGTTGGGTAAACATCATTGTCATTGTTCTTATAGGGTAGAGTGGTCAATCACCGGCTGGATCGTCTTATTTTTTGGCGGTTGTGTCTACCCCGCCAAAGCCAGTTGGATCCATTTGCGAAAAAGCCCACGTCCACAGAAAAGTACGCGACGCCGTGGAGGTGGGTTTGTCTGCGAAGAGGATATGCCGGACTGCGTTCAAGGCGCCGGGTTGGGCTGGTCCTGATGGATCGCCTCGATGGCCGCGAGCAGTTCGTCGCTGAGGGTCAAGGCCTGGCTGTCCAGGTTGCTTTGCAGTTGCTCCACGCTGGTGGCGCCCAGGATGTTGCTGGTCACGAACGGCTGGCGGGTGACGAAGGCCAGGGCCATCTGCGCTGGGTCCAGGCCATGCTGGCGAGCCAGCTGCACGTAGCGGCTGCAGGCGGAGACGGTCTGCGGATTGGAGTAGCGGGAGAAGCGGCTGAACAGCGTCAGGCGTGCATGCGCTGGCCGTGCGCCGTCCTCGTACTTGCCCGAGAGCATGCCGAAGGCCAGGGGAGAATAGGCCAGCAAACCGCACTGCTCACGGATCGCCACTTCCGCCAGGCCCACCTCGAAGCTGCGGTTGAGCAGGTTATAGGGGTTCTGGATCGACACTGCCCGCGGCCAGCCACGGGTCTCGGCCAGGTGCAGGAACTTCATGGTGCCCCATGGCGTTTCGTTGGACAGGCCAATATGGCGGATCTTGCCTGCACGCACCTGCTCGTCGAGCACCTCGAGGGTTTCTTCCAGCGGCGTGAACAGATCATGGGGCAGGTGCTGGTAGCCCAGCTTGCCGAAGAAGTTGGTACTGCGCTCGGGCCAGTGCAATTGGTACAAGTCGATGCGGTCGGTGTGCAGGCGCCGCAGGCTGTCTTCCAGCGCGGCGACGATGTGCTGGCGGTTGTGTTTGAGCTGGCCGTCGCGGATGTGGCTGATACCGTTGCCAGGACCTGCGACCTTGCTCGCCAGGATCCAGTCGTCGCGATCGCCATGGCGGCGGAACCAGTTGCCGATGATGCGCTCGGTGGCGGCGTAGGTTTCCGGGCGTGGCGGCACCGGATACATCTCTGCCGTGTCGATGAAGTTGACCCCGCTGGCCTTGGCCAGAGCGATCTGGGCAAAGGCCTGGGCCTCGTCATTCTGTTCGCCCCAGGTCATGGTGCCCAGGCACAGGGCGCTGACATCAAGGTCGGTTCGGCCGAGTTGGCGATATTCCATGGGCATCGTCTCCTGCAAATCGAACCATCAAATCAGGTTGAATTTTTTTCTGCAATCTGGATAATTCGGCACCTCTCCGTGTGGCGGAAGTGATGCACCACCATGCAGAAGGAACCCTTGTCGAACATTGGACGCGCCGACCCGAGCCCCCAATAGCGTCCGTGTGCGGCTGCGCGCTTGCCCTTGGCAAGCTGTGCACTATCCAGTAAGATTCGCCGTCTATTTTTCGCTGGGCGGCCTCTGAGGCTTTAGAGAATGAAAACTTTTACTGCTAAACCGGAAACAGTAAAGCGCGACTGGTACGTAGTTGACGCCGCTGGTCAGACCCTGGGTCGTCTGGCTACCGAAATCGCTCGTCGTCTGCGTGGCAAGCACAAGCCAGAATACACCCCTCACGTTGACACCGGCGACTACATCGTCGTCATCAACGCCGAGCAGGTACGTGTTACTGGTGCCAAAACTTCGGACAAAATGTACTACTCCCACTCCGGTTTCCCAGGTGGCATCAAGGAAATCAGCTTCGAGAAGCTGATCGACAAAGCCCCTGAGCGTGTCATCGAGACCGCGGTCAAAGGCATGCTGCCGAAGAACCCGCTGGGTCGCGACATGTACCGCAAGCTGAAAGTGTACGCGGGTGCTGCTCACCCACACACTGCTCAGCAGCCTCAAGAACTGAAGATCTAACGGGATAGTTCATTATGTCGGCGACTCAAAATTACGGCACTGGCCGTCGCAAGACCGCAACCGCTCGCGTTTTCCTGCGTCCGGGTACTGGTAACATTTCCATCAACAACCGTTCTCTGGACGTGTTCTTCGGTCGCGAAACCGCTCGCATGGTTGTTCGCCAGCCGCTGGAGCTGACCGAGACCGTTGAGAAGTTCGACATCTACGTCACCGTTTCCGGTGGTGGTGTCAGCGGTCAAGCCGGTGCGATCCGTCACGGTATCACCCGCGCTCTGATGGACTACGACGAATCCCTGCGTGGCGCTCTGCGTCGTGCTGGCTACGTCACCCGCGACGCTCGTGAAGTCGAGCGTAAGAAAGTGGGTCTGCGTAAAGCGCGTAAGCGTCCTCAGTACTCCAAGCGTTAATACCGCTTCGGCAGTCGAAAAAAAGCCCGGTTCCGTTTATGGAACCGGGCTTTTTTTATGTCTTGAACTAACCTGTCAGCATGTCAGTGACAACTTGCCGCATAGACGCAGATCAAGCAAAGCGAGGGTTGCAGCCCGCCTGGGGGGTAATCACCTTGTCAGTGTGTGGACTTGTTCCTTACCATTGCGGCCAACTTTTAGTGCCACAGACACAACTAAGTAGATGCCTGATCCAACAGGCCAAAGCAGCTGATGGGAGAGGACTGAATGAGCAATGACGGCGTCAACGCAGGCCGGCGCCGCTTCCTCGTAGCCGCCACATCCGTGGTAGGCGCAGCGGGGGCAGTGGGGGCTGCGGTACCGTTCGTGGGGTCATGGTTCCCCAGTGCCAAGGCGAAAGCCGCCGGCGCACCGGTGAAGGTCAATATCGCCAAGGTCGAGCCAGGTCAGCAGATGGTGGCTGAGTGGCGGGGGCAACCTGTTTTCATCGTGCGACGAACTGAGGAAATTCTCGGCAATCTGAAGAAAATCACCGGGGACTTGTCCGATCCCGAATCCAAGGCTTCGGTGCAGCCGACCTACGTCGACCCGCAGAATCGCTCGATCAAGCCGGAGATCCTTGTCCTTGTTGGTCTGTGCACCCACTTGGGTTGTTCGCCGACCTTCCGTCCAGAGGTCGCGCCCGCTGACTTGGGGCCGAAATGGGTAGGCGGCTATTTCTGCCCTTGCCACGGTTCGCACTATGACCTCGCTGGTCGCGTCTACAAGTCGCAACCGGCACCTCTCAACCTGCCAGTGCCTCCGCACTCGTATGAGTCGGACGACATCATTGTCATCGGCATCGATCAGGAGAAGGCATGATGAGCAAGTTCATGGACTGGATTGATGCTCGCTTCCCCGCCACCAAGATGTGGGAAGACCACCTGAGCAAGTATTACGCGCCCAAGAACTTCAACTTCTTGTACTTCTTCGGCTCGCTGGCACTGCTGGTGCTGGTCAACCAGATCGTCACCGGTGTTTGGCTGACCATGAGCTTCACGCCCTCGGCGGAAGAGGCATTTGCCTCGGTCGAGTACATCATGCGTGACGTCGAATACGGCTGGATCTTGCGCTATCTGCACTCGACCGGCGCCTCGGCGTTCTTCATCGTGGTGTACCTGCACATGTTCCGCGGCCTGCTCTACGGCTCCTACCAGAAGCCGCGAGAACTGGTCTGGCTGTTCGGCATGCTGATCTACCTGGCGCTGATGGCCGAGGCGTTCATGGGCTACCTGCTGCCATGGGGCCAGATGTCCTACTGGGGCGCCCAGGTGATCATCTCGCTGTTTGGCGCCATCCCGGTGATCGGCGGTGACCTGACCCAGTGGATCCGCGGCGACTACCTGATTTCGGGTATCACCCTGAACCGCTTCTTCGCCCTGCACGTGGTGGCCCTGCCAATCGTGATTCTGGGCCTGGTGGTGTTGCACATCCTGGCCCTGCACGAAGTGGGTTCGAACAACCCGGACGGCGTCGACATCAAGAAGAAGAAGGATGAAAACGGCATTCCGCTCGACGGCATCCCGTTCCATCCGTACTACACCGTCAAGGATATCGTCGGTGTGGTGGTGTTCCTCTTTGTGTTCTGCGCGGTGGTGTTCTTCTTCCCGGAAATGGGTGGGTACTTCCTGGAAAAACCGAACTTCGAACAGGCGAACGCCTTCAAGACACCTGAGCATATCGCGCCGGTCTGGTACTTCACGCCGTTCTACGCGATCTTGCGTGCGGTCCCCGACAAGTTGTTCGGTGTGATCGCCATGGGGGCCGCGATTGCCGTGCTGTTCGTGTTGCCCTGGCTTGACCGCAGCCCCGTGCGCTCGATGCGCTACAAGGGCTGGATGAGCAAAGTGTTCCTGGTGGTGTTCTGCATTGCCTTTGTGATTCTCGGTGTGCTGGGCGTACTGGCGCCTACGCCGGGTCGGACCTTGCTGTCGCAGGTCTGCACCGTGCTGTATTTCGCCTACTTCCTGCTGATGCCGTTCTACACAAGGCTTGAGAAGACCAAACCGGTTCCGGAAAGGGTGACTGGCTGATGAAAAAGCTAATTGCAGTACTGTTCCTGGCAATGATGCCCGCCTTGTCCTTCGCCGCCAGCGAGCACGGTCCGGTGCTGGACAAGGTCGATATCGACCTGACCGACAAGGCTGCCATGCAGGATGGCGCACGTACCTTCGCCAACTATTGCATGGGTTGCCATAGCGCCAAGTTCCAGCGCTACGAGCGAGTGGCCGATGATCTGGGCATCCCGCACGAGCTGATGCTCGAGAAACTGGTGTTCACCGGTGCCAAGATCGGCGATCACATGACGATCGGTATGCAGCCCAGCGATGCCAAGACCTGGTTTGGTGCGGCGCCGCCCGACCTGACCCTGGTTGCGCGTGTTCGCGGCACCGACTGGCTGTACACCTACCTGCGCAGCTTCTATGAGGACAAGTCGCGTCCTTATGGGGTGAACAACAAGGTGTTCCCGAACGTCGGCATGCCTAACGTGCTGGTTGGTCTGCAGGGTAATCAGGTGATCGGCTGCAAGCAGGTGCAGATGGTGGTCGATGGCAAGAAGCAGTTCGACCCGCTCACCGGCAGTCCGTTGACCCATGAAGCCTGTGACCAGCTGACCATCGAGCCGAAATCCGGTACCCTGACGACCGAGCAGTTCGACGAGAAGGTCAAGAACCTGGTGACCTTCCTGGCCTATTCGGCCAACCCGGTCAAACTGGAAAGCCAGCGCATTGGTACCTATGTGTTGCTGTACCTGGCTTTCTTCTTCATATTCGCTTATTTGCTCAAGCGCGAATACTGGAAGGACGTGCACTGATCACGCAGTAGTTTCTGGTAGTTGAACGCGCCCTGGAGCGCTCCATCGCTGAAGCGGTGGAGCTCTCCAGGGCGCGTTTGCATTTAGAGTTTCACAAAGCATCCCCATGCGAGGAGGCGCTACATGGGCGCAACCAACCGGTTAGCCTGCTATTCCGACCCCGCTGATCATTATTCTCACCGGGTACGCCTTGTTCTCGCCGAGAAGGGCATCACCGTGCAGATCGTCGATGTCGATCCTGCACGCCTGCCGCCCAAGCTGGTCGAAGTGAACCCTTACGCCAGCGTGCCGACCTTGGTCGATCGCGATCTGGCGCTGTACGAATCGACCGTGGTAATGGAGTACCTCGAGGAACGTTATCCGCACCCGCCGCTGATGCCGGTCTATCCGGTGGCGCGCGGCAACAGCCGTCTGCTGATGCATCGCATCCAGCGCGACTGGTGCGCGCTGGCCGACACCATCCTCGATGCGCGCAGCACGGAGGCGGCGCGCGTTGAGGCGCGCAAGGCATTGCGCGAGAGCCTGACTGGCGTATCTCCGTTGTTCGGAGAGTTCCCTTGCTTCATGAGTGAGGAGCAAAGCCTGGTCGATTGTTGTCTATTGCCCATATTGTGGCGGTTGCCGGTATTGGGTATCGAATTGTCGCGGCAGGCCAAGCCGCTGTTGGATTACATGGAGCGGCAGTTTGCCCGCGAGCCTTTCCAGGCGAGCCTGTCCGCTGCAGAACGTGAAATGCGCAAGCTTTAAGGAGCCGTTGATGAACTCCAGTCGCCCCTATCTGGTTCGAGCGCTGTACGAGTGGATCGTCGACAACGATTGCACGCCCCACATGCTGGTCAATGCTGAGTTTCCAGCAGTCCAGGTTCCCCAGGGATTTGCCAGCGATGGCCAGATCGTCCTGAACATCTCCCCCAATGCCGTGCGTAACCTGCACATGGACAACGAGGCGGTCAGTTTCGAAGGTCGCTTCAGCGGCGTGGCGCATTCGTTGTTCGTGCCGGTCGGTGCAATCCTGGGTGTCTATGCCCGGGAGAACGGTCAGGGCATGGTCTTCGAGTTGGAGCCACCGTTGGACAGCGACGAACTGGACGACGATGTCGAGCCGGATGACGATGGCCCGCCCGAGGGAGGTGGCCAGCCACCACGCCCCAGTGGTCGACCCAGCCTCAAGGTGGTCAAGTAACAAAAAAGGCGATCCAGATGGATCGCCTTTTTTATTGGTTTCGGGTCTTGGGCTTACAGATCCTGAATGCTGCGGACCTGGTCCTTGTTGACGCGGGTACGCTTGCCGTCCAGTTGCTCGAACTCGTAGAAGCCAGCGTCGCTGTCGTACTTCGGTGTGTCGACGGTCTGGATTTCGCGGCCATCGTTGAGGGTGATCTGGCTTGGGGTCGAGCAGCCGGCCAGGGCGGCGAATGCACCGATCGCGAGGACGGACAGCAGGGACTTCTTCATGGGTACTTCCTGAGGATAGCGAGGGGTGGAACGGATCTTGGGGCGGGGTTTGCCGCTCCCGCAGGGTCGTGTGTGATCCCTGCGGGGCGGGCTTGTATTGCGGTCAGGCGTTACGCTGTTTGCGTCAGTCGATGTATTCGAACAACTTGACGATCTTTTGCACGCCCGAGACGCCCTGCACCACGTTGGTGGCGGCGTTGGCTTCGCCCTGGGTCACAAGGCCGAGCAGGTAGACGATGCCGTTCTCGGTGATCACCTTGATGCGGGTGCTGGGCACGCTGGCATCGCCCAGCATCTGAGCCTTGATCTTGGTGGTCAGCCAGGCGTCGTTGTTTCGGGCAAGGATCGAGGACGGCTGCATGACTTGCAGCTCGTTGTGGACCTTCTTGACCCGTTGTACCTGGCTGGCGGTTTGCTCGGCCAGGCTCTTGAGGTCGGCGCGTGGGGTCTGGCCGGCCAGCAGGACTACGCCGTTGTAGCTGCTGACGACAATGTGAGAGCCCTTGTCCAGGTCGGCGTTGGCCTTGGCGATGTTGACCGAAACCTTGGTCTCGATCAGCGAGTCGTCGATCTTGCTACCGATGGTGCGGGTGCCGCGATCGTCCTCGATGGGCGAGTTGCGGGTGGAGGTCAGTACCGAGCTGCAGCCAGAGATACTCAGGCACAGGGTCAGGGCCATCAGGCCGAGGCGCTTAGGGATCATTCTTCACTCCCGAACAGTTGGCTGTCGATCAGGTCGCACAGGCAATGGATCGCCAGCAGGTGGACTTCCTGGATTCGCGCGGTGACGTTCGACGGCACACGGATCTCCACATCTTCAGGCAGCAGCAGCGAGGCCATGCCTCCGCCGTCGCGCCCGGTCAGTGCCACGACGATCATTTCTCGGTCGTGCGCGGCCTGGATCGCTTGTATCACGTTGGCGGAATTGCCGCTGGTAGAGATCGCCAGCAGCACATCCCCGGGCTGGCCCAGGGCGCGGATCTGCTTGGAGAAGACTTCGTTGTAGCTGTAGTCGTTGGCGATCGAGGTGAGGGTCGAGCTATCGGTGGTCAGGGCGATGGCTGGCAGGCTCGGGCGTTCACGCTCGAAGCGATTGAGCAGCTCCGAAGAGAAATGCTGGGCATCGCCGGCCGAGCCGCCGTTGCCGCACGCGAGCATTTTGCCCTCGTTGAGCAGCGCATTGACCATGACCAGGCTGGCCTGCTCGATATGGGGTGCCAGGATGTCCATCGCCTGTTGCTTGGTGTCGATGCTGGCCTGGAACAGCCGGCGAATTCGGGATTGCATGTCCATCTGGTGTGACCTTAAGAGGGGCGGTGGCCGGCGCGACGCGCGACAGGGACCAGCCCGCGAAACATAGAGCTAAAAAATCGGAATGGGTTCAGCATTCGAAGGCGTTTTTCAGCCATTGCAGCGGCTGGCCCGCATGGTGGCTGCCCTGCAGGGCGACAACGTCGAAGCGGCAGGGCTGATCGGCCCAGCGTGGCTCCTTCTGCAGGAACAGGTTGGCGGCTAGCGCCAGTCGCTTCTGTTTGCGCATGTCGATGCTGCCGACGGCTCCGCCGAAGGCCGCGTGCAACCGGTAGCGGACTTCGACGAATACTACTGTATCGGCGTCGAGCATGACCAGATCGAGCTCACCACCCTTGCATCGCCAGTTGCGCGCCAGCAACTGCAGACCCTGCCCTCGAAGAAACGCGAGGGCATGGTTTTCCGCAGCCTGGCCAGCGCTGGCAGGCGGCGCGTCGGGCATCAGCGAGGGGTGTCCGGCAGGCGCTTGACCTGGCCGCCCGAGAACTCGGCCCAGGGCAGTTGGCGTTCGACGCGCTGGCTGGGATTCATGGTCAGGCTGCCGGAAAGGCCTTCGACACGGTTGTCGGGCAGGGCCTTGAGCTGGTTCAGGCGCGGCGCCAGGCTGTAGGCATCGACACCCATCGCGTACAGGCGGCCGAGGCTGCCAGCGGCCTGAGGCCACTGCTGGACGACCTGCTGGCGCAGGCTGTTGGCGGAATCGAGCAGCCACGGGGTTTCGCAGAAGCGAATGCCGTTCATGTCGTTGTACTGGTTCACGTCACCGCTGGCACTGTACAGGTTCGAGGTGGCATAGACCGGAACGTCACCGGCGTACTGGAAATTCAGGGTCGGCTTGATCTGCTGCGCCTGTTGCGGGGTCGAGGCGAGGAAGATGAAGTCGATGTCCTGGCGACGCGAAGGCTGTGCGGCGATGGTGCCACCTACAGTGCTTTGAAGGCTCTTGGCGCGACCTTCGCTCTGGCGCAGTTGGAACAGTTCGGCGATCTGTTGTGCCAGGGCGACCGGCTGGGCGATGCGTTCGGCGGCCAGCAGGGTGCCGCCGTGGCTTTCCCAGTCTTGGCGGAAGGCGGCCAGCACGCGGTCACCCCATTCGCCGCTCGGTACCAGTGCCACGGCGCGAACCATGCCGTCGGCGCGAGCACGGCGGGAGACTTCGCGGGCTTCGTCCTCGGCGGCAAGGCCGAACTGGAACAGCTGTGGTGGTGCTTTCTGTCCGGCGTCGGCGTAGTTCAAGGCCAGGGTGGTGATTGGCAGTTGCGGGTAGGCCGCAAGCTTTTTCACCAAGGGTTTTTCCAGAGGGCCGACGACCAGTTGCACGCCGGCAGCTTGAGCCTGGCGATAGAACTCATCGAGCGAGGTCATGCGCGAGCTGTCGAAGACCTGTACGGCCGGGGCGGGCTGGCCGGACTGCTGGGCCTGGAAGTGGGCAGCCATGAAACCATCACGCAGGGCGCGGGCAACGCCCGCGAGCGGGCCTTCCTGAGGCAGCAGCAGGGCGATCTTGGTCAGTGGCTGGCTGGCCAACTCTTTGAGTTTGGCCAGGGCCTGCGGCAGTTGCTTGGCGGCCGGGTGATCCGGGTGCTGGTCGCGCCAGGTGTCGATGGCGGCCTGTTGTTGCTCCAGGGTGCCAGCGCGCTTGACGGTCAGGGCCAGGCTGGTCCAGCCGGCGAGGGTTTCATTGTTGGCGGGCTGTTGCAGTTGCTCGGCTGGCAGCGAGGCGACGAGAGCCCAGATGGCGTCGTCGTTCGCCGCGGCGGCCTTGTCGCTGAGCAGCGGGGCAAGCAGTACGCGTTGCTGGGCGGCGGCCAGAGCCTGACCGTCGGCCTCCAGGGCGGCGGCGTGAACGCTGTAGGTGCGTGCCTGCTGGTCCTTCGGCAATTCGTCCAGGCGTTGCAGGCTCGGGTGGGCGAGGGCGCTCAGGGCCGCCTTGGGCTGGTTGCGGCTCATGGCGAGCTCGGCGGCCAGGGTGCTGGCGAACACTTGTTGGGCCGGCTTGAGCGAGTCCATCGGGACCTGCTCGAGAATGCGTGCGGCGCGTGGGTAATCCTTCTGCTTGTAGGCCAGGTCGGCGGCGCTCAGGCGCAGCAGTGCGGCATCTTCCGCGGACTTGCTGGTGGCTGCCTTGTCGAGCAATTGCTCGATGCTGGCATCCGGGGTGCGTGGCAGTTCGCCCAGGCTGGATGAGGGCGAGCTGGCGCAAGCTGCCAGCAGGGCAGCGAAGCAGAGGGCTGTGAACAGCCGCAGGCAAGCGATCATGTAAAGGTCCTGTTACTCGATCAAGGTGGCCGGCAATTGTACCCAAGCGTCGGCCGGGGCGCGATGTTGCTGACGTGGATCCTTCACTATAGGTCGTCTGCAGGAGCAGCCCCTTGAAGTTCTTTGCGCGCTGTTACGGGTGCTCGGGCTACAATGGCGCCTTTGATCCACAAGACAGGTGTGCGCAGTGACTGATGTTGCAGGGGCTTCGAAATCCACGATGGGGACGCTTTATGTCGTCGCCACGCCGATCGGCAATCTGGACGACATGAGCGCCCGGGCCCTCAAGGTCCTGGCGAATGTGGCGCTGATCGCTGCCGAAGATACCCGTCACTCGGTGCGCCTGCTCCAGCACTTCGGTATCGACACCCCCTTGGCGGCTTGCCACGAGCACAACGAACGGGATGAAGGCGGGCGATTCATCACCCGTCTTCTGGCCGGGGACGACGTGGCGTTGGTGTCGGACGCCGGTACGCCCTTGATCTCCGATCCGGGCTACCACCTGGTGCGCCAGGCGCGCGCCGCTGGGGTGCAAGTGGTGCCGGTGCCGGGCGCCTGCGCATTGATCGCCGCCTTGTCGGCGGCGGGGCTGCCGTCGGACCGGTTCATCTTCGAAGGCTTCCTGCCGGCCAAGACGGCCGGTCGCCGCGCTCGGCTCGAGCAGGTCAAGGAAGAGCCGCGTACCCTGATCTTCTATGAAGCACCACACCGTATCCTCGAATGCCTGGAGGACATGGAAGCGGTGTTCGGTGCGGACCGCCCCGCCGTGCTGGGGCGTGAACTGACCAAGACTTTCGAGACCCTCAAGGGTTTGCCGCTGGGTGAGTTGCGCGCCTTTGTTGCAGGCGACAGCAACCAGCAGCGGGGTGAATGCGTGGTGTTGGTCGGCGGCTGGAGCGCGCCTGAGGACGAACAGGCCATTAGCGGAGAGGCGCAGCGGGTGCTGGATCTGTTGCTGGCGGAGTTGCCACTCAAACGCGCGGCGGCACTGGCGGCGGAAATCACTGGTGTGCGTAAGAACTTGCTCTATCAAATTGCACTGGAAAAACAGAAATCTCAGTAGTGGCAAATTGATATTCTTTAGTGGCGTCACTTGTTCTTGAGCGCGCCTGCCGTTAACCTTGTCGGCGGAGAGTCGATCGGACAGTCGCTGCCTTCTTTTGTTTCGCAAAAGAGGGGGGAGGAAAGTCCGGGCTCCATAGGGCAGAGTGCCAGGTAACGCCTGGGGGCGCGAGCCTACGGAAAGTGCCACAGAAAACAACCGCCTAAGCACTTCGGTGCCGGTAAGGGTGAAAAGGTGCGGTAAGAGCGCACCGCACGACTGGCAACAGTTCGTGGCTAGGTAAACCCCACTCGGAGCAAGACCAAATAGGGTTCCTTACGGCGTGGCCCGCGTCGGAACCGGGTAGGTTGCTAAAGGCGTCCAGTGATGGCCGTCGTAGAGGAATGACTGTCCTCGACAGAACCCGGCTTACAGATCGACTCTCCACCTCTTCCTTCCCTGCTTGAATCGATAGCAGATATGTCCTGGTAATACCGAAAAATTCTTACTCTTAATAAATCACTTTAAGTTCGCGCCGCATGTGTCCGCGTGTCTTTGATTTTTCTCGCCAAATTTCTTCGCTGGTAGTCGTTCCTCCTTCCTTTGTTGCGCTAAATCGCCGTCCTGTAAGGGATTTCCTTATGAACGTGCCTTGACGGTGTGGCGGACGGATTCCTATAGTGTGCGCAAGTGGCAGAAAGTGGGATGAAGTGGGTTTTCTGACCAAATAAAGCTAACATCAGTGGGGAATCGCAGCCGTGTTCCGCGGAGCCAACGCCGTCAGCCTCGATGCAAAGGGCCGACTCGCCATGCCGAGTCGGTACCGTGACGAGCTCGATTCGCGTTGCAATGGTCAGTTGATCGTGACCATCGACGCTGTAGACCCCTGCTTGTGTGTTTATCCCCTCGATGAGTGGGAACAGATCGAAGCCAAATTGCGTGCCTTGCCGTCGTTGCGTGAGGAAAACCGCCGCCTGCAGCGTTTGCTGATCGGTAATGCGGTGGACCTGGAGCTCGATGGCAGTGGTCGTTTTCTGGTACCGCCCCGTTTGCGCGAATACGCCAAGCTCGACAAGAAGGCGATGCTGGTGGGGCAACTGAACAAATTCCAGCTGTGGGATGAGGATGCCTGGAACGCGGTTTCGGCAGCCGACCTTGCAGCTATTCAACAACCGGGCGCCATGCCCGATGACTTGCGTGACCTGATCCTGTGACGATAGATAGCGGCTTCAACCACATCACCGTGCTGCTCGACGAGGCTGTCGAGGCATTGGCCCTGCGCGCCGACGGTTGCTATCTGGATGGCACCTTTGGGCGGGGTGGGCACAGCCGCCTGATCCTCAGCAAGCTCGGGCCGCAAGGGCGGCTGCTGGGGTTCGACAAAGATCCACAAGCGATTGCGACGGGGCAAGCGCTGGCGGCCGAAGACGGCCGCTTTGTCATTGTGCAGCGCAGCTTTGCCGAGATGGGCGATGAAGTCGCGCAGCGCGGCCTCGATGGCAAGGTCAGCGGCATTCTGCTCGACCTGGGCGTCTCCTCGCCGCAGTTGGATGACCCCGAGCGTGGTTTCAGTTTCCTCAATGATGGCCCGCTGGATATGCGCATGAACCCCGACCAGGGCATCAGCGCCGCCGAGTTCATCGCCACCGCCCCCGAAGAAGAAATCGCCCGTGTCTTCAAGGAGTACGGCGAGGAGCGCTTCGCCAAGCGCATGGCGCGGGCCGTGGTGCAGCGCCGCGAACAGCAGCCGTTCACCCGCACAGGTGATCTTGCCGAAGTGCTCAAGGTCGCCAACCCCGCCTGGGAGAAGGGCAAGAACCCCGCTACCCGCGCCTTCCAGGGGCTGCGTATTCATGTAAACAACGAACTGGGCGATCTCGAGACCGGCCTTGAAGCCGCAATCGAAGCGCTGGAAGTCGGTGGCCGCCTGGCGGTGATCAGCTTCCACTCGCTCGAGGACCGCATCGTCAAGCTGTTCATGCGCAAGTTGGCCAAGGGTGAGGCGGACAACCTGCCGCGCAACCTGCCGGTGCAGCACAAGGTCTTCGAACCCAAGATCCGCCTGATCGGCAAGGCGCAATTCGCCTCCGATGCAGAGCTTCAGGCCAACCCGCGCGCGCGCAGTGCCGTGATGCGGGTGGCGGAGAAACTGCGGTGAGCCGGCTGTTCGCCAAACCTTTGCCAGGCGGAAGCTTCCTGATGCTTCTGCTGTTTGTCGGTGTGCTGGTGTCGGCGATCGCCGTGTCCTACAGCGCCCATTGGAACCGTCAGTTGCTCAACACCCTCTACGGCGAGCTGAACGAGCGCGACAAGGCTCAGGCTGAATGGGGGCGGCTGATTCTCGAGCAAAGCACCTGGACCGCCCACAGCCGTATCGAGAACCTGGCCAGCGAACAGCTGAAAATGCGCGTGCCGGCCGCTGACGAAGTGCGGATGGTGGCGCCATGATGAAGCTCGAAGGCGCACTCTACCCCTGGCGCTTCCGGGTGGTGATCGCATTGCTGGCGCTGATGGTCGGTGCCATCGCCTGGCGCATCATCGATCTGCAGGTGGTCGACCGTGATTTCCTCAAAGGGCAGGGCGATGCTCGCAGCCTGCGTCATATTCCTATTCCCGCGCACCGTGGCCTGATCACCGATCGTAACGGCGAGCCGCTGGCTGTCAGTACGCCGGTCACTACCCTGTGGGCCAACCCCAAGGAAATGCAGGTCGCCCGTGATCGCTGGCCACAGCTGGCTGCCGCGCTCGGGCAGAACGCTCAGCAGCTGACCGAGCGCCTGACCCAGCAAGCCAATAAAGAATTCATCTATCTGGTTCGGGGTCTGACACCGGAGCAGGGCCAGCAGGTGCTCGATCTCAAGGTGCCGGGTGTCTACGGCATGGAAGAATTCCGCCGCTTCTATCCGGCGGGCGATGTCACTGCGCATATGGTGGGCTTCACCGACCTGGACGACCACGGTCGCGAAGGGGTCGAGCTGGCCTATGACGAATGGCTCGCCGGCGTGCCTGGCAAGCGCCAGGTGATCAAGGACCGACGCGGTCGGCTGATCAAGGACATCCAGGTTACCAAGAACGCCAAGGCCGGAAAGACCTTGGCGTTGTCCATCGACTTGCGTCTGCAATACCTGGCCACCCGCGAACTGCGCAATGCCATCGCCGAGCAGGAAGCCAAGGCAGGTAGCCTGGTGATCATGGACGTCAAGACCGGTGAGGTTCTGGCGATGGTCAACCAGCCGACCTACAACCCGAACAACCGCCGTAGCATGTTCCCCGCAGCCATGCGCAACCGGGCGATCATCGACGTGTTCGAGCCAGGCTCCACGGTCAAGCCGATCTCCATGAGCGCGGCCTTGCAGAGTGGTCGCTGGAAACCCACCGACAAGGTCGAGGTCTACCCGGGCAGTCTGCAGATCGGTCGCTACACCATCAAGGACGTGTCCAGGAGCGAAGGCCCGATCCTCGACCTGACCGGCATCCTGATCAACTCCAGTAACGTCGGCATGAGCAAGATCGCCTTCGACATTGGTGGCGAGGCGATCTACCGGGTCATGTCCCAGGTCGGTCTGGGCCAGTACACAGGCCTGGGCTTCCCGGGCGAGCGTGTTGGCAACCTGCCCAACCACCGTGAATGGCGCAAGGCCGAGACCGCTACGCTGTCCTACGGCTACGGCGTTTCGGTGACGGCGCTGCAACTGGTGCACGCCTACGCGGCGATTGCCAACGACGGCAAGATGGTGCCGCTGTCGATTCTCAAGGTCGACAAAGCGCCGGAGGCCGTGCAGGCGATTCCGGCCGACACCGCCGAAACCGTACAGGCCATGTTGCAGCAGGTCATCGAAGCCCCGCGTGGCGTGTTCCGTGCCCAGGTGCCGTTCTATCACGTGGGTGGCAAGTCCGGGACCGCGCGTAAGGCCACCGTCGGCTCCAAGGGCTACACCGAAAACGCCTATCGCTCGCTGTTCGCCGGTTTTGGTCCGATGAGCGATCCGCGCTATGCCATCGTCGTGGTCATCGATGAGCCGAGCAAGGGCGGCTACTTCGGCGGCCTGGTATCGGCTCCCGTATTCAGCAAGGTGATGTCGGGCACCCTGCGCCTGATGAACGTACCGCCGGACAACCTGCCGCAACCCGCGACCCAGCAGGCCAGCGCAGTACCCGCCAATGGAGGGCGTGGTTGATGACAATGCCATTGAGCAAGCTTTTCGCCCATGCCAGCCGCGATCCGCTGATCCGCGAGCTGACCCTCGACAGCCGCCAGGTGCGGCCGGGCGATCTGTTCCTGGCTGTGCCTGGGGCGAAGGTCGATGGCCGTGCGCACATCGCCGATGCCCTGGCCCGTGGCGCTGCCGCAGTGGCCTATGAAGAACAGGGCGCGAGCGTTCTGCCGATCACCGAGGTGCCGCTGATCCCTGTGCGTGGCCTGATTGGCCAGCTGTCTGAGATCGCCGGGCGCTTCTATGGCGAGCCGAGCCGTCAACTGGACCTGGTTGGTGTCACCGGCACCAACGGGAAGACCAGTGTCACCCAACTGGTGGCTCAGGCCCTCGATGCCCTGGGCCAGCGTTGCGGTCTGATCGGTACCCTGGGCACCGGCTTCTATGGCGAGCTGCGCAGCGGGCGCCTGACTACACCGGACCCGATCGCCGTGCAGGCGACCCTGAATGACCTCAAGCATGGCGGCGCCAAGGCCGTGGCGATGGAAGTGTCGTCCCATGCCCTGGAGCAGGGCCGTGTCGCGGCGCTGGCATTCGATATCGCGGTGATGACCAACCTGTCCCGCGATCACCTGGACTACCACGGCAGCATGGAGGCCTACGAGGCCGCCAAGGCCAAGCTGTTCGCCTGGCCGAACCTGCGTTGCCGCGTGGTCAACCTGGACGATGAATTCGGTCGTCGCCTGGCCCAGAGCCATGGCGAGTCGCGTCTGATCAGCTACAGCCTGCTGGATTCGACCGCCACGCTGTTCTGCAAGCAAGCCCGCTTCGATGACGACGGCGTGCGCGCGGTGCTGGTGACCCCGCAGGGTGAGCACGCGCTGCGCAGCCGTCTGCTGGGCCGCTTCAACCTGAGCAACATGCTCGCCGCCGTGGCCACGCTGCTGGCGCTGGACTATCCGCTGGACGAGATCCTCAAGGTCACCCCGCAACTGCAAGGCCCCATCGGCCGCATGCAGCGTCTGGGTGGTGGCGACAAGCCGTTGGTGGTGGTCGATTACGCCCACACCCCCGATGCCCTGGAAAAAGTGCTCGAAGCCCTGCGCCCGCATGCCCATGGCCACCTGTTGTGCCTGTTTGGTTGCGGTGGCGATCGTGATCGCGGCAAGCGCCCTTTGATGGCCGAAGTGGCCGAGCGCCTGGCCGATCGCGTGCTGGTCACCGATGACAACCCTCGCACCGAAGACCCACAGCGGATCTTCGATGACATTCGCCCTGGTTTCGCCAAGCCCGCTGACGTCGAATTCGTCGCCGGCCGGGGCGAGGCCATCGCCCACCTGATTGCCACCGCTGCTGCCGACGACGTCATCGTCCTGGCCGGCAAGGGGCATGAGGACTACCAGGAGATCCATGGCGAACGCCATGACTTCTCCGACCTGGTCGAAGCCGAGAAGGCACTTGCAGCCTGGGAGGCTCCGCATGCTTAAGCCCATGACACTCAGCCAGCTGACCGCGCCGCTTGCGGGGCGTCAGGTCGGCGTCGACGCAAGCTTCAGCGGTGTCAGCATCGACAGTCGCACCGTGGGCGCCGGGCAGTTGTTCGTCGCCCTGGCCGGGCCGCGTTTCGATGGTCACGATTACCTGGCCGACGTGAAAGCCAAGGGCGCCGTGGCGGCCCTGGTGGAGCGCGAAGTGGAAGGTGTCGACCTGCCACAATTGGTTGTCGCCGACAGTCGTCTGGCCCTGGGCCAGCTCGGTGCCCTGAACCGCGCCGCGTTCGACAAGCCCGTCGCGGCCATCACCGGCTCCAGCGGCAAGACCACGGTCAAGGAGTTGCTTGCCGGCATTCTTCGCACCCGCGGGCTGGTACTGGCCACCCGTGGCAACCTGAACAACGACCTCGGCGCGCCCCTGACCTTGCTGGAAATCTCCCCGGAGCACAGTGCCGCGGTGATCGAGCTGGGCGCCTCGCGCATCGGCGAGATCCGCTACACCGTTGGCCTGACCCAACCTCAGGTGGTCATCATCAACAATGCCGGTACCGCCCATGTCGGCGAGTTCGGCGGCCCCGAGAAAATCGTCGAGGCCAAGGGCGAGATCCTCGAAGGTCTGGGCGAGGGCGGTACGGCCATCCTCAATCTGGCTGACAAAGCCTTCGAGATCTGGCGCAAGCGCGCGGGCCAGCA
This sequence comes from Pseudomonas sp. NY15354, assembly GCF_048068075.1. Taxonomy (NCBI): domain Bacteria; kingdom Pseudomonadati; phylum Pseudomonadota; class Gammaproteobacteria; order Pseudomonadales; family Pseudomonadaceae; genus Pseudomonas; species Pseudomonas sp. NY15354. The sequence continues at coordinate 132,375 of NZ_JBLUPV010000001.1, forward strand.
CCGCGTCCTCAGCTTCGCGCTGGATAACCCACAGGCCGATTTCCATGCCAGCGACATTGGGCGCGACGCCCGTGGCTGCCCATCGTTTACCTTGCATGGGCCGCAAGGCTCGGTGCAGGTGCAACTGAACCTGCTGGGCACTCACAACGTCAGCAATGCATTGGCCGCAGCCGCGGCCGCCCATGCCCTGGGTGTGAGCTTGGAAGGTATTGCCGCCGGGCTGGGCGCGGTTCAACCGGTCAAGGGCCGGACCGTCGCCCAGATCGCCCCTAATGGCGTGCGGGTCATCGACGACAGCTACAACGCAAATCCCACCTCGATGTGCGCTGCCATTGATATACTCGCCGGCTTTTCCGGACGCACCGTCCTGGTGCTCGGGGATATCGGCGAACTGGGGCAATGGGCAGAAGAAGGCCACCGTCAGGTGGGGGACTATGCCCGTGGCAAGGTCGACGCCCTGTACGCGGTGGGTACCAACATGGCCCACGCGGTCGCGGCGTACGGCGCCAATGGCCGCCATTTCGCTACCCAAGCTGAGCTGATCGATGCCGTTCGCGCCGAGACTGCCAGCGACACCACTATCTTGATCAAGGGCTCGCGCAGCGCTGCGATGGAAAACGTCGTGGCGGCCTTGTGCGGTCCCAGCGGGGAGAAACATTAATGCTGCTGCTGTTGGCCGAGTATCTGCAACAGTTCTACAAGGGCTTCGCGGTCTTCCAGTACCTGTCCCTGCGCGGGATCCTGGGTGTATTGACCGCGCTGTCCCTGGCGCTGTGGCTCGGGCCGTGGATGATCCGCACCCTGCAGATCCGCCAGATCGGTCAGGCTGTCCGTAACGACGGCCCGCAATCGCACCTGTCCAAGTCCGGCACCCCCACCATGGGCGGCGCCTTGATCCTGTCCGCCATCGGCATCAGCACCCTGCTGTGGGCCGACCTGACCAACCGCTACGTCTGGGTCGTGCTGATCGTGACCCTGCTGTTCGGTGCCATTGGCTGGGTGGACGACTACCGCAAGGTGATCGAGAAGAACTCCCGTGGCCTGCCGAGCCGCTGGAAGTACTTCTGGCAATCGGTGTTCGGCCTGGGCGCCGCAGTGTTCCTGTACATGACCGCACCGACCAGCGTCGAGACCACGCTGATCGTACCGATGCTCAAGGACCTCACCATTCCCCTGGGCGCGTTCTTCATCGTACTGACCTATTTCGTCATCGTCGGCTCGAGCAACGCGGTCAACCTGACCGACGGCCTCGATGGCCTGGCGATCATGCCAACCGTGATGGTCGGCGGTGCCCTGGGCATCTTCTGCTACCTGTCGGGCAACGTGAAGTTCGCCGAATACCTGCTGATCCCGTATGTGCCGGGCGCCGGTGAGCTGATCGTGTTCTGTGGCGCGCTGATCGGCGCAGGCCTGGGCTTCCTGTGGTTCAACACCTACCCGGCCCAGGTCTTCATGGGTGACGTCGGTGCGCTGGCGCTGGGCGCGGCGCTTGGCACCATCGCGGTCATCGTTCGCCAGGAAATCGTCCTGTTCATCATGGGCGGTGTGTTCGTCATGGAGACCCTGTCGGTGGTGATCCAGGTGGCCTCCTTCAAGTTGACCGGCAAGCGGGTGTTCCGCATGGCGCCGATTCACCACCACTTTGAACTCAAGGGTTGGCCCGAGCCGCGGGTGATCGTCCGATTCTGGATCATCACCGTGATTCTGGTGCTGATCGGCCTTGCCACCCTGAAACTGAGGTAGATGAGCGTGTCACTGATCGCTTCCGACCAATTCCGCATCGTTGTCGGCCTCGGCAAGAGCGGCATGTCCCTGGTTCGCTTCCTGGCGAGCCGGGGCATTGCCTTTGCGGTCGCCGATACCCGCGAGCAGCCGCCGGAACTGGAAACCCTGCGCCGTGAATACCCGCAGGTGGAAGTGCGCTGTGGCGAGTTGGACGTGGACTTCCTGTGCCGCGCCAACGAGCTCTATGTCAGCCCTGGGCTGGCCCTCGCCACGCCGGCGCTGCAACAGGCCGCGTCCCGTGGCGTGATGCTGTCCGGCGACATCGAACTGTTCGCGCGATATGCCAAAGCGCCGATCGTGGCGATCAGCGGTTCCAACGCCAAGAGCACCGTCACCACCCTGGTTGGGGAGATGGCCGCCAAGGCTGGCAAACGTGTGGCAGTCGGCGGCAACCTGGGTACGCCGGCGCTGGACCTGCTGGATGACGCGGTGGAGCTGTATGTCCTGGAGCTTTCCAGCTTCCAGCTGGAGACCACCGACCAACTCAACGCCGAAGTGGCCACTGTGCTGAACATCAGCGAAGACCACATGGACCGCTATAGCGGTCTGCCGGCCTATCACCTGGCCAAGCACCGGATCTTCCGTGGCGCTCGCCAAGTCGTGGTCAACCGCCAGGATGCCCTGAGCCGGCCGTTGCCCGTCGAAGGGCGCCCCTGCTGGACCTTTGGCCTCAACGTGCCGGATTTCAAGGCCTTTGGCCTGCGTGAAGTCGACGGCGAGAAGTACCTGGCCTTCGAATTCCAGACCCTGATGCCGGTACGCGAACTGAAGATCCGCGGCGCTCACAACCAGAGCAACGCCCTGGCCGCCTTGGCCCTGGGCCATGCCGTTGGCCTGCCGTTCGCACCGATGCTCGAAGCGCTGCGCGAATTTGCCGGGCTCGCCCACCGCTGCCAATGGGTGCGTGAGCGCAACGGCGTCAACTGGTACGACGACTCCAAGGCCACCAACGTCGGCGCCGCCCTGGCTGCCATCGAAGGTCTGGGCGCGGACATCGACGGCAAGCTGGTGCTGATCGCCGGGGGCGACGGCAAGGGTGCGGACTTCTCCGCGCTGCGTGAGCCGGTGGCGCGTTTCTGCCGCGCCGTCGTCCTGCTGGGGCGTGATGCCGAGCGTCTGGCCGAGTCGCTGGGCGAGGGTGTGCACCAGGTTCGAGTCAAGACGCTGGATGAAGCCGTGCAGCAATGCGCCCTGCTGGCCGAACCTGGCGATGCCGTGTTGCTGTCGCCAGCCTGCGCCAGCCTCGACATGTTCAAGAACTTCGAAGAACGCGGACGTCTGTTCGCCCGGGCGGCGGAGGGGCTGGCATGATTTTCGGCATCCTCAAGCCTTACCCATCGCCGCTGATCAGTGGTCGCGGCATCGACCTGGACTTCGCCTTCCTCGCCGGTTGCCTGGCATTGCTGGGCCTGGGCCTGGTGATGATCACCTCGGCCTCCTCGGAAGTGGCTGCGGTGCAGTCGGGCAACCCGCTGTATCACATGTTCCGTCACCTGGTGTATGTGGCCTTGGGCCTGGTCGCCTGTGGCGCGACCATGATGGTGCCGATCGCCACTTGGCAGCGCATGGGCTTCATGATGCTGGTCGGTGCCTTCGGCCTGCTGTTCCTGGTGTTGGTGCCGGGCATTGGTCGTGAAGTGAACGGCTCCATGCGCTGGATCGGCTTCAGCTTCTTCAACGTCCAGCCCTCGGAGATCGCCAAGGTCTTCGTGGTCATCTACCTGGCCGGTTACCTGGTGCGTCGCCAGCAAGAAGTGCGCGAGAGCTGGATGGGCTTTTTCAAACCGTTCATCGTGCTGCTGCCGATGGCCGGCCTGCTGCTGATGGAGCCGGACTTCGGCGCCACCGTAGTGATGATGGGCGCGGCCGCGGCCATGCTCTTCCTCGGCGGGGTGGGATTGTTCCGCTTCAGCCTGATGGTGGTGCTGGCGGTGGTGGCAGTGTTCATCCTGGTCCAGGCCCAGCCTTACCGGATGGCGCGCCTGATCACCTTCACCGACCCCTGGGCCGACCAATTTGGCTCCGGCTACCAGCTGACCCAGGCGCTGATCGCCTTCGGTCGCGGCGAGTGGCTTGGCGTGGGCCTGGGCAACAGCGTGCAGAAGCAGTTCTACCTGCCTGAGGCGCACACCGACTTCGTGTTCTCGGTCCTGGCCGAGGAGCTGGGCGTGGTCGGCTCGCTGTGCACCGTGGCGCTGTTCGTCTTCGTCACCGTGCGGGCCCTGTACATCGGCCTGTGGGCGGAAAAGGCCAAGCAGTTCTTCGCCGCCTACATGGCGTTTGGTCTGGCGTTCCTGTGGATTGGTCAGTTCTTGATCAACATCGGCGTGAACGTCGGCCTGCTGCCGACCAAAGGCCTGACCCTGCCGTTCCTCAGTTACGGCGGCAGCTCGCTGGTGATCTGCTGTGCCTGCGTGGGGTTGTTGCTGCGCATCGAATGGGAGAGCCGGACGCACCTGGGCAGCGAGGAGCACGAGTTCAAGGAAAGCGATTTTGCCGAGGAGACCAACCATGGCCGCTGACGGCAAGAACGTTCTGATCATGGCCGGTGGCACCGGTGGGCATGTCTTCCCGGCCCTGGCCTGCGCCCGTGAGTTCCAGGCCCGTGGCTACAGCGTGCACTGGCTGGGCACGCCGCGCGGCATCGAGAATGAACTCGTGCCCCAGGCAGGCCTGCCCTTGCACCTGATCCAGGTCAGCGGCCTGCGCGGCAAAGGCAAGCTGTCGCTGTTCAAGGCACCGTTCACCTTGGTCAAGGCTGTGCTTCAGGCGCGCCGCATCATTCGCCAGCTCAAGCCCGTCTGCGTGCTGGGCTTTGGCGGCTACGTGACCGGCCCGGGCGGTGTCGCCGCGCGGCTGTGTGGCGTGCCGTTGGTCATCCATGAGCAGAACGCCCGTGCCGGTACCGCCAATCGGCTGCTGGTGCCGCTGTCGGCGCGAGTCTGCGAAGCTTTCCCGGACACTTTTCCGGCCAGCGACAAACGCCGTACTACCGGCAATCCGGTGCGCCCGGAGCTGTTCCTGGAGGCTCAACGCGCCCCGTTGGCCGAGCGCCGCGCACGCCTGTTGGTGCTCGGTGGCAGCCTGGGTGCGGAACCATTGAACAAATTGCTGCCTAAGGCCCTGTCGGAAGTGCCCGCGAACCTGCGCCCCGAGGTGTTCCACCAGGCTGGCAAGCAACATGCGCCGGTCACCGCCGAGCGTTATCGCGAGGCGGGGGTCGAGGCTCAGGTAGAGCCCTTCATCAAGGACATGGCCCACGCCTATGGCTGGGCCGACATGGTGGTATGCCGGGCGGGTGCCCTGACCGTCAGCGAACTGGCTGCGGCAGGTCTGCCCTCGGTGCTGGTGCCTTTGCCCCACGCCATCGACGACCACCAGACCCACAACGCCCAATACCTGGCTCGTGAAGGCGCTGCCTTCCTGATGCCACAAGCGACAACTGGCGCAGCGCAGCTCGCTGAACGCCTGAACGAGGTGCTGATGCAACCCGAGAAACTCAACACCATGGCCGGCACCGCACGGCGCCTGGCCAAACCTGCCGCAACCAGCACCGTGGTCGATATCTGCCTGGAGGTGGCCCATGGTTGAGAGCCAGAAAGCCATGCCCCAGCCGAAGATGGGCCGTATCCGTCGCATCCACTTCGTCGGTGTCGGCGGCGTGGGCATGTGCGGCATCGCCGAAGTGCTGCTGAACCTGGGTTACCAGGTGTCCGGCTCGGACCTCAAGGCGTCCCCGGTCACCGAGCGCCTGGAGTCGTTCGGCGCCGAGATTTTCGTCGGCCACCGTGCCGAGAACGCCGCCAACGCCGATGTGCTGGTGGTGTCCAGCGCCATCAACCCGGCCAACCCGGAAGTCGCCACCGCCCTGGAGCGCCGCATTCCAGTGGTGCCGCGCGCCGAGATGCTCGCCGAACTGATGCGCTACCGTCATGGCATCGCCGTGGCTGGTACCCACGGCAAGACCACCACCACCAGCCTGCTGGCATCGGTGTTCGCTGCCGGCGGCCTGGACCCGACCTTCGTCATCGGTGGTCGCCTGACCGCAGCCGGTACCAACGCCCAGCTCGGCACCAGTCGCTACCTGATCGCCGAAGCCGATGAGAGCGACGCCAGCTTCCTGCATCTGCAGCCGATGGTCGCGGTCGTCACCAACATCGACGCCGACCACATGGCCACCTACGAAGGCGACTTCAACAAGTTGAAGAAAACCTTCGTTGAGTTCCTGCACAACCTGCCGTTCTACGGTCTGGCAGTGATGTGCCTGGACGATCCGGTGGTGCGCGAGATCCTGCCGCAGGTCAAGCGCCCGACCGTGACCTATGGCTTCAGCGAAGAAGCTGACGTGCGTGCCATCAACGTCCGCCAGCAAGGCATGCAGACCCACTTCACCGTGCTGCGCCGTGACTGCGAGCCGCTGGAGGTTTCGGTCAACATGCCGGGCAACCACAACGTACTCAATGCCCTGGCCACCATCGCCATCGCCACTGATGAAGGCATCAGCGACGACGCCATCGTCCAGGGCCTGTCGGGCTTCCAGGGCGTGGGTCGGCGCTTCCAGGTGTACGGCGAACTGCCGGTCGACGGCGGCAGCGTGATGCTGGTCGACGACTATGGGCATCACCCGACCGAAGTCGCTGCGGTGATCAAGGCCGTGCGGGGTGGCTGGCCGAGCCGACGCCTGGTGATGGTCTATCAGCCGCACCGCTACAGCCGCACCCGCGACCTGTACGACGATTTCGTGCAGGTCCTGGCGGATGCCAACGTATTGCTGCTGATGGAGGTCTACCCGGCCGGCGAGGAGCCGATCCCAGGTGCCGACAGTCGCCAGCTGTGCCACAGCATCCGTCAGCGCGGGCAATTGGACCCGATCTACATCGAGCGTGGCGTCGACCTGGCGCCGCTGGTCAAACCATTGCTGCGTGCCGGCGACATCCTGCTGTGCCAAGGCGCCGGTGACATCGGTGGCCTGGCGCCGCAACTGATCAAGAGCCCGCTGTTCGCTGGCGCCGTCGCCAGCCAGGAGAAGTCGAAATGAGCAGCGCCTACGACAAATTGCACTCGACCCTGGACGTCAAAGCCTTCGGTCGCGTCGCCGTACTCTACGGCGGCAAGAGCGCCGAGCGCGAGGTGTCGCTCAAGTCCGGCAAGGCGGTGCTCGAAGCGCTGACCAGCGCCGGTGTCGACGTGGTTGGCATCGACGTGGGCGATGATCTGCTGGCGCGCCTGCAGAGCGAGAAGATCGACCGCGCCTTCATCATTCTCCACGGCCGTGGTGGCGAAGACGGCAGCATGCAGGGCCTGCTGGAGTGCCTGGACATTCCCTACACCGGCAGCGGCATCCTGGCCTCGGCCCTGGCGATGGACAAACTGCGCACCAAGCAGGTCTGGCAGAGTCTGGGTATTCCGACCCCGCGCCATGCCGTGCTGGGCAACGAACACGATTGTGTCGAGGCCGGTGCGGAACTGGGCTTCCCGTTGATCGTCAAACCGGCCCATGAAGGTTCCAGTATCGGCATGGCCAAGGTGAACAACGAGCAAGAACTGGTTGCCGCCTGGCGCGATGCCGCCCGTTACGACTCTCAAGTGCTGGTCGAGCAGTGGATTCATGGTCCGGAGTTCACCGTGGCCGTGTTGCGTGGTCAGGTGCTGCCGCCGATTGCCCTGGGTACGCCGCACGTGTTCTACGACTACGACGCCAAGTACTTGGCCAACGATACCCAGTACCGCATTCCGTGCGGCCTGGACAGCGCCAAGGAGCAGGAGCTGATCGACCTGACCGCACGTGCCTGCGATGCCATCGGCATCGAAGGTTGGGGGCGGCTGGACGTGATGCAGGACGAGCAGGGCCGGTTCTGGCTGCTCGAAGTCAACACCGCACCCGGCATGACCGACCATAGCCTGGTGCCCATGGCGGCCCGCGCGGCCGGTCTGGACTTCCAGCAACTGGTGCTGGCGATCCTGGCCGAAAGCGTAGCGACGCGAGGTTGAGAGCCATGCACGGCGCGATGATACGTCAGCAGCAACCCGTTACCGGCCGTAGCAAGCCGGTGCCGCGTGGTGCCAGCCGACTGGTGGCCGACGAGCCCGTATCGGCGCGCCTGCCGCGGCCCAGTCTGGGCGGCCTCAAGCGCCTGCTGTGGCCGGTGCTGTTGGTCGCTGCGGGGTTCGGTGCCTATGAAGGCGCCGTGCGCCTGATGCCGTACGCCGACCGGCCGATCACCAAGATCGCCGTGCAGGGCGACCTGAGCTACATCAGCCAGCAGGCGGTGCAGCAGCGAATCGCGCCGTATGTTGCTTCGAGCTTCTTCAGCGTCGACCTCACGGCGATGCGCCTGGAGCTCGAGCAGATGCCCTGGATCGCCCATGCCGAAGTCCGCCGGGTATGGCCGGACGAGGTGGTGATCCGCCTGGAAGAACAGTTGCCGGTGGCGCGTTGGGGCGATGAAGCCTTGCTCAATAACCAGGGCCAGGCCTTCACCCCGCGCGAACTGGCCAACTACGAGCACCTGCCGCAGCTGTTCGGGCCGCAGCGCGCTCAGCAACAAGTCATGCAGCAGTATCAGGTACTGAGCCAGATGCTGCGCCCCCTGGGCTTTTCCATCGCTCGCCTGGAGCTGCGCGAGCGAGGCAGTTGGTTCCTCACCACCGGCGCGGGCAGCGCCGGGCCGGGGATCGAGCTGCTGTTGGGGCGCGACCATCTGGTGGAGAAGATGCGCCGTTTCATTGCCATTTACGACAAGACACTCAAAGAGCAGATCACCAACATCGCCCGCGTTGATCTGCGGTACGCCAACGGGCTTGCCGTTGGCTGGCGGGAACCGATTGCACCGACGACGGCCCAACCCGCCGTTGCGAAGAATTAGAGAGAGGCAGGACCATGGCAAACGCGCATAGCGGCAAAATGATCGTCGGGCTGGACATCGGCACCTCCAAGGTGGTGGCGCTGGTGGGTGAGGTGGCCGCTGACGGCACTCTGGAAATCGTGGGCATCGGTACCCATCCGTCCCGCGGCCTGAAGAAGGGCGTGGTGGTGAACATCGAGTCCACCGTGCAGTCGATCCAGCGCGCAGTGGAAGAAGCGCAGCTGATGGCCGGCTGCCGCATCCACTCGGCGTTCGTCGGTGTCGCCGGCAATCACATTCGTAGCCTGAACTCCCACGGCATCGTCGCCATTCGCGATCGGGAAGTCAGCACCGCTGACCTCGAGCGCGTCCTGGACGCCGCCCAGGCCGTGGCCATTCCGGCCGACCAGCGGGTGCTGCACACCCTGCCGCAGGACTACGTGATCGACAACCAGGAAGGTGTGCGCGAGCCCCTGGGTATGTCCGGCGTGCGTCTGGAAGCCAAGGTCCACGTGGTCACCTGCGCGGTCAATGCGGCCCAGAACATCGAAAAATGCGTGCGCCGTTGTGGCCTGGAAATCGACGACATCATCCTCGAGCAGCTGGCATCGGCCTACTCGGTCCTGACCGATGACGAAAAGGAGCTGGGTGTGTGCCTGGTGGACATCGGTGGCGGTACCACCGACATCGCCATCTTCACCGAAGGTGCCATTCGCCACACTGCGGTGATCCCGATCGCGGGCGACCAGGTGACCAACGATATCGCCATGGCCCTGCGTACCCCGACCCAGTACGCCGAGGAAATCAAGATCCGCTACGCCTGCGCCCTGGCCAAGCTGGCCGGCGCTGGCGAGACCATCAAGGTGCCGAGCGTGGGCGATCGCCCACCGCGCGAGCTGTCGCGCCAGGCCCTGGCCGAGGTGGTGGAGCCCCGTTACGACGAGCTCTTCACCTTGATCCAAGCCGAGCTGCGTCGCAGCGGCTACGAGGACCTGGTGCCGGCCGGCATCGTCCTGACCGGCGGTACCGCGAAGATGGAAGGCGCTGTGGAATTGGCCGAGGAAATCTTCCACATGCCGGTGCGCCTTGGCGTGCCACATAGCGTTCGGGGGCTGAGCGATGTCGTACGCAACCCGATCTATTCCACCGGCGTGGGCTTGCTCACCTATGGCCTGCAAAAGCAGACCGAGGACCTGCCCCTGACCGGCAACAGCAGCAACAACAGCTATGGCGATGAACCGAAGGCCCCGGTGCTTGAACGATTCAAGCGTTGGGTCCAGGGCAACTTCTAAGTTTCAAAGCAGTAGTGGTAGGCGCAAAAACTAGAGAACAGTTAAGGAGAGGGAAAATGTTCGAGCTCGTAGACAACGTCCCGCAAAGTCCGGTCATCAAAGTGATCGGTGTCGGTGGTGGTGGTGGCAACGCCGTCAACCACATGGTCAAAAGCAACATCGAAGGCGTCGAGTTCATCTGCGCCAACACTGATGCCCAGGCGCTGAAGAACATCGGCGCGCGCACCATCCTGCAACTGGGTACCGGTGTCACCAAGGGCCTGGGTGCCGGCGCCAATCCGGAAGTCGGCCGCCAGGCCGCGCTGGAAGACCGTGAGCGCATCGCCGAGGTGCTGCAGGGCACCAACATGGTCTTCATCACCACCGGCATGGGTGGCGGTACCGGTACCGGTGCTGCGCCGATCATCGCCGAAGTGGCCAAGGAAATGGGCATTCTCACCGTTGCGGTGGTGACCCGTCCGTTCCCGTTCGAAGGTCGCAAGCGCATGCAGATCGCCGACGAAGGCATCCGCATGCTGGCCGAAAGCGTCGACTCGTTGATCACCATCCCCAACGAGAAGCTGCTGACCATCCTGGGCAAGGATGCAAGCCTGCTGTCCGCCTTCGCCAAGGCCGATGACGTACTGGCTGGCGCCGTGCGTGGCATCTCCGACATCATCAAGCGTCCGGGCATGATCAACGTCGACTTCGCCGACGTGCGCACCGTGATGGGCGAGATGGGCATGGCGATGATGGGTACCGGCTGCGCCAGCGGTCCGAACCGTGCCCGCGAAGCCACCGAGGCGGCGATCCGCAACCCGCTGCTCGAGGACGTCAACCTGCAGGGCGCCCGCGGCATCCTGGTGAACATCACCGCAGGTCCGGACCTGTCCCTGGGCGAGTACTCCGACGTCGGTAGCATCATCGAGGCCTTCGCCTCCGACCACGCGATGGTCAAGGTCGGCACCGTGATCGATCCAGACATGCGCGACGAGTTGCACGTGACCGTGGTCGCTACCGGCCTGGGCGCGCGTATCGAGAAGCCGGTCAAGGTCGTCGACAACACCCTGCAGAGCGCGGCCGCCGCTTACGAGGCTTCCAATCCTGCACCGGTGCGTCAGGAGCAGCCTGCCGTCAACTACCGCGATCTGGAGCGTCCGACCGTGATGCGCAACCAGGCCCACGGTGGTGCCGCAGCAGCAGCTAAACTCAATCCACAGGATGATCTGGACTACCTCGACATCCCGGCGTTCCTGCGTCGCCAGGCCGATTAATGGAATTTATCAGGGGTATAGGGGTGATTGGTGTTCAGCAAAGGCCGGGTCTGTTATCATCCCCAGCCTTTGTTGATACCTGTTCGCAATTTGCGCTGAAGCGGCCAATGCCATGATTAGACAACGCACCCTGAAGAATACCATCCGTGCCACAGGTGTCGGCCTGCACTCCGGGGAGAAGGTCTACCTGACCCTCAAGCCAGCGCCTGTGGACACCGGCATCGTCTTCCGCCGTGCCGACCTCGACCCAGTCGTCGAGATCCCGGCCCGTGCGGCCAACGTCGGCGAGACAACCATGTCGACGACGCTGGTCAACGGTGACGTAAAGGTCGATACGGTCGAGCACCTGCTCTCCGCCATGGCGGGCCTGGGCATCGATAACGCCTACGTCGAGCTCTCCGCCTCGGAAGTACCGATCATGGATGGCAGCGCGGGCCCCTTCGTATTCCTGATTCAATCCGCCGGCCTGGAAGAACAGGACGCTGCCAAGAAGTTCATCCGCATCCTGCGCGAAGTGACGGTGGAGGAGGGCGACAAGCGCGCCACCTTCCTGCCTTTCGACGGGTTCAAGGTGAGCTTCGAGATCGACTTCGATCATCCGGTACTGCGCAACCGGACCCAGAGCGCCAGTGTCGACTTCTCCAGCACGTCGTTCGTGAAGGAAGTCAGCCGCGCCCGTACCTTCGGTTTCATGCGCGACATCGAGTACCTGCGCAAGCACAACCTTGCGTTGGGCGGCAGTGTGGAAAACGCCATCGTGGTCGATGAGGACGGCGTGCTCAACGAAGACGGCCTTCGTTACGAAGACGAATTCGTCAAGCACAAGATCCTCGACGCCATCGGCGATCTTTACCTGCTGGGCAACAGCCTGATCGGCGAGTTCAAGGGCTACAAGTCCGGACACGCGCTGAACAATCAGCTGCTGCGCAAGCTCATCGCTGAGAAGGACGCCTGGGAAGTGGTCACTTTCGAAGATGCCAGCACGGCACCGATCTCCTACATGCGCCCTGTTGCGGCCGTGTAAGTTCGAACACTCTCTAGTTCATTGAGGCCACCTTCGGGTGGCCTTTTTTATGGGCGCCCTCAGCCCTTGTCCTTGCCCTGTGCGTGCGCCGCCAGGCGTTCCAAGGCTGCCCGCAATTTTGGGTCGGCAATGCCTTCGGCCGAGTCACGGATGCTCTCGGCGGCCTTGCTCGACAGCTCCACACCTTGACCATCCCGCTTGGCCGGCACCAGGGGCGGTTGCACCTTGAACAGGATGCGTTGCAGGTTACCGAACGCCTCCAGGGCCTGCAGTTGTCGCTGCAGGCGTTTTTGCTGATAGCGCAGGCGCGTGGCCCAGTGGCCATCCGTCACCACCAGTAACAAGGTGCCATCTCGCCAGGACGCCACATGGCAATGATCGCGGGCAGCCGGCTGCAGCTGGCTTTCCAGCAGGCGCTGCAAATGGGCCAGGCGCTCGGCCTGGTTGAGCAGCAGGCGCAGCGGTCTGGCCTGACGCAACAGCGCGGCGGGGGGCTGGGCGGGGGAGGGCTTGTAGGCCATGGGGGGTCGCAGGTGGTTACAGATTGGCCATCTTAACAGAAGCCGGGCCCTTGGCCTGACCCCCAGGCATGGCCAACGCGGCGGGTTTGTCGGCCAACTGCGGGCGCAGGCGGACGTGCAAGGGCGGCAAGCTGCTGATCTCTTTGGGAATTGTCCCTGATACGTTTCATCTTTCAGCACCTTGAACTTGCTCGAAAAGCCCTCATGTTAGGAGGGCCCCCGCCAAAGCGCTGTGCCAGCATCGTGGAAATCCACCACTTTCCTCACCATCGTTTCCGGGTAGAATGCTCGTTCGCATGCGGCCTCAGGGCTGCACGGGCGACTCATGGGGCCGCCCTCCATCCCTACGTGTGGAAGATCCTGCCGATATGTTTGCGCCTTTGTTAAAAAAACTTTTTGGAAGCAAGAACGAGCGTGAAGTCAAACGCATGCTCAAGACGGTGAACATCGTCAATGCCTTCGAAGAGAAGATGGTGGCCCTCTCCGACGAGCAACTGCGGAACAAGACCGCAGAGTTCAAGGAGCGCCTGGCCAAAGGCGAGACCCTCGACCAACTGCTGCCGGAAGCCTTCGCCGTGGCCCGTGAGGCCGGCAAGCGTGTCATGGGCATGCGTCACTTCGACGTGCAGCTGATCGGCGGTATGACCCTGCACGAGGGCATGATCGCAGAAATGCGTACCGGTGAAGGCAAGACCTTGGTCGGTACCCTGGCGGTCTATCTCAACGCACTGTCCGGCAAAGGCGTGCACGTAGTGACCGTCAACGACTACCTCGCCCGCCGCGATGCCAACTGGATGCGCCCGCTGTACGAATTCCTCGGTCTGTCCGTGGGCATCGTCTCGGCATTCCAGCCGCCGGAAGAAAAGCGTGCCGCCTACGCCGCCGACATCACCTACGGCACCAACAACGAATTCGGTTTCGACTACCTGCGCGACAACATGGCCTTCAGCCAGGAGGAGAAGTTCCAGCGTGAGCTGAACTTCGCCGTGATCGACGAAGTCGACTCGATCCTGATCGACGAAGCCCGTACCCCGCTGATCATCTCCGGCCAGGCCGAAGACAGCTCGAAGCTGTACATCGAAATCAACCGCCTGATCCCGCGCCTGAAGCAGCACATCGAGGAAGTCGAAGGCCAGGTCACCCAGGAAGGTCACTTCACCATCGACGAGAAGAGCCGTCAGGTGGAGCTCAACGAAGCCGGTCACCAGTTCATCGAAGAGATGCTGACCCAGGCGGGCCTGCTGGCCGAGGGCGAGAGCCTCTATTCGGCGCACAACCTGGGCCTGCTGACCCACGTCTATGCCGGCCTGCGCGCCCACAAGCTGTTCCACCGCAACGTCGAGTACATCGTCCAGGACGGCCAGGTCCTGCTGATCGACGAGCACACCGGCCGTACCATGCCGGGCCGTCGCCTCTCCGAAGGCCTGCACCAGGCCATCGAGGCGAAGGAAAACCTGAATATCCAGGCCGAGAGCCAGACCCTGGCTTCGACCACCTTCCAGAACTACTTCCGCCTTTACACCAAGCTGTCCGGCATGACCGGTACCGCTGATACCGAGGCCTTCGAGTTCGCCCAGATCTACGCATTGAACGTGATGGTCATTCCGCCGAACAAGCCTCTGGCGCGTAAGGACTTCAACGACCTGGTGTACCTGACCGCCGACGAGAAGTACGCCGCGATCATCGCCGACATCAAGGAAAGCATGAAGCAGGGCCGTCCGGTCCTGGTCGGTACCGCCACCATCGAGACGTCCGAGCACATGTCCAACCTTCTGAAGAAAGAAGGTATCGACCACAAAGTGCTCAACGCCAAGTACCACGAAAAAGAGGCCGAGATCATTGCCCAGGCCGGCGCGCCGGGTGCACTGACCATCGCCACCAACATGGCCGGTCGTGGTACCGACATCCTGCTGGGCGGTAACTGGGAGGCTGAAGTCGCCGCCCTGGAGAACCCCAGCGCCGAGCAGATCGCCCAGATCAAGGCCGACTGGCAGAAGCGTCACCAGCAGGTGATCGAGGCCGGTGGCCTGCATGTGATCGCCTCCGAACGTCACGAATCCCGTCGTATCGACAACCAACTGCGTGGTCGTGCCGGTCGTCAGGGTGACCCGGGCTCCAGCCGCTTCTACCTGTCGCTCGAAGACAGCCTGATGCGTATCTTCGCCTCTGACCGGGTGAAGAACTTCATGAAGGCGTTGGGCATGCAGTCCGGCGAGGCCATCGAGCACCGCATGGTCACCAATGCCATCGAGAAGGCCCAGCGCAAGGTCGAAGGCCGTAACTTCGACATCCGTAAGCAACTGCTCGAATACGATGACGTGGCCAACGAACAGCGCAAGGTGATCTACCACATGCGCAACAGTCTGTTGGCCGCCGAGAACATCGGCGACACCATCGCCGAGTTCCGCCAGGAAGTGCTCGATGCCACCATCAGCCAGCACATCCCGCCGCAGTCGCTGCCTGAGCAGTGGGACGTGGCTGGCCTGGAAGCCGCGCTGGCCAGCGATTTCGCCATCAAGCTGCCGATCCAGCAGTGGCTCGACGAGGACGAGCGCCTCTACGAAGAGACCCTGCGCGAGAAGCTGCTCAACGAAATCACCACGGCCTACAACGAGAAGGAAGACCAGGCTGGCATCGATGCCTTGCGCACCTTCGAGAAGCAAATCCTGCTGCGTGTGCTGGACGATCTGTGGAAAGACCACCTGTCGACCATGGACCACTTGCGCCACGGTATTCACCTGCGTGGCTACGCGCAGAAGAACCCGAAACAGGAGTACAAGCGCGAGTCCTTCACCCTGTTCCAAGAACTGCTGGAGTCGATCAAGCGCGACACCATCCGCGTGCTCTCCCACGTTCAGGTTCGCCGCGAGGACCCGGCCGAAGAAGAAGCCCGCCTGCGCCGCGAAGCCGAGGAGTTGGCTCAGCGCATGCAGTTCCAGCATGCCGCCGCCCCAGGCCTGGAAAGCGAGCAGCAGCTTGCCGAGGAAGGCGCCGAGGTGGCTGTGGCTGCCGCGCCGGTGCGCAACGAGCAGAAGCTGGGTCGCAACGAGCCGTGCTGGTGCGGTTCGGGCAAGAAGTTCAAGCACTGCCACGGCCAGATCGAGTGATCTGACCCCTCTGTTGGCTTGAGAGCCTGGGGCTGCCGTGCAGTCCCAGTCGCGATACAAGGCCGCTCCCACAGGTACCACGCCGTACCGGTAGGAGCGGCCTTGTGCCGCGAAAGGGGCGCGAAGCGGCCCCGCTTTTCCATCACCCTTATCACCGTTTTTCTAGGAGCGCTTACATGGCTGTTGGTCTTGGTCCTTTGCCCACCCTGCACCCGGTTCCCGGTTTCGAACTCGGCATCGCTTCGGCGGGTATCAAGCGCCCTGGGCGCAAGGACGTGGTGGTGATGCGTTGCGCCGAAGGCTCCAGCGTCGCCGGTGTATTCACCCTCAACGCCTTCTGTGCAGCGCCTGTGATCCTGTCCAAACAGCGCGTGCAGGGCACCGTGCGCTACCTGCTGACCAATACCGGTAACGCCAACGCCGGTACCGGCGCACCGGGCCTGGCCGCTGCCGAGCGTACTTGCGCCAAGCTGGCGGAACTGGCGGGCGTGGACGCCAGTGCCGTACTGCCGTTCTCCACCGGCGTGATTGGCGAGCCGCTGCCGGTCGAGAAGATCGAGGGTGCATTGCAGGCGGCCCTGGACGATCTGTCCGAGAACAACTGGGCTGAAGCCGCCACCGGCATCATGACCACCGACACCCTGCCCAAGGGGGCCAGCCGCCAGTTCCAGCATGACGGCGTGACCGTCACCGTGACCGGCATCAGCAAGGGCGCGGGGATGATTCGTCCGAACATGGCCACCATGCTCGGCTACATCGCCACCGACGCCAAGGTCGCGCCCTCGGTGCTCAAGGACCTGCTGCTCGACGGCGCCAACAAGTCGTTCAACCGCATCACCATCGACGGCGACACCTCGACCAACGACTGCTGCATGCTGGTGGCCACTGGCAAGGCCAACCTGCCGGAAGTCACCCAGGCCAGCGGTGCGCTGTTCGAAGCCCTGAAGAAGGCTGTATTCGAAGTGTGCATGGAAGTGGCCCAGGCCATCGTGCGCGACGGCGAAGGTGCGACCAAGTTCGTCACCGTTCAGGTCAACGGTGGCGGCAATCACCAGGAGTGCCTGGATGTGGGCTACGCCGTGGCTCACTCGCCGCTGATCAAGACCGCGCTGTTCGCCTCCGATCCGAACTGGGGCCGCATCCTCGCCGCAGTCGGCCGTGCCGGCGTGCCGGCGCTGGACGTCAGCCTGATCGATGTATTCCTCGATGACGTGTGTATCGCCAGCAAAGGCGGCCGCAGCCCGAGCTATACCGAGGACCAGGGCGCCAAGGTGATGGCTCAGGAAGAAATCACCATTCGCATCGAGCTTGGCCGTGGCCAATGCAGCGAAACCATCTGGACCACCGACCTGTCCCACGAGTATGTGAAGATCAACGCTGAATACCGCACCTGATTCAGCCAGGGCCGCGCTGCGGCCCTTTCGCGGCACAAGGCCGCTCCTACACGGGCTTGCGCGGTCCCTGTAGGAGCGGCCTTGTGCCGCGATGGGCTGCAGACAGCCCTGACATTCCAACCCAATGGAGCCGAACCATGAGCTATCACCTGATCATCGGCGACAAGCTGTACTCATCCTGGTCGCTACGCGGCGCCCTGGCCCTCGAGCTGGCTGGCGTGCCCTATGAAGAAACGCTGATTACCCTCAACCAGCCCGATACCCGCAAGCGCCTCCTCGCATTCTCTGCCACCGGCAAGGTGCCGCTGCTCAAGACCGAGCACGGCGTTATCGCCGACTCCTTGGCCATTGCCGAATACCTCGCCGAACGCCACCCCGAAGCCCAGCTGTGGCCGGTGGATATCGCTGCCCGTGCCCAGGCGCGTTCGGCCTGCGCGCAGATGCACAGCGGTTTCATGGCCCTGCGCAGTGCGATGCCATTCGATCTGTCTCGTGACGAAGCGCTGGAAAACATGCCGCTGGACGTGCAAGTCGATATCGACCGCATCGTTGCCCTGTGGTCCGAGTGCCGGCTGGCGGCCAAGGAGCCTGGGCCGTTCCTGTTCGGCAAGCCGAGCCTGGCCGATGCGTTCTTCGCGCCGGTGGCAGTGCGTCTTCGTACCTACCGTGTCGAAGTCCCGGCCGAGGCGGCCACCTACATTGAAACCATTTATCAGTGGCCGGCCTTCCAGGCTTGGCAGAAAGCTGGCCTGGCGGAGCGAGAAGGGTGAAGCGGATTCATGTTGTGGCGGCGGTCATTCGTGGCGCCGATGGGCGCATCCTGATCGCTCGCCGAGCCGATACCCAGCACCAGGGCGGGCTTTGGGAGTTTCCGGGCGGCAAGGTGGAAGAAGGCGAAGCCATCGAGATGGCGCTGGCCCGTGAGTTGCGCGAAGAGCTGGGCATCGAGGTGACCCGTTCGCGGCCGTTGATAAAGGTCAGCCATGACTACCCGGACAAACAGGTGTTGCTGGATGTTCGTGAGGTAGACGCCTTTACTGGCGAACCCCACGGCGCCGAGGGCCAGCCACTGGCCTGGGTGGCGCCGCGTGACTTGGGGCAGTACGCGTTCCCCGAGGCCAACACGCCGATCGTCGCTGCCGCGCGTCTGCCGGACCAGTACCTGATCACCCCTGATGGCCTTGAGGCGCCGGAGCTGCTGCGCGGCATCCAGAAAGCCATCGCGGGCGGCATCCGCCTGATCCAACTGCGGGCACCGGACATGTACGATCCCAAGTACCGTGATGTGGCTGTCGATGCGGTCGGGCTGTGCGCCGGCAAAGCCCAGCTGATGCTCAAGGGGCCGCTGGAATGGTTGGGCGACTTCCCGTCGGCGGGTTGGCACCTGACGTCCGCGCAGCTGCGCAAGTATGCCGCCAAGGGCAGACCGTTTCCGACGACCCGCTGGTTGGCAGCTTCTTGCCACAACGCCGAAGAGCTGGCCCTGGCTGAGCAGATGGGGGTGGATTTCGTCACCTTGTCGCCGGTGCAGGCCACCCAGACCCATCCCGAGGCCACACCATTGGGCTGGGAGGCGGCTGGCCGGTTGATCCAGGGGATCAATCATCCGGTGTTCCTGCTCGGAGGCGTTGGAGCCGCTGAGCGTGAGCGTGCCTGGGAGATCGGTGCCCAGGGCGTTGCAGGCATCCGGGCGTTCTGGCCGCAGGCGTGATGTCGATCATTCGCGGGTAAACCCGCTCCCACAAGTACAGCGCAGCCCTCAAGAGCTGCGCAGTCCAGCAGCAGCGACGTTCATCGACGCGGGCGTTGTGGGGGCGGGTTGAAGAGCAGCTCGCGATATCAGCCCTGGGGCTTGGCCGCAGCCTGCCACAGCACCTCGGCGACCCCTTGGCGTCGCCCGATGATCCGCGCTGCGACGAACAACAGGTCGGACAGCCGGTTGATGTACGCCAAGCCCACCCCTTCCAGCGGCTCGATGGCGTTCAACTGTTGGCACCGCCGCTCCGCACTGCGCGCCTGGCTTCGGCACACATGGGCCTGGGCCACCAGCGCCGAGCCACTGGGCAGGATGAAGTTCTTCAGCGGCCCGAGTTCCTCGTTCCAGCGGTCGATGGCCACTTCCAACCGCTCCACTTCGCCCTGGTCCAAGGCTTGGTAGCTGGGCATCGCCAGTTCGCCACCCAAATCGAACAGTCGGTGCTGGCAGGGCGCCAGAACCTCGATCAACTCTTCCAGCGCTTCGGCCTGCAGCCCGGCGAGCAGCACGCCCAGCTGGCTGTTGAGGCTGTCCACCTCGCCGATCGCCTCGATCCGCGGATGATCCTTGGGCACCCGACGGCCATCGCCAAGGCCGGTTTCGCCTTTGTCCCCGGTGCGGGTGTAGATCTTAGACAACCGATAGCCCATCTCATGCCTCCGTGTTGGCCGACGCCATTGGTGCCGGCTGGCCGAGGGGCAGGCGCAGGGTAAAGCAGGTGCCCTGGCCGGGCGCGGAGTGAACCTCCATCTGCCCCTTGTGATTGTTGGTGATGATGAAATACGAAACCGACAGGCCGAGCCCTGTCCCCTGGCCGATCTCCTTGGTGGTGAAGAACGGTTCGAACGTGCGTTTGCGCACCGATTCGGGCATGCCGACGCCGTTGTCCTCGACCTGGATTTCCGCCCAGGGCGGGTTGAGCCGGGTACGCAGGACGATACGCCCAGGTTCGGCGGGCTGCGGCCGTTGGTGGATGGCCTGGGCGGCGTTCTTGAGCAGGTTCAACAGCACTTGCTCCAGCTCGTTGGCGGTGCAGGGCACCGGCCCCAGCTCGGGGTCGAACTGGCGCACGATATGCTGGCCCTTGAAGTCGAAACCGACCGTCAGGTCGAAGTCGTTGCCTGCGATTTCCACGGCCTGATCGATCAGGGCGGGCAAGTCGCAGGGTGCCAGTTGGCGATTGCTGCGCCGGCTGAAGCTGAGCATGTGGGTGACGATCTTCGCCGCCCGTGCGCCGGCCTGCTGGATGCCGTCGAGCAACTGTGGAACGTCGCGGCTTTCGAGGTAGCGATTGACGGTCGCCAGGTCGATGTCCAGCTCCGCAGCCTGCTCCTGGTTGCGCGGCAGCTCCGGCGAGAGCCGGCGGCGAATGTTCTGCACGTTGTGCAGGATGGCGCCAAGCGGGTTGTTGATCTCATGGGCCATGCCAGCGGCCAGCCCGCCCACCGAGAGCATTTTCTCCGACTGCACCATCATCTCTTCGAGCGACAGGCGCTGGGTGATGTCGTCGATACGAATCACCACGCCTCGGCCGCCGCCGCCAGTCAGTGGGTAGAAGGTCAGGGCATAGTGGCGCAGGTCCTCGCCCTTGGGCCAGGTGACCCGTTCGATCTTCGCCACCCGGTGTTTCTCGACGCTTTCCTTGAGCTGCGGGAGAAACGGCTTGAGCGGCTCGAAGGCAATGAAGATCGGTTGGTTCAGCGCTTCGTCCAGGGGCGTGCCGGAGAGCACGGTCGCCTCGTGGTTCCACTGGGTCACGTAGAGCTGCTCGTCCAGGGCGATGAGGGCCGAGGGCATGGAATCGATGATGCTGTTGAGGTAGTTCTGAAAGCCTGTGAGCTTCTTCTCGATCTTGCTGCGCACCTGGACTTCCAGCTCCAGCTTGCGATTGGTATGGCGGGTTTCCTCGGCCAGGCCCTGGGCCTGGTCATAGGCCATCTGGAACTCGTCGCGGGTGCGCTTTAGCTGCTGCTCGCGCGCCTCGATGCGCGAAAGCATGGTGTTGAACGCCTCGGCCAGGCTGCCGATCTCGTCGTCGTTGCCGCGTCGGGCGCGCAGGGCATAGCTCTCCTCGCGGGTGACCTGACGGCTGAGTTCCTCCAACTGGTTGATGGGCTGGGTGATCAGGCGCTTGATCTGCCGGGCGATGACCATCCACAACAGGATGCTGAACACCAGGATCGCCAGGCTGGCGGTCAGGGTGCCGGTGTAGAAGGCCACGGGCAGTTCGCTGCTGGCCACCAGCAGCAGGTGCGCCGGCGGGCCGCCTTCGCGGGGCAGGCGGATCAGCTGGGTGCTGCGAAACTCCATCAGGCGCCAGCCATCGATGTTGCGAAAACGCTTGGGCAGGGCCAGCGGCTCGCCATGTTGCAGCTGCGCCAACATGCGCCCATCGCTGCCGTACAAGGCCGCTGCACGCAAGGGGGAATAGCTGTCCAGCTCTTTGAGCAGCGCCGTGGCCGTTTGCGGTGAGTCGCCGGCGCGGGCCGACAGCTGTGGGTTGGACACCAGCCGACCGATGGTCTGCAGCGCCTGGGGCGCCATGCTTTCCTGGGTGATCCAGTAGGCGGCGCTGATGAACGTCAGGTTGGCCACCAGAAGGATGGTGACCAGCAATACCAGCAGGGCCGCCAGCAGCTTTTGCCCGACCGGGAGGTTTTCCAGGCGTTGGCGCAAGGTCATGGGCGAGGGCGTGTCCTCTGTGCGGTTGAAGGGCCAGCGTCAGTCGCTGGGCAGGCCTCGGGCATTCAAGCTATCGACCAGGCGTTGGTGCAGGCGTTCCAGGTGTGGCACGTCCAGGCCATGGCGGCCAGCGGCCCGGCAGGCGTGGCCAAGCAGGTAGTGCACCTCGGTGCGACGGCCATGGCGTACATCCTGGTACATGGAAGAGTAGTTGGCCGCGGTGGCCAGGATCACCCGTTGCACCTGTTCATCCAGCCCTTCGGCGGCCTCAGGCTGGCCGCAGCGGCGCAGCAGCCCGGCAAGTTCGTCGCACAGGGTGGAGACCTCGCCCAGATGCTCCAGCAAGCCGCCATTGTGGCAGTCATGGAGCACGGTCAGCGGGTTGATCGCGCAATTGAGCGCCAGCTTGCGCCACAGGCGGGTCAGGATATCCACCGTCCATTCGGCAGGGATGGCGGCATCGTGCAAATCGTCGAACCATTCCGGCAGGGAAGGGTTGATGGGGTCGCCCAACCAGTTGAAGCCTTGTCCGGCAAAGCGCACACGCCAGTCGTCCTCGCGGAAGGCGCCTTCGGTGCTGGAGGCGAAAATGCAACGGACGTGAGGGACCTGATCGGCCACTTCATCCTGGCTGCCCAGGCCGTTCTGCAGTAGCAGCAGTTCGGCACCGTCGGCCAGGCGAGGTGCCAAACGGGCGATGGCGGGCGCGGCGTCATAGGCCTTGCAGGCCACCAGCAGGCGGTGGATGGGGCCGTGAGCCTGGTCGGTTTCGGCGGGAATCGCGTAATGGCTGGTCTGCTCTTGCTCCAGCAAAGTCAGGCCGCCAGCGGCTTGATACGCGGCCAGGCGCTGCTCGTCACGCAGGATCAGACGGACCGCCTTGCCCGCGCGGGCCAGGCGACAGGCCCAGAGGCTGCCGAGGCTACCGGCGCCGAGAATATGCCAGGTGCTGCTCATCTGCGTTTCGCAACCCGTTATAATGAGTTCGCATTTTAACCGTCAAACCTGGCGCGCTCCATCCGACCGAGCGCGCTTTTATTTTTGGAGAACAACCATGCCTTCGTTCGACGTGGTATCGGAACTGGACAAGCACGAAGTCACCAACGCCGTGGACAACGCGGTGAAGGAACTGGACCGTCGCTACGACCTCAAGGGCAAGGGCAGCTTCGAGTTCAAGGACAAGGAGCAGACCGTGCTCCTGACCGCCGAGGCGGAATTCCAGCTCGAGGCGATGATCGAGATTCTTCGCATGGCCCTGGTCAAGCGCAAGATCGACGTCAAGTGCCTGGAAGTCAAGGATGCCTACCCTTCGGGCAAGGAAATGAAACAGGAAGCCAAGTTCCGCGAGGGTATCGACAAGGACCTGGCCAAGAAGATCGTTGCCACCATCAAGGATGGCAAGCTGAAGGTCCAGGCCGCCATCCAGGGCGAGCAGGTGCGCGTCACCGGCAAGAAGCGTGACGACCTGCAGGAAGCCATCGCCCTGCTGCGCACCAAGGAATTCGAGATGCCGCTGCAGTTCAACAACTTCCGCGACTGATCAGGTATCGCAGGAACCTTGATGGCGTATTGATGTCCATGGGTCCCTGAGGCCGCGGAAATTCCGCGGCCTGTTTTTTCGTGTATGTGTCATCCGGCATCAGGAGATGAATATGGATTTGAACGCTGAAGTCGATCAGCTGGTCCGCCAATCGCAGACCTGGATCCCTTTGATCATGGAATACGGCAGCCGCGTGGCGCTCGCGCTGGTGACCCTGGCTATCGGCTGGTGGGTCACCAACAAGCTCAGCGCCCGCCTGGGCAAGCTGGTCGGGATGCGCAACTCTGATCCGGCGCTGCAAAGCTTCATCAGCACCCTCGCCAACATCGTGCTGAAGATACTGCTGGCGATCAGCGTGGCCTCGATGATCGGCATCGAGACCACCTCGTTCGTGGCGGCCATCGGTGGTTCCGCCCTGGCGATCGGCCTGGCCCTGCAGGGCAGCCTGGCGAACTTCGCTGGTGGCGTGCTGATCTTGCTGTTCCGCCCGTTCCGTATCGGCGACTGGATCGAAGCCCAAGGCGTCAGCGGCACCGTGGACAGCATCCAGATCTTCCACACCGTGTTGCGTACCGGTGACAACAAGACCGTGATCATGCCCAACGGCAGCCTGTCCAACGGTATCGTCACCAACTTCAACCGCCAGCCCACCCGCAAGGTGGTGTTCGATGTGGGCGTGGACTATGACGCCGACCTGCAGAAAGCCCGCAATGTCCTGCTGGAGCTGGCCAAGGACCCCCGCGTCATGCAGGATCCGGCCCCGCAGGCGGTGGTTTCCACCCTGGGCGACAGCGCGATCACCGTGTCCCTGCGCGTATGGGTCAAGACCGCCGATTACTGGGACGTGATGTTCATGCTCAACGAGCATGCCCGTGATCGCCTCAAGGCCGAAGGCATCGACATCCCCTTCCCGCAGCGGGTCATCCGCGTGGTGCAGGAGGCGGCTGTGCAGTAAACTGCACTGCGCGACGTACCTATCGCGGGGCAAGCCCGCTCCTTCTGATTCAGTGCATGCGTTCAGCGTGCATTCGAACGGTGGAGCGAGGCTTGTCCCGCGATGCGTTTCAGCCCATTACACTTGTTCACAGCCTGATCCTGTCATTTCTGGCATATAGGCTGATCCCTCCTGTTTTCAGCTGTTTTTCATCATGAAACCATTGCTGCATATCACGCCTCTGCGAGCCTTGCTGTTCGCGCTGACCCTGGCCCTGTTCGAATTGCTGACGTACCTCGCCAGTGATGCGGTCATGCCCGCCATGCCCGTGGTGGTCGACGACCTCAAGGCCAGCCCCGAGTACATTCCCCACGCCCTGAATCTGTACCTGCTCGGCGGTGTGCTGTTGCAATGGCTGATCGGCCCGCTGGCCGACCGCTATGGTCGTCGTCCGCTGTTGCTGGCTGGCTGCGCGTTCTTTGGCGTGGCCTGCCTGGCCACCTACTGGGTGCACGACATCGGGCTGTTCAACCTGCTGCGCCTGTTGCAGGGCATTGGCCTGGGCTTTGTCGTCACGGTCAGCTACCCAGCTTTGAACGAGGCGTTCAGCGAAGCCGATGCGGTGCGCATGATGGCCTTGTTGGCGAACATCGCCTTGCTGTCGCCCCTGTTGGGGCCGTTGGTGGGCACTTTGCTGTTGCAATGGCTGGACTGGCGCTGGTTGTTCCTGGCCTTCGCCGTCGGTGCGGTGCTGACTTGGCTGCTGCTGTACCGGCTGATGCCGGAAACATTGGGCGTGGAGCGGCGCGATGGTTCTCGCCTGCCGTTCACCCCAATCCATCTGCTGCCGTTGCTGGCCGGCTATGGCCAACTGCTGGCCAATCGCCGATTCGTGGCGGGCAGCGCGGCGCTGGGCCTGGTGGGCTTGCCACTGATTGGCTGGATCGGCCTATCGCCGGTACTGCTGATCAGCGACGAAGGCTTGAGCACAATGGAGTATGCGCTGTGGCAACTGCCGGTGTTCGGTGGCCTGATCCTGGGCAACCTGATCATCAACCGCATCGCTGACCGCTACCCGCTGGCCAGCCTGGTGCGGGGCGCGCTGTGGCCCTACCTGGCAGGCCTGTGCCTGATGGTCGTGGCAACCTGGACTTGGCCGACGGTGACCAGCCTGGTCGCGGGGATGTCGTTGTATGCCCTGGGCCTGGGCGTGGCCAACGCGGTGCTGTACCGCATGACCCTGTTCTCCAGCGAGCAGAGCAAGGGGCTGGTGTCGGCCATGCTGGGCATGATCACCATTGCCCTGCTGGGGCTCGGTGGCGCGCTGCTGGCGATGCTGGGGGCGGGGGCGAGCCTGATGCACTTCGCACTGGGGGCAGGTATCGCCGGGGCGCTGGCGTTGTGGCCGTTGTGGTACGTGGTGGGTGGGCGTCGGGACGAAGGGGCTGTGGCCTAGAGACTGTATCTCAAGGCCGTTCGGTCGCGGAATCTTCCACGGGCGCCTGCTTGCCGCGGCCGGCTTCTTGATGCCAGTGCAGGGCAATCAGGATCAAGGTCGGCACGCCCAGCAGGGCGGTGATCAGGAAGAAGTCGTGGTAGCCGAACTTCTCTACCAGCACGCCTGAATATCCACCGATCAAGCGTGGCAGCAGCAGCATGATCGAACTCAGCAAGGCGTACTGAGTCGCCGAGAACTTCAGGTTGGTCAGGCTCGACAGATAGGCGACGAAGGCCGAGGTGGCAAGGCCCGAGCTGAAGTTGTCCAGAGAGATGGTGACCACCAGCATCTCCAGGTTCGGGCCCATGTCGGCCAGCATCAGGAACAGGATGTTGGTCGCCGCCGATGCCGCACCGCCGATGAACAGGATCGGCAGGATGCCGAAGCGCACGATCAACAGTCCGCCGATACCCGCGCCGACCAGGGTCATGATCAAACCGAAGATCTTGCTGACGCTGGCGATCTGGTCCTTGGTGAAGCCCTGGTCGATGTAGAACACGTTGGCCATCACGCCCATCACGGTGTCCGACATGCGGTAGGTGGCGATCAGGCCCAGCAGCAGCAGCGCCTGCCAGCGATAGCGCAGGATGAAGTCGTTGACCGGTGTCAGCACGGGCGCCAGGCCCCGGCGGCCCAGGGACGACAGGCAGGCCCAGGTCAGCAGCACGTAAAGAATCAGGCGCAGGAAGGCACGGTCCTCGAGCAGCAGGTCGAGTATCGTCGCGTCGCCGGAAATCACGGTGGACCATCCCGTGTTGAACATCTGGGTGAAGCTCGCCGGCACCGATACCAGCAGGATGATCAACACGAACACCGAAGCCAATTGGTGCACAAGCCCATAGCGCGCCGCCGACAGCTGGGTGCGCATGGGCACCGGTGGTTCGCGCATCACCAGCGTGGTGAACACGGCCGGCAGCATCAGCACGCCGAACAGCACGTAAGTGCCGGTCCAGGCCTGGTGCAGGTAGCTAAAGCCGGTGGAACCGAACCATTCGGCGAAGAACAGGGCGCCAGCGGTGGCGAGCAGGGCGGCGACCCGGTAGCCGGCCATGTAGCTGGCGGCGAGGGCGGCCTGACGCTGGTCGTCGGCGATTTCCAGGCGGTAGGCGTCGACGGCGATGTCCTGCGTGGCCGAGGCGAACGCCACCAGCACGGCCAGGGCAATCAGCCAGGAAAGGTGTTTTTGCGGGTCGCACAGGCCCATGCCGATCAGACCGATCACCACCAGCATCTGCGACAGCAGCAACCAGGAGCGGCGACGGCCCAGGGCGCCGAGCACCGGCAGGCGCCATTGGTCGAGCAAGGGCGACCAGACCCATTTGAACGCGTAGGCCAGGCCGATCAGGCTGGCGTAGCCGATGGTTTCGCGGGCAACGCCAGCCTCCCGGAGCCAGACCGACAATGTCGAGAACACCAGCATGTAGGGCAGACCGGCGGCGAAACCGAGCAACAAGAGCACCAAGGTCGACGGGCTGGCATAGGCAGCGAGCGCAGCGCGCCAGGTTTTACGGGGCATGGGCCAACATCTGCCTCAAGTTTGCGAAAACAAAACGCGCACTCTAACCGCTGTGCTCCATTGGACGCCAGCCGTGACGCGACATATCGACGCGATTGTTCCTGACTGTAACGCCTTCTGCACGCAATCGTGCGCGCTGTTCGTCTCCTGACGGCGTACCCAGCGCCAGGCTCAGACGACCGCCCGCACCGAGCACCCGGTGCCAGGGCAGGCGGGTGTCGGGAGGCAGTTGCCCGAGGGTGCGGCCCACCCAGCGCGCTGCGCGGCCCAGGCCCGCCAGCTCGGCCAACTGACCGTAACTGACCACCTTGCCGGCCGGAATTTCACCGAGTACCGAGTACAGCGCCATTCGTCGGGCCTGGGCATCGTCTGGCGGCGCGTGCGAGGGGCCAGACATCAGAGGAGCCCTGGCCTGTAGATGAAAGCGGACCAACGGTCGGGGCAAATGAGAGTGGAACTCAACGGCATGGTCTGGGTCTGTCCTTGCTCTGGTCGTGGCGATCTGGATAATGCCCGGCTTTTTTCGTCAAATCGAACCTGTAGTCAGCTTATGTATTCTAGAACCCTGCTTTTCATCCTTGCTGTTTTCTCCTGCGTGCCGGTATTCGCCGACACCGTATGGATGAAAAACGGCGACAGGCTCAGTGGCACGATCAAGGTCTTCGATGGTGGCAAGCTATTGTTGCAAACCACCTACGGCGGCGCCATCGCCTTGGACTGGAAGCAGGTGCAGACCTTGGAGAGCGACCAAGAGCTGCTGGTCAAACAGGACGCCTATACCGGTGAAAAGGCCAAGTCGCTCAAGGCCGCCGAGCCCGGCAAGGTCACCCTGGCCAATGGCGATGCGCCCAAGACGGTGGACCTGGCCAGCATCGAGCAGATCATGAAGCCCCAACCGCTGGTCGAGGACTTCCTGTGGAAGGGCAATGTGGACCTGGCCATGGATTACAAGCGCGCCGAGAACGATACCGACGACTACGACATCAGCTTCAAGACCACGGCCCGCCATGGCCGCTGGCGACACAACGCCGAAGGCGAATACAACCGCGAGACCAAGGACGACGTCACCACCACCAACAATTGGAGTGCTGAATACGCGCTGGACCGCTTCATCACCGACAAGTGGTTCTGGCAGGGGCGTGTGGAGTACAAACGTGACCATGTCGAGGACCTGGCCCGCCAGCGTACCGTGGGTACTGGCCCGGGCTACCAGTTCTGGGACGACGAGCTGGGCGCTTTCTCCCTTGGCACGCTGATCAACCGCACCGATTTCGAATACCGCGACGGCGGCAAGGACAACTTCTATTCCGCCGCTGTGAAGTGGGACTACAACCGCTATCTCATTGGCAAGAGTGTCGAGTTGTTCACCAGCGGCGAGGTGGGCAAGCCGCTGGGTGGGGTGGCGAACTATGCGTTGGATGCCGAAGCGGGCCTGCGCTACAAAGTCACCGAATGGGCCTCGCTCAACCTCAAGGCGGAAAAAGACATCATCAGCGGCACGCGTGACAGTGACCTGGACAAGACCCGCTACACCGCAGGCTTTGGCGTGACCTGGTAGGTATCGGGCCTCTCCGACAGGGACGGTTCCTGTAGGCGCGGCCTTGCATCGCGATGGGCCGCAAAGCGGCCCCAGGGGCTCAAGGACGCCAGCGCTTCGACGTAGGATGGCCCGCAGCGCCCGCGCTGTTCTGCTGATGTGGCACGCGACGGGGATAATGCTTATCTTGTCAGCCAACCCGTCCCCCACCAGGAGCGCCCTTTGTGAGTAACAACGCCCTGCGCCCCGCCCGCGAACTCCTGCTCAAGGAATACCGCGGCGTGCTTTCGACTCATTCCAAGTCCATGCCCGGCTATCCATTCGGCTCCGTGGTGCCGTACTGCCTGGACGCCGAGGGGCGTCCGCTGATCCTCATCAGCCGCATCGCCCAGCACACCCACAACCTGCAGAAAGATGCCAAGTGCTCCTTGCTGGTGGGCGAGCGGGATGCCGAGGATGTCCAGGCGGTAGGGCGCCTGACGGTAATGGCCGAGGCGCGCAAGCTCACCGACGAAGCCGCCGTCGAGATGGCAGCCGAACGCTACTACCGTTACTTCCCCGACGCGGCCAACTACCACAAGGCCCACGATTTCGACTTCTGGGTGCTGGAGCCGGTACGCCATCGCTACATCGGCGGGTTCGGCGCGATCCACTGGCTCGACCAGGTCACCTTGGCCAACCCCTTCGCCGGCAAGGCCGAGGCGAGCATGATCGAGCACATGAACAGCGACCATGCCAATGCCATCGCGCATTACGTCGCGCTGACCGACCTGCCGCGTACCGCGCCTGCCGAGATGGTCGGTATCGACAGCGAGGGCATGCACCTGCGCATCGGCCAGGGTATCCACTGGTTGGCGTTCCCCCATGTTTGCAACACGCCGATACAGGTTCGCGAAGCCTTGGTCTTGCTGGCCCGCGCCGACCAATGGCCAGCCGCGACGAAGGTCGAGGGTTGAAATGGCGAGCGCACGCATCCATCTGATGGTCGTAATGGAAGGTTTTCTTCCGCCGAGGATCCGTTGATGCGTGCTTTTCTACTGCTGTTTCTGATTTTTCCGGTGCTGGAGCTGTTCGTCTTCGTCAAGGTCAGCGCCGCCATCGGTTTCTTCCCGGCGTTGCTGTTGATCATCGCCGGTTCTGCCTTGGGCGTGCTGGTGATGCGAGTGGCTGGGCTGGCCACAGCCCTGCGTGCCCGTGAGAGCCTGCAACGCGGCGAGCTGCCGGCCGAAGACATGTTCCAGGGCATGATGCTGGCGCTGGGCGGTGGTCTGCTGTTGCTGCCGGGCTTCATCAGCGACGTGCTGGGCCTGCTGTGCCTGTTGCCGTTCACCCGTCACCTCGCCGCACGCAAGATGCGCCAACGCGCCGAGGCCCAGGCCATGCGCCAGCGGGCCTTCCAGGACGACCCGTTCCAGGCCCGGCCAAGCCAGGACGCCGGCCATCGCCCCAACGTGATCGAGGGCGAGTACGAGCGGCACGACAAGTAAGTAACACGGGCCGCTTCGCGCCCCTTTCGCGACACGAGGCTGCGCTACAGACGCCTGCATGGCCCTGTAGGGCGGCCTCGTGTCGTTAAGGGGCTGCGAAGCGGCCCCGGCATTTTCAATCCGATGAAAAATTTTCTCGGGCAAGCCTTGTAATTGATTTTGCCGACCACATGTATGGGTCACCGCAAGGTTTCTGGTGGCGACACCAGACATATATACGGGGCTCGTCCCGTGCGAACCCTGACCGGCAACGCCGGACCGTATCAACCCGCCGGTATCGACACCGGCCGATGAAAACCACAATTTGGGAGAGATCGACAATGAAGCTTCGTCCTCTGCATGACCGCGTCGTCATCCGTCGCAGCGAAGAAGAATCGAAAACCGCTGGCGGTATCGTCCTGCCGGGTTCGGCCGCTGAAAAACCAAACCGCGGCGAAGTCGTCGCCGTCGGCACCGGTCGCATCCTGGACAACGGCGAAGTTCGTGCCCTGGCCGTCAAAGTGGGTGACAAAGTGGTCTTCGGCCCTTACTCGGGCAGCAACACCGTCAAAGTCGACGGCGAAGACCTGCTGGTGATGAGCGAGAACGAAATCCTCGCTGTCGTCGAAGGCTGATTCCCCTCCCGGTTTCCAGAAGCATTCTAGAATTCAAGGATTAAACGATCATGGCTGCTAAAGACGTAAAATTCGGCGATTCCGCCCGTAAAAAAATGCTGGTTGGCGTCAACGTTCTGGCTGACGCGGTAAAAGCGACCCTGGGCCCGAAAGGCCGTAACGTTGTCCTGGCCAAGAGCTTCGGCGCTCCGACCATCACCAAGGACGGCGTTTCCGTCGCCAAGGAAATCGAGCTGAAGGACGCCTTCGAGAACATGGGCGCCCAGCTGGTCAAGGAAGTCGCTTCCAAGGCCAACGACGCAGCCGGTGACGGCACCACCACCGCTACCGTTCTGGCTCAGGCCATCGTCAACGAAGGCCTGAAGGCCGTTGCCGCCGGCATGAACCCGATGGACCTCAAGCGCGGCATCGACAAGGCCACCGCTGCCATCGTCGCCGAGCTCAAGAGCCTGTCCAAGCCTTGCGCCGATTCCAAGGCCATCGCCCAGGTAGGTACCATCTCCGCCAACTCCGACACCTCCATCGGTGAAATCATCGCCGAAGCCATGGAAAAAGTCGGCAAAGAAGGCGTCATCACCGTTGAAGAAGGCTCGGGCCTGGAAAACGAACTGTCCGTCGTAGAAGGCATGCAGTTCGACCGCGGCTACCTGTCGCCGTACTTCATCAATAAGCCGGACACCATGGTTGCCGAGCTGGAAGGCCCGCTGCTGCTGCTGGTCGACAAGAAGATCTCCAACATCCGCGAACTGCTGCCAGTGCTGGAAGCCGTTGCCAAAGCCGGCCGTCCGCTGCTGATCGTTGCTGAAGACGTCGAAGGTGAAGCCCTGGCTACCCTGGTCGTCAACAACATGCGCGGCATCGTCAAGGTCGCTGCTGTCAAGGCACCTGGCTTCGGCGACCGCCGCAAGGCCATGCTGCAGGACATCGCCACCCTGACCGGCGGCCAGGTCATCTCCGAAGAAATCGGCCTGACCCTGGAAACCACCACCCTGGAGCACCTGGGTAACGCCAAACGCGTCATCCTGTCCAAGGAAAACACCACTATCATCGACGGCGCTGGCTCCGATGCCGACATCGAAGCACGCGTCAAGCAGATCCGTGCCCAGATCGAAGAAACCTCTTCGGACTACGACCGTGAGAAGCTGCAAGAGCGTCTGGCCAAACTGGCTGGCGGTGTTGCCGTGATCAAGGTCGGTGCTGGCACCGAAGTCGAGATGAAAGAGAAGAAAGCCCGCGTTGAAGACGCCCTGCACGCTACCCGCGCAGCCGTCGAAGAAGGCGTTGTACCTGGCGGTGGTGTTGCCCTGGTTCGCGCTCTGCAGGCTGTTGCCGATCTCAAAGGCGACAACGAAGACCAGAACGTCGGTATCGCCCTGCTGCGTCGCTCGGTCGAAGCGCCGCTGCGCCAGATCACTGCCAACGCCGGCGACGAGCCAAGCGTTGTCGCTGACAAGGTCAAGCAAGGTTCGGGCAACTACGGCTACAACGCCGCTACCGGCGAATACGGCGACATGATCGAGATGGGTATCCTGGACCCAGCCAAGGTCACCCGTTCGGCTCTGCAAGCCGCAGCTTCGATCGGTGGTCTGATGATCACCACCGAAGCCATGGTTGCCGACCTGCCGGAAGACAAGCCAGCTGCAGGCGGCATGCCTGACATGGGCGGCATGGGTGGCATGGGCGGCATGATGTAAGCCAGCCTTACCCGCTGTATGAAAAAGCCCCGCCTAGTGCGGGGCTTTTTCTTGGGCGTGTGTTTTGCAATCGTGGTACAGCTTTTCGTGGGTAAACCCCACAGGGATCTACGGGTGATGTGGGTACTGGCGACAGCCTGCGATGGGGCGCCAAGCGCCCCTGTTGTTTCAGGCAATGCTGCGCTGAGGCACCACCTCCACAGCGACGCCTCGGCGATACAAGACCAGGTAATAGCAGCCCAGCCCGATCAACCAGCAGAACACCGCCGTCCACACGTTGTGTGACAGGAAGTGCGCCCCCTGCAGCATACGGCCGATAGACAACACGGTTCCGGTCACGAAGGCCACGGTGAACGCTGCGCGGGCCAGGCGTGGTCGACGATCACGCAGCATGAAGAACAGCGCGAACAGGCTGAAGCCCGTCGCCGCATGGCCGCCCGGCCAGCAGCGACCAGGTTTGTCGGTTTGCGGGCGATGTTCCAGCAGTTTGCTATAGGTTTCCTTGCCGCCAAACTGACTCAGGCTCCATGGGCACTGCACTGCGGTCACCGCCTTGAGCGGGGTGACGAACGAGGTGGACAGCGCCAGCGACAGAACCAGGCAACCCAGTTCGCGACGCCAGCCGAACAGGCGCGACCAGAAGAAGCTGGCGATGAAGGCGACGATGGACAGCAAGCCTAGGACGATCACGATCTGCTTGACCCGGTCATGCAGGATATTTTCCAGCAGGTAGCTGTGACGGCCGATGAACTGCCCGGCCACCGGGTCGAACGCCAGGTTGGCCACGTCCATGTCCACGGAGGTCCATTCACTCAGGAGCAGGGCCAGTACGGTGACAAAGGGAATGCCCAGGTACAGCCAGAGGTTGATCGGGCGGGGGCGGGTGGGTACTTGCATGACGGCTCCAGGGACGATAAATGCCGGGCATTGTCGGCCTGCCGCTATCCTGGGTTCGTGAAGGATCAGTGAAAATTACGTCAGCAACGGCCAAATGCCTCCAAGGCTGGCGCGGCGCGGGCGATGGCCTTAAGCTGCGCCTGCCGCGCAGAGCGAAAGCGTCGTACAGGAGAAACCGATGCGCATTCTACTGGTTGAAGACAACCGCGATATCCTCGCCAACCTGGCCGACTACCTGGGGATGAAAGGCTATACCGTCGACTGCGCCCAGGACGGCCTGTCCGGGCTGCACCTGGCGGCGACCGAGCACTACGACTTGATCGTCCTCGATATCATGCTGCCCGGGATCGACGGTTACACGCTGTGCAAGCGCCTGCGCGAAGACGCCCGTCGTGATACCCCGGTGATCATGCTCACCGCCCGCGACCAGCTCGACGACCGCTTGCAGGGCTTTCGCTCCGGCGCAGACGATTACCTGCTCAAGCCCTTTGCCCTGTCGGAGCTGGCGGCGCGTATCGAGGCGGTGCTGCGCCGCTCCCAGGGCGGTGGCCGGCGCACGCTGCAGGTCGCCGATCTGAGCTACGACCTCGACACCCTGGAAGTCACCCGCCAGGGCCGTCTGCTCAAACTCAACCCCGTCGGCCTCAAGCTGCTGGCGGTGCTGATGCAGAAGAGCCCGCACGTGCTGCGCCGCGAGGTGCTGGAAGAAGCCCTCTGGGGGGACGATTGCCCCGACAGCGACAGCCTGCGCAGCCATGTCCATCAACTGCGCCAGGTGATAGACAAACCGTTCGAAAAGCCTTTGCTGCATACCGTCCATGGCGTCGGCTATCGCCTCGCCGAGGGCCGTGATGGAGTTTAAGCAAAGCCTTGCCCAGCGCATCATCATCGCCTTTGCGTTGATGAGCGCCTTGGTCGCCGGGGCCTTCGCCTTCGGTATCGTCGCCACGGTCCACCTGGTCGAGGAACGGCTGATTTCCGCCGTGCTCGGCGGCGACCTGCAGCGTCTGCTGCGCATGGACAGCATCAGCGACTGGAGTCACCGACCTCGTCCCGACCAGTTGTTCTATTTCAGCGGCGGACGTGACGATTTCGAGTTGCCCAAGGACTTGCGGCACCTGACGCCGGGCTTCCACGAGGTGTTCCGCGACCAGCTTTCCTACCACGCCATGGTCGAGATCGTCGATGGACGGCGCTATGTGCTGCTGCAGGACCAGAGCGATTTCGAAGAGCGTGAGCGGGTGCTGTTCGCGGTCGTGGTGGTGGGCTTCGTGCTCAGCCTGGTGTTGGCGGTGACCCTGGGCTGGCTGCTGGCAAGACGCGTGATGGCACCGGTCATCCGGTTGGCCCGGCAGGTCCGCCACCGGGACCAGCTGCTGGGCCTGGCTCCGCCTCTGGCGCCGGACTATGCGGCAGACGAGGTCGGCCAGTTGGCCGTGGCCTTCGACGATACGCTGGGCCGTCTGCGTGATGCCCTGACTCGCGAGCGGTTGTTCACCAGCGATGTCAGCCATGAGCTGCGCACACCGCTGATGGTGCTGGCCACCTCCTGCGAACTGTTGATCGAAAACCCCAACCTGGACAGCCGTTCACGCAGTCAGGTGGAGCGCATTGCGCGGGCGACCGAGGAGATGCGTGAACTGGTCAAGACCTTCCTGATGCTCGCCCGTGCCCAGCGTGACGAAGGGGCGGTCGCCTCCCAGGCGACCTTGAGCGAAGTGGCCGACGACCTGGTGGGCGTATGGCGCGATACCATCGAGCAGAAGGGCCTGACCCTTTACTACGATGGCCGGGTCAGCGCGAGCCCGGTGCTGTACAACGCGACCTTCCTGCAATCGGTGATGGGCAATCTCTTGCGCAACGCCGCCCACTACACCGACAGCGGTTACATCCGCCTTAGCCTGGAGCCGAGCGGCTTTAGTGTCGAGGACAGCGGCGTGGGCATTCCCGAGGAGCAGCGCGAAGCGATGTTCCGCCCCTTCGTGCGGGGCGACGAACGCCGCGGCGAAGGCCTGGGCCTGGGCTTGTCGCTGGTGCAGCGGATCTGCGACGACCAGGGCTGGCGCGTTACCCTGACGGCGACTTTGCCCCATGGCTGTCGTTTCCAGGTGGATCTGAGCAAGGGCAAGGTGATAGCGACGGGGAGCGAGATAGGTGGCCAGACCCCACTGTTGGGGTGATATCTGAAATATCCTGTTGCAGGCATGACGTATTTTTCACATTGGCATGACCTGATTCCAACGCTTCGCTCCCTAGAGTGGGCGGAATTGAATCAGGAGATGTCCGATGCGGAGCCCGATCAAACTCCCATTTTCCGAGAAGTACGACCGTCAGCATGCCCAGGAGTACTTCCTCAAACACCAGGATGGTCTGGCTCGCCGCCTCTCTCACCACCGTGACGAACAACTGGCCCGCCGCGCCCTGGCGCTGGCGGGTGAGCCTGGCCTGGTGCTCGATCTGCCGTGCGGTGCCGGGCGTTTCTGGCCGTTGCTGGCGGAAAAGCCCAACCGGGTGATCATCGGCGCCGACAACTCCGCCGACATGATCGAGACCGCCTGCACCTCCCAGCCGCCCGAGGTGGTTGCCCGGGTGCGTCCCCTGCAGACCTCTGCGTTCGCTATCGATTTACCGGACAACGCCGTGGACAGCATTTTCTGCATGCGCCTGTTCCACCACATCGGCGACCCTGCCCACCGCAAGACAATCCTCTCGGAGTTTCATCGGGTCAGCCGCGACAGCGTGATCTTGTCCCTCTGGGTGGACGGCAACTTCAAGGCCTGGCGACGCAAGAAGCTTGAGCAGCGGCGCAGTGCCAAGGCTGCGCAGGGCAGCTATCAAAATCGCTTTGTGTTGCCTGTCGATACCATCGAGAATGAGTTTGTTACAGCCGGTTTCAGAATTCAGGACCGTCTGGATTTCCTGCCGTTCTATGCGATGTGGCGGGTGTACGTATTACGCAAGGGGTAGGTGTTCATGGCAGTGGCCGGCAATGCAGTGTCCGATTTCGAGTTCTACTGGCAGCAGCAGGGTGAATGGGTGGAAGAGCCCAACCAGCGGCGCGGCGGTGAGAGTGGTGTGCAGCGCCTGAGCGATGCGAAGGGAAGGGTCCTGTACGCCAAGCGCCAGGTCGGTCACATCTATCGCAGCCTGCGCCATCCGTTCGGCCGTCCGACGGTACTGCGTGAGCTGGATGCCCTGAACAGTTTCGAGCAGCTCGGCGTGCGTGTGCCGCGTCTGGTTTTCGCCGGCGCCGAGCGGGGTGCCGACCACCAGTGGCGAGCCCTGCTGGTGAGCGAGGCGCTCGACGGGTTCGTCGACCTGGACACTTGGCACGCCGAAGGTGCCCGCGAGCGTTATCCACAGGTGCTGCATGAACGCATGCTCAAGGAGTTGGCCGACAACCTGGCGCGTATGCACCTGGGCCACTGGCAGCACGGTTGCCTGTATGGCAAGCATGTGTTCGTGAAGGTTATCGGTGAGGGTGAGCGGGCCCGGGTCGAAGTCGCGCTGCTGGACCTGGAAAAGTGCCGTCGGCGTATCAGTTGCCAGCGCGCCGCTGCCAAGGACCTGCGCCAGCTACGGCGCCATTCGTCATTCAACGACGCAGAGTGGCAGAGCCTGCTCTATTTTTACCAGATGGCGTTTGGCAGCGCTGTCAAAGGGTTAGAGCAATGAAACTAGAAATCGCTCGAGCTTTGTTCCTGGTCGCGGCACTGGCTGTGACCACCGTTGCGGTGGCGGCCTGGGAAGAGCCGAGACCGGCCGTGTTCAGCAAGGCCGAGATAGGGGGCCTGTGCGCGGTGCCCCACGAAGTGAAGCAGCAGAGCACGGTCCAGCCGGATCATGACCTGTTGTTGTTCCTGTTCGGTATGCGCCAAGGGCTGCGACCGTTCGGTTGATCGAGCGCGTGATGGACAAACGCCAGGGGCCCAATGAAGGGCCCCTGGCGTTTTTATGTCCGCCGATTTTGTGTTGACCGCTTCGCGGGTAAACCCGCTCCCACAGGTTCGGCGGTGCCCTTGAGAGCAACGTGCGCCAGTAGTAGGAAAGGTTCGGCGATGCCTTACGAATCGACACGGGTGTTGTAGGAGCGGGTTTACCCGCGAAGAGGGCAGCGCTGCCTCAAGCCTTCACTGCGCTCCTGTGCGCCAGCAGCGTATAGATGCTCGGCAACACGAACAGGGTGAACAGCGTGCCGATCGACATGCCTGTGGCGATCACCATGCCGATGTCGAAGCGGCTGACCGCACCAGCCCCGGTGGCCAGGATCAGCGGCACCATGCCGAACACCATGGCGGCCGTGGTCATCAGCACCGGCCGTAGGCGTATGGCGGCGGCCACTTCAATGGCCTCGCGCGCATCCACGCCCATGCGCTCGCGCAACTGATTGGCGAACTCGACGATCAGGATGCCGTGCTTGCTGATCAGGCCGATCAGCGTCACCAGCCCCACCTGGGTGTAGATGTTCATGCTCGAGACCCCGAGGAACAGCGGCAGCAATGCCCCGCAGATGGAGAGGGGCACCGTGACCAGGATCACCAGCGGGTCCCTGAAACTCTCGAACTGCGCCGCCAGCACCAGGAAGATGATCGCCAGCGCCAGGCCAAAGGTGACCCACAGCGCACTGCCTTCCTGGACGAACTGCCGTGCGGTACCGGCATAGTCGAACGAGAAGCCTTCCGGCGCCTCCTCGTGGGCGATCGCCTGTACGGTCTGCAGCGCCTCGCCGACGCTGACCAGTGGAAAGCCCTGGATGATCGCCGAGTTAAGCTGCTGGAACTGATTGAGCTGTCGGGGCCGGGCGCGGTCGCTGACGGTGATCAGGGTCGACAGGGGCAGCAGTTGGTCCTGATCGTTCTTCACGTAGTAGTTGCTGAGCCAGCCGGCGTTGTCTCGATAGGGCCGCTCGACTTGGGCGATGACTTTGTAGCTGCGTCCTTCGAGGGTGAATCGGTTGATTTCCCCCTCGCCCAGCAGCGTGGCCAGAGTACCGCCCAGATCATCCATGGACACGCCCATCTGCGCGGCCTTGGCCCGGTCGATGTCCACCACCACCTCGGGCTTGTCGAACGCCAGGTCGATGTCGAGGAAGGCGAACTTGCCCGACGCCTGGGCGCGCGCCTTGATCCGCTGGGCCACGTCCAGCAGGGCAGGGTAATCGCCTGCGGTATTGATCACGAACTGGAACGGCAGGCCTTCGCCCGTGCCGGGCAGCGACGGCAGGTTGAAACCGAAGATCTGCAGGCCGCCGATCTGCTCAAGCTTTGCCTGCACCAGCGGCAACAGCTCCATCTGGGTGCGCTCGCGTTCGTTCCAGGGCTTGAGCAGGAAGCCGCCGATGCCGCTCTGCACGCCGTTGAAACCATTGATCTGGAACGATGAGTAGTATTCGGGGAACGTCTTGAACAGCGGCGTGAACTCATCGGTGTAGGCGTTGAGGTAGTCCAGGTTGGCGGTCTGGGGCGCGTTGCTCATCATGAAGATCACCCCCTGGTCCTCATCCGGGGCCAGTTCGTTGTGGGTGAACATCAGGAGTACGGGAATCAGGCACAGGACGATCACGGCGAACACCAGCACCACCGGCCGGCTGTTCAGGGTGGCGTGCAGCAGGCGCTGGTAACGGACCTTGAGACCGTCGAACAGCACGTCCAGGCGATGGGCCAGGCCGCTGGGGTTCTCTTCGTGGCGCAGCAGCAGGGCGCACATCATCGGCGACAGGGTCAGGGCGACGATGCCGGAGATGACCACTGCGCCAGCCAGGGTCAAGGCGAACTCCTTGAACAGCGCGCCGGTCAGGCCCGTGAGAAAACCGATGGGGGCATAGACCGCCGCCAGGGTGATGGTCATCGACACCACCGGCATGGCGATCTCCCGGGCGCCTTCCAGCGCGGCCTCGAAGGGCGTCTTGCCTTCTTCCATGTGCCGGTGGATGTTCTCCACCACGACAATGGCATCATCCACCACCAGGCCGATCGCCAGCACCATGGCCAGCAAGGTCAGCAGGTTCAGCGAATAGCCCATCATTTGCATGAAGAACAGCACGCCGATCATTGACAGTGGAATGGTCACCACCGGGATGAGCACCGAGCGCAGGGCGCCGAGGAACAGGAACACCACGACGATGACGATCAGCACGGCCTCGCCGAGGGTCTTGATCACCTCGTCGATGGAGGCCTGGATGAACAAGGTGGCGTCATAGGCGATGGAGACCTTGAGGTTCGAGGGCAGCTCCGCTTCCAGCGTCGGCATGATCCGGCGCACTTCCTTGATCACTTCCAGCGGGTTGGCGGCGGGCGTGGCCTTGATGCCGATGTACACCGAGGGCGTGCCATCGAAGGAACTGACCGTGTCGTAGTTCTCCGCGCCCATTTCCACCCGGGCTACATCGCCCAGCAGCACGCGCCTGTCGCCAACGGTCTTGAGCGGCAGCTTGGCGAATGCCTCGGCGGATTTGAGCTCGGTGGTGGCGTTGATGCTGGTGACCACGTATTCGCCCTTCACTTCGCCGGCGGCGGAGAGAAAGTTATAGCGGCGCACCGCGTTGGTCACGTCGGTGGCCGCAAGGCCAAAGCCCGCCAGCTTCACAGGGTCCAGCCAGATGCGCATGGCGAACACCTGGTTGCCGAGGATTTCCGCCTCGGCCATGCCTGGCAAAGTGGCCAGCTTGGGCTGGATAACCCGCGAGAGGTAGTCGGTGATTTGCGGGTTGCTCATTTGCTGGCTGTAGAAGCTGATGTACATCAGCGCCGAGGCGTCGGCGGCCTCCTTGCTCAGCACCGGGTCCTCGGCGTCCTGTGGCAGCTTGTTGCGCACCTCGTTGGCCTTGGCCAGCAGTTGGGTGAACAGGCGGTCGGTGTCGGCACCGATGCGTGCGTAGATTGAGATCACCGAGAAGTTCTGGCGACTCACCGAGGTCATGTAGTCGATACCCTCGGCGCTGGCCAGGCTCTGTTGCAGGGGCTGGGTGATGTAGCCTTGGATGGTCTCGGCGTTGGCGCCGGGGTAGGCGGTGGTCACCGTGATCAGGGCGTTTTCCATTTGCGGATACTGGCGGATCTGCAGCTTGCTCCAGGCCTGGAAACCCAGCAGCAGGATCAACAGGCTGACCACGCTGGCCAGGACGGGGCGGCGGATGAACGGGTCGGTGAACGCCATGCCAGCCTCCTGATCAGTCGGCGCCGGGGGCGCGCTGGCCGTCCAGCTGGAGGGCTTTGTCCGCGCTGATGCGGATGGCCGCGCCAGGGGTGAGCTTCAGCTGGCC
Source organism: Pseudomonas sp. NY15354 (assembly GCF_048068075.1). Lineage (NCBI taxonomy): Bacteria > Pseudomonadati > Pseudomonadota > Gammaproteobacteria > Pseudomonadales > Pseudomonadaceae > Pseudomonas > Pseudomonas sp. NY15354. Next base: position 173,012 of record NZ_JBLUPV010000001.1, read on the forward strand.
GGCAGTCACCACCTGTTCGCCGGCCTTGAGGCCTTCGCCCACCACCACCAGACCATCGCGACGTTCGCCGGTCTTGACCGTGCGCTGTTCGGCGACCAGTTGCGGCTGGCCGTCGGTGGTCTTTTCCACCTGACCGCTCTTGTCTTTCTTCTCGGCCACCACGTACACCGAATTGCCATAGAGCGTGTAGGTAATGGCGCTTTCCGGGACCACTACCTGAGGGTGAGGGTCAGGCAGCAGCACCAGTAGGCTGGCGAACATGCCTGGCAGCAATTTTCCATCGGGATTGGCCAGGGTGGCGCGTAGCAGCAGGTTGCGGGTGCTTTCCTCGACCTTGGGGTTGATGGCGCTCAGGCTGGCGGGGAAGGTCTGACCCGGATAGGCCGCCACCTGCACCAGCACCTGCTGGCCGAGGCTCAACTGCGGCAGGGCCTGCTCGGGCACGTTGAAGTCGACGTAGAGGCTGGAGAGGTCCTGCAGGGTGGCGATCACCGTGCCGCTGGCCAGGTAGTCGCCCACGTCCACTTGGCGGATGCCGATGGTGCCGCTGAAGGGAGCGCTGATGCTTTTCTTGGCCAGGGAGGCCTTGAGCTGGTCGACCACCGCCTGGTTGCGTCGGTACTGGGCGGTAAGGCGATCGAACTCGCCGCGGGAGATCGCCGAATCGCCGACCAATTGGCTGCCTCGGCCGAAATCCACCTTGGCCAGGCCCAGGTCGGCCTGTGCGGTGCCCAGCAGCGCGGTCTCCTGGTCATGGTCCAGTTGCAGCAGAAGCTGGCCGGCCTTGACCTTCTGGCCCGACTCGAAGTGCAGCGACTTGACCGTGCCGGCCACTTCCAGGCTCAACTCCACGCCCTGGAACGCCTTGAGACTGCCGACCGCCGGCAGGCGCTCCTGCCACTGGCGCTGTTCAGCCACCGCCGCAGCTACGCTGACCGGTGGTTTCGGTGCGGAGAACATCTGGATCTGCTTGTAGATCGAGAACGCCTTGATGCCACCCAGGGTCAGTACGATCAGCAGGACCACGGCCAACATGATCAGCATGCGGCGGCGCAGCATAGTCCGGTTCCTTGGATAGTGTTGTTCGTATGGCACGACAACGGGCGATCCTGCCCACGTGCGGATGAAGGAAGTATTGCCTGTTTTCAGACGATGAGGAAAGGGCGAATAGACCTGGCGGTCAGTTAAGTCCATCGGGGCTGCAACGCAGCCCCGTGGTTCAGGCCAGGTGCAGGTGGTTGTCCCAGAACCCGGACGGCAGGTTCATCGGCTGGCCGACCAGCTCGGCCTTGCGGCAATCGTAGAACCGGCAACGCCCTTGACCGGAGGTGACCACAAAACCGTCTTTCACCGCGCCCACGCCTGCGCAGTCCGGCATCGGTGCGTCGAGCCTGACTGCGCCGCTGTCCAGGTCCCAGATGAACAGGCGGTTGGCCCGCGGTGCGGTCAACGCCACCAGGCGCAGGTCGCTGTGGATGGCGACGCTGGCGGTGTACTGGGCCATCGACTGCAGCTGACGCTCAGGCACGGGGAAGGCCTTGAATGGCTCGCCCGGGCGCTTGATCGCCAGCAGCTCGGCGGTCTCGTGGGCCTCCCCCATGAACTGCTGACAGGCGGCGATGGTGCCGTCGCTGCCGATGGCCAGGTGGCGCACGCTGTTCATCTGCTGGGCGAGGGTTTCCTTGCTCAGTAGGGTGCCGTCGCGGCGCATCAGCACCAGGCTGGGCTCCATGGCATCGAGGTTCATTTCCACGCGGCTCTCGGCCTCGGTGCGGATACCACCATTGGCCACCACCAGGGTTTCGCCGTCCGGCAGCCAGGACACCTGATGCGGGCCGATGCCGTGGGTAGGGATTTCGCCGCTATGGACCACGCGATCGCCCTCGAAGCGGTAGACGCCCAGCACGCCACGCCCGGGGTCGGTGGTGTCGTTCTCGGTGGCATACAGCCATTCGCCGCTCCTGTGAATCACCGCATGGCCGTAGAAGTGCCGGTCCGCTTGCGAGGTGAGCGTCTGCAGCAGGCGCCCGTCACGCAGGTCGATCAGGTAGCTTTCGGTACCTGGGCGACGAGCCACGAACAGGGCGATGGGGCGCTGGGGGTGGTTAATGATGTCATGGCAACGCTGGGCCACCTGGGTGGCGAATACCTGGGTGCCGTCCAGCCGGTAACCGACGGCATAGTGCCGACCGTCGCCATCGTCGCGCGCCGAGAGCAGCAGAGGTTCGCTGCCGTTGTTGCGAAACAGGCTCCAGCCGCCCAGGGTGAGGGCGCTGAGCACGACGCTACCGAGTTTGAGGGCCTGGCGTCGCAGCATGATCAGTCACCGTCGTTGGCGTTGAAGCCCAGCTGGATGTTCAACGCCTTGGCCAGGTCGCCCTCGTGCAGGCGATGGACGGCGTTGAGGCTGTCGTAGATCTGGTCGAGGGTCTGTTTGCCGGCGTCGTCGGCCAGCAGTTCGCCCAACGGCTTGTGGTTGGCCTCCAGCAGCTTGAGCGAGGCGGCGTAGGCGTCGTCGATCTTTTGCGCCAGGGCAGCCTGGTCCTTGCCCAGCAGAGCGCGCAGGCCCTGGTTGTCGACCCCGACCCATACCGCCTGGGCGGCCTTGAGGCTGGCTTCCAGGCTCTTGAGCGAGGACTGGCTGCGCCAGGCTTCGGCCTGCAGTGGCTGGGCAATACCCTTGCTCTGGCGGCCCATTGGGGCGCCGAGTTTTTTCTTCAGGGTGTCCAGGGCGGTGACCTGGGCACGCAGCAGGTCGGCGATCGCCTCATGGGAGTCGGCGTAGCGCTGGTTGGGGAACTTGGTCATCTGCGAGAGCATGCCATCGGTGCTGTTCCAGCCTTTGAGGATCTCTTCGGCCAGGGCCTTCTGGTGCTCGCCGATGGCCACCAGCAGCGGGCAGTAGCGGGCCTTCTGCTCGGGCGTTGCGACGTCCGGCTTGCTGTCGAACAGGATGTACTCGTACGCGGACAGGCCACGGACCACGACGCTGGCCTTGCCCAGAGCCTCGGCGTCGATAGGCTTGTCGCCGGCTACCAACTGCTCGACCTGACGGCCGACCAGGTTCTTCTTGTCTGGCCAGAACTGCACTTGCCAGGCGCGGTTGCCTTCGGCCAGGGGGCCGACCAACAGCGGTTGCAGCTCGGCCCAGGCCTTTTGCGCGTTGAGGAAGTCGGTGCGGGCGGTTTCGAGGGACGCCTTGCCTTCGCAGTAAGCCAGGGCGCTGGCGGCGAGCTGGCGGTCGGCTTCGACCCAACGGCTGTAGGTCGGCAGGATCACCTGTTTGGCGATGGCGGCGGAAGTCACGGCCTGTGGGTCCTGGGGCGAGCAAGCACCGAGGGCGAGTGCGGCGAGGCTGGTGAACAACAGTTTGGGTCGGAACATGCCCGGCTCCTTGCGCGTTAAAGTGAGTTCAAAAAGGCCAGCAGCGCGGTGCGTTGCTCGGCATTGAAGGTCAGTACATGGTTGCGCGCCGCCTCGGCTTCGCCACCGTGCCAGAGCACGGCTTCGAGCAGGTTGCGGGCGCGACCGTCATGCAGGAACTGGGTGTGGCCGCTGACCGTTTCGGTCAGGCCGATACCCCACAGGGGCGGGGTACGCCAGTCCTGCCCGGAGGCTTTGAATTCGCTGCGGTTGTCGGCCAGGTCCGGGCCCATGTCGTGCAGCAGCAGGTCGCTGTACGGACGGATCACCTGGTTGGCCAGTTCGGGTTCGTGGGTGTCGGGCCCCGTGGTGAACTGCGGGGTGTGGCAGCCCTGGCAGCCAGCCTGGAAAAACAGATTCTTGCCGGCCAGTACCTGGGGCGCACCGACGTCGCGACGTGCCGGCACGCCCAGGTTGCGGGTGTAGAAGGTGACCAGGCGCAGGATGTTGTCGCTGACTTCCTTCTCACCGCCGGCGCCGTCGCCGTTGGGCGCGGCCAGGCAATCGAGCTGGGCGGGGGTACAGTCATCGACCGGTTGCAAGGTGCTGGTCAGGCCCATGTCGCCGGCAAAGGCATGGACGTTCTGTTGGTTCACGTTGGGCTGCCCGGCCTTCCAGCCGAAGCGACCGAGTACGGTCCTGTTCATGGCCTGGTCCCACACCTGGTTGGCGCGCCCACGGATGCCATCGCCGTTGCGGTCGTCCGGATCGGCGTTGGCCAGGATCGCGGCCTCGGGGATCGCTTCGAGCAGCCCCAGGCCGATCATCGGCGGTGCCACCCGGGCGGAGAAACGGGTCTCGGGGTGCATCGGCCCATAGCCGAGCTGGGTGATCTGCAGTGCCGGACGACGCAGCTCGACCGTATGGCCGTCCTTGAACGTGACGGTCTGGGTGGTGTACGCCACCCGCACCTTGCCCTCCGGCGCCACGCCGGGGACGGCCATGTCCTGCAGTTGCGTGCCATACACCGGCTCCGGCACCACGCCCAGGCGTTCGATCTCCTTGGCGTACTGCGGCTGATCGGGAATCGACAGGCGCACCAGCATCGAGACCGCGTTGCTGGCGTCGGGCTCGGGTGGGTGGCCGCGCCCATCGCGCACATGGCAGTTCTGGCAGGCGTTGGTGTTGAACAACGGGCCCAGGCCGTCACGGGCGGTGGTGGTGGAGGGAGCAATCACCCAGGGATTGCGGAAGAAGCTGTTGCCGACGCTGAAGTCCAGGCGCCGCTGCGGCGACAGGTTGGCTGACGGCAGGGAAAACGCGTTGCGGTCGCTGCGCTGCACGGTGGCCTTGCCTGCGGACAGGGCTTCGTCGGGCTCGGCCTGGGTGAAACGCGGGGCGTCATCACAGGCGGCCAGGGCGGCGACCAGTAGCAGGGGGGAGAGTCGGAGCAGCGACGCGGGCATCGAGGATCCTGGGTGAGTGCTAAAAAACCGGCGTGCAAGCTTAGCAGGGTGACGGAATTTGAATAAGAGCAATTTGCAATTGCCTTGATGAAATCGGTGTCAGGTTTTCGTTGGCTCGGGTCTGCGGCATGGATTTTTCGCGGTCAAGAAAAAGGCGGCCCAAAGGCCGCCTCTGTCGAACCACTGCTTTAAGGATCAGAACTCGTGATCGGCGGTGTCCGGGTTCAGGTTGGCGATGCCCAGCTTGCCAGCGGCCTGCTCGATCGCGCCGGTCTGCTTGACCAGGGAGGCGATGGCGTCACGCACGATCTGGTTGCCGGCAGCGTTGTCGGCAGCGATCAGTTGGTCGTAATGCTCGCCTTTGAGCGCGTGATCGACCATGACCTGGATCTTCGCCTCGGTGGCTTCCAGGTCCGCCTTGAGGGTGGCGTCGGTGGCCGGATCGACCTTGGCTACCAGCTCCGACAAGCTCGGACCGGTCAGCTTGGAGCCGTCGGCGCGGGTGTACTCGCCCAGGTAGACGTTGCGGATGCCCTTGGCGTCGTAGAAGTGCGAGTAGTGGGTGTTGTCGCTGAAGCAGTCTTGTTCGTCTTCTGGCGAGTTGGCTTCCAGAGAGACCTTCATGCGCTCACCGGCCAGTTCGCCCAGCGACAGGCTGCCCATGCCGAACAGCATCTTGCGCAGGCCATCGGCCACTGGCTCGGCTTCCAGCTTGGCGCGGTAGTTGTCGCTGACGTTAGGCGCCCAGTTGGCGACCATTTCTTCCAGGTCCTGGACCAGCAGTTGGGTCACGGCCTTCAGGTAGGCACGACGGCGCTCGTTGTGACCGCCGGTGGCTCCTTGGCCTTCCAGGTAGTCCGAAGCCGGGCGGTTGCCAGCGCCTGGGCCGGTACCGTTGAGGTCCTGGCCCCAGAGCAGGAATTCGATGGCATGGTAGCCGGTGGCGACGTTGGCCTCGGAGCCGCCCAGCTCGTTCAGGCTGGCCAGCTTCTCTGGCGTGATGTCCTTGACATCGACCTTCTCTTCGCCGACCTGTACCTCGGTGTTGGCGATGATGTTGGCGCTGGCCGCCGGGTTGCCCAGGGCGTGCTCGTAGCTCTTGTCGACGTAGTCGATCAGGCCTTCGTCCAGGGGCCATGCGTTCACCTGGCCTTCCCAGTCGTCGATGATGGTGTTGCCGAAGCGGAACACTTCGCTCTGCAGGTACGGCACGCGGGCAGCGGCCCAGGCGTCTTTCGCAGCCTTCAGGGTCTGGTCGTTGGGCTTGGCCAGGAACGCGTCGATGGCAGTCTGCAGGGTCTTGGCGGTGCTCAGCGAGTCGCTGTAGACGGCATGGACCATCTCGGCGTAGTGCTTGACCACGGCCTTGCCGGCCGCTTCGTCGACAGCCCCGGGCGCTGCGGTAGCGCTGGCGGCAGCCGGTGCCTGGGCTTGCGGCGCGGCAGCCTTGTCATCCTTGCTCTCACCGCAACCGGCGAGGGCGATGGCGATGGCCAGCAGACTGGCGGAGGCCAGAGGCATTCGAATCATTGTAGGTATCCTGCGTCGTGTGGTTGGACAGTGTGGCCTGCGAAACCGCAACATAATGCGAAAGATTTGCATTTTGTGTAAAGGGGCATGTGCGCGATTGATGCGCAAGGGTCGCTTTCGCAATCGCGTGGTGGTGGGGTCAGAACGCCGTGACTTGGTTGCGCTGCGCGTGTTTGAGGAATGCCGTCAGTTCGCGAGCCGACAGCGGCTTGCTGTAGTGATAGCCCTGCCCCTCATGGCAGCCCTGGGCGATGATGTAGGCTTCCTGCTCGGCGGTTTCCACGCCTTCGGCGATCACCTGCATGCCCAGGCTCTTGCCCAGCTGGATGACGGCCCGGACGATGGTGGCGTCGTCATCGTCGTCCAGCAGGTCCTGGACGAAGCTCTTGTCGATCTTGATCTTGTCCAGCGGCAAGGACTTCAGGTAGCTGAGCGAGGAGTAGCCGGTCCCGAAGTCATCGATGGCGATCAGCGCCCCGGAGCGACGCAGGCTCAGCAAGTGCTGGGCGGCGGTGCTGATGTCTTCCATCAGGCCGGTCTCGGTCACCTCCAGCTCCAGGCTGCGCGGTGGCAGGCGGTAGATCTGCAACAGGTTGTTGACCACCCGTGGCAATTCGCTGTGGTGCAACTGCACGGTGGACAGGTTGACGGCCATGCGCAGGTCGCTGAAGCCCAGGTCGTGCCATTCGCGCAATTGGCGGCAGGCCTGGTCGAGCACCCACTCGCCAATGCCGATGATGCTGCCGTTCTGCTCGGCCAGGGGGATGAACTGATCGGGCGGCACCATGCCCAGTTCCGGGTGCTGCCAGCGCAGCAGGGCCTCGACGCCGACCACGCGATGATCGCGGTAGCTGATCTGGGGTTGGTACACCAGGTACAGCTGGTTGCGCGGCAGGGCTTCGCGCAGGTCCTTTTCCAGCTCGCGGCGCCGGCGCATCTCGCTGTCGACGCTGGCGATATAGAACTGGTAGCGGTTGCGGGAGCGGGCCTTGGCCAAGGTCATGGTCTGCTCGGCTTTTTGCAGCAGTTTTTCGGTGCTGTCGCCATCTTCGGGGAACAAGGTGATGCCGATGGTGGCGCGCAGGCGGATGTTCTGGTGATCCAGCGGGAAGGGCATTTCCAGGTCGTCGAGGATGCTCTGGGCAAGCTCGGCGGCCTCGTAGGGTTGTTCGATGTCGGCCTGGACCAGGGCGAACTGGTCGCCACCGAGCCGCGCCAGGGCGCCGAGGCGGCCGCTATGGGCGCGCAGGCGATCGGCCAGGGCCAGCAGCAGTTGGTCGCCGACCTGATAGCTGAATTGCTCGTTGATGCCCTTGAAGTCATCCAGGCCCACGCACAGCACCGCGACCCGGCGCTGCAGGCGGCCGCCATCGACGAGGATCTTGTCCAGTTGCTGTTGCAACTGCTGGCGGTTGGGCAGTCCGGTGAGGAAGTCGTACTGGGCCATGCGTTGCAGGCTGTTCTCGGCCTCGTGACGCAGGTGGGTGTTGCGTTCGATGGAGGCCAGCAACTGGTTGGCGGTGTTGACCCACAGCCCCAGCTCGTTCTTCTCGTGGCCTTTGAGCAGCGGGATCTCGTGCTGGCTGGGGCGGTCGGGATTGATCTGGGTGAGGTGCTCGATGAGCTTGGACAACGGCTTGGTCAGCAGCCAGTGATAGACCAGGTACAACACCAGACCCATCGCCAGCGCGCGTAGCACGCCGGAGATGAAGATGATCACCGCGTTGATCAGAAAGCCTTCGCCATAGGTGGCGGTGTCCAAGGTGATGCTCAGGTCACCGTAGTATTCGCTGTAGGGGCCGCGGCCGACCAGTTGGGTGGTGAAGGTGCGTTCCTGGCCGAGGATCAGGTCGGTGAGCCAGCGCGCAGGCATGTCCTGCAGCGGGCGGGACTTTTCCGCGAGCATGGTTTCGTTAGGGTGGCCGATGGAAGCCGCGCGCACGGAAGCATCCTGGAACAGGCCTTCCATGACCTGCATGCCCATCTCCCGGTCAAGGCTGTAGACCGCCTGGGTAGAAGGGTCTCGGAACATGTCGAGGATGCGTTGGGCGTCGTGGTTGACGGACTGACGAGTCTTGTAGGCGTCATAGACGATCTGCGCACAGCTGAGGACGACGCCGACAGCCAGCGCCGAGAGCAGCACGACCCTGAGCAACTTGACCGACAAGCTGTTCCGAAATTCCAGCTTCAATGGGGTTTCCTTAATCCATGCGCGCGCCATTATTTTGCCATTACCCTTGGCAATACACTATCGACCGATTGTCGCGGCAGGTGATGGCCGTCATTCATCCTGTCGTTGGCAATATATCGGTTGTAAGGACTGGCGACTTGAGTGCGCTGTATCAACTTTCCAGATGATTGATGTTAGCGCGCTATCGGGTGGGGGCAAGCGACGGCGAAGCGGGTTTACGTGCAAGGCGCGCCGTTGGCAAATCCTGTGCAAAAAAAATCCGACGCCTGAGCGTCGGATTTCTTGGATCGAAGGTTACCCAGGCATCAGGCCTTGAAGGTCTTGCCTTCGAACTGCTCGGCCACGAAGGCCCAGTTGACCAGGTTCCAGAACGCCTCGACGTACTTAGGACGCAGGTTGCGGTAGTCGATGTAGTAGGCGTGCTCCCAGACGTCGCAGGTCAGCAGCGGGGTGTCGCCGCTGGTCAGCGGGCAGCCGGCGCCGATGGTGCTGGCCAGGGCCAGGGAACCGTCGGCCTTCTTCACCAGCCAGCCCCAGCCGGAACCGAAGGTGCCGACGGAAGTCTTGGTGAACTCTTCCTTGAACTTGTCGAAGGAACCGAAAGCCTTGGTGATGGCATCGGCCAGGGCGCCGGTCGGCTGGCCGCCGCCGTTTGGCGACAGGCAGTTCCAGTAGAAGGTGTGGTTCCAGACTTGAGCGGCGTTGTTGAAGATGCCACCCGAGGAGGTCTTGACGATGTCTTCCAGGGACTTGCCCTCGAATTCGGTGCCTGGGACCAGGTTGTTCAGGTTCACGACATAGGTGTTGTGGTGCTTGTCGTGGTGATACTCCAGGGTTTCCTTGGAGATGTGCGGCTGCAGGGCATCGTGGGCGTACGGCAGCGGCGGCAATTCAAAAGCCATGGTGGATCTCCTGATTCAGGTCTGTTCGCGGTTTGCGCAAGGCCGATCACGGGCGGCCCGATGTGCGTCAGCGCGTTTGGCACGCTTTGCGACGCAAGGGCTGGATCATAGCACCGGCCCTTGCGCATAACCACGCAACAAACATAGGGAATAGAGGTTCCCATGTGCTCAAACCTGGCTGACGGATGGGCGATGCTGCTGTCAGGTGAAGATCAATTGGGCGGCCACGGCGAACATCATCACCGCTACCATCAGGTCCAGCAGGCGCCAAGTAGTCGGGCGGGCCAGCCAGGGCGCGAGCCAGGCCGCGCCCAGGGCGAGGGTCGAGAACCACACCAGCGAGGCACTGGCGGCACCGGCGACGTAGGCGCCCGGCACGGTCTGTTGGGCCCCCAGCGAGCCGATCAGCAGGACGGTGTCGAGGTAGACGTGCGGGTTGAGCAGGGTCACTGCCAGGGCGCTGAGCAGCACTGCGCGGCGCGAACGCATGCCCTGGCCTTCCTGATGTTGCAGGCTCTGCTTGGAGCACGCGCTGCGCAGTGCCTTGGCGCCGTACCAGATCAAGAACACCGCGCCACCCCAGCGCGCGACCGCCAGCAGGGTGGGGTTGTGGGCCAGCACCGTGGCCAGGCCGAATACCCCGGCGGCCACCAGAATGGCATCGCAGACGATGCACAGCGCGGCCACCGGCAGGTGATGCTCGCGCCGCAGGCTCTGGGCCAGGACGAAGGCATTCTGTGCGCCGATGGCCATGATCAGGCCGAAGGCCACCAGCATGCCGTTCAGATAGCTTTGCCACATAACAGGAACACTCCACTGACGCCGACGAAGCGTCGGCGTTGATTGCCAAAGAAGATGCTGGCCATTGTGAGGAAATGCCCTGTATAAGAAAAACAAATAAAGCTGATCTGGCATTAGAGAAATCGATGTTCGACTACAAGCTGCTCGCCGCCCTCGCTGCCGTCATCGAACAAGGCGGTTTCGAACGTGCCGCCCAGGTTCTGGGCCTGTCGCAATCGGCCATTTCCCAACGCATCAAGCTGCTCGAGGCGCGGGTCGGCCAGCCCGTGCTGGTGCGGGCCACACCCCCAAGCCCCACTGAGGTGGGCCGACAGTTGCTCAACCACGTGCAGCAGGTACGCCTGCTCGAACGTGACCTGCAGCGTCAGGTGCCGGCACTGGATGAAGAAGGCCTGCCCGAGCGCCTGCGCATTGCCCTCAATGCCGACAGCCTGGCGACGTGGTGGGCCGGTGCGGTGGGGGACTTCTGCGCGGGGCAGCAGGTCTTGCTCGACCTGGTGGTCGAAGACCAGGAGGTCGGTCTCAAGCGCATGCGCGCGGGCGAAGTGGCGGCCTGTCTGTGTGGCAGCGAGCGGCCGGTGGCCGGCGCGCGCAGCCTGCTGTTGGGGGCCATGCGCTACCGGGCGTTGGCAAGCCCTGCGTTCATGGCGCGGCATTTTGCCCAGGGCTTCGAGGCGCGTCGCCTGGCACGCATCCCCGCCGTTGTGTACGGCCCGGATGATTTCCTGCAGCACCGCTACCTGGCTTCGCTGGGGATCGAGGGCAGTTTCCTGTACCACCTGTGCCCTTCATCCGAAGGTTTTCTGCGTATGACCGAGGCTGGTGTGGGCTGGGGCTTGGTGCCTGAGCTGCAGGCCCGCGAGCAACTGGCCAGCGGCCAGCTGGTGGAAATCTGCACCGATACCCCCATCGATGTGCCGTTGTACTGGCATCATTGGCGCAATGGCGGGCAGTTGCTCGCTCAGTTGACCGAGCACCTGCGTCAGACCGCATCGAGCTGGCTGGTGCCCTTGTAGGCGCGGGCGACGTCAGCTGCATCTGTAATCTGGCAAGGCGGAGTGTTACATGCGAATTCTGGTCACCGGTGCGAGCGGCTTCATCGGCGGGCGCTTTGCGCGCTTTGCCCTGGAGCAGGGCCTGGAGGTGCGGGTCAATGGCCGGCGCGCCGACGGCGTGGAGCACCTGGTCAAGCGCGGGGCCCAGTTCATCCCTGGCGACCTAAGCGATGCCGAACTGGCCCGGCGGCTGTGCCAGGGTGTCGATGCCGTGGTCCATTGCGCTGGCGCCACCGGCCACTGGGGCCGTTACCAGGATTTTCACCAGGGCAACGTGGTGGTCACCGAGAACGTGGTCGAAGGGTGTTTGAAGGAACACGTGCGGCGCCTGGTGCACCTGTCGTCGCCGTCGGTGTACTTCAATGGCTCCGCGCGCCTGGACATTCGTGAGGAGCCGTTGCCTCGTCGCTTTCATGACCACTACGCGACCACCAAGCGTCTGGCCGAACAGAAGGTCTTCGGCGCCCAGGAGTTCGGCCTGGAGGTGCTGGCCTTGCGGCCGCAGCGGGTCACCGGCGCGGGCGATGCGGCGTTCTTTCCGAGGCTGATGCAACTGCAGCGCAAACGTCGCCTGGCGATCATCGGCAATGGCCTGAACAAGGTCGACTTCACCAGTGTGCACAACCTCAACGAAGCCTTGCTCGGCGCCCTGTTCGCCGACGAACAGGCGCTTGGCCAGGCCTACAACATCAGCAACGGCCAGCCGCTGCCGCTGTGGGATGTGATCAATTACGTGATGCGCCAGATGCAACTGCCCCAGGTCACCCGCTACCGTGGCTATGGCCTGGCCTACAGCCTGGGCGCATTGAACGAAGCCGCCTGCCTGCTGTGGCCTGGCCGCCCACAACCGGCCCTGTCGCGCCTGGGCGCGCAGATGATGAGCAAGGATTTCACCCTGGATATCAGCCGCGCGCGGCAACACCTGGACTACCGGCCCAAGGTCAGCCTGTGGACCGCGCTGGATGAATTCTGCGCCTGGTGGAAGAACGTGCCCGGCCAGCAGTGAACCCCGGGCGCGGATAATGGTCATCAGTGCGCCGCTTAGGCGGTTTATACTCATGCCTCTTTGCTATTACTGTGGTTGAAAGCCTCCATGCGTAATGACCCCTTCGACGATTTCGACGACGTGCCGACCCTGCGTGCCGGTACCCCGGATGATGATGAACTGCTCCCGGCGCACGTGGCGCAGAGCCGACGCAAGGCCGTGCGTCCGGCCAGCACGGGCCCGTTGTGGGCACTGCTGGGGGCCTCGGTCATCGCCTTGGCGGGCCTGGGATGGTGGAGTTTTCAGCAGATCTCGCTGATGGAGCAGCAGTTGGTGGCGACCCAGGAGAGCTTCGCCCGGATCAGCGAGGAAGCGGCCGGCCGTCTGCAGGCGATCAGCGGCAAGGTCGACGCCAGCGAGTCCAGCGTCAACACCGGCAGCGAGGCCCTGAAACTGCAAATCCGCCAACTGAAGGCGAGCCTGGCCGAGCAGAGCAAGCAGCAGCAAGGCGTGGCGGGCCAGGCAGGTGATCTGGGCAAACGTCTGGAGCAGGTGCTGGCCGATACCCGTGAACAGCAAAAGGCTGTGGCGGAGCTTCAGAGCCAGTTGCAGGCGCAGCTCAAGGCGGTGAATGGCGAGTTGGCCGCGCTCAAGTCCGGCCAGCTGGACGGCGGCAAGCTCGACGGTCAGCTCAAGAACCTGAGCAGCGAAGTGGCGAGCCTGAAGAAACAGGGCAACCCGAGTGCGGCGATCGAAAGCCTGGAACAGGATGTACTGGTGCTCAAGAGCCAGATCGACAACCGCCCGGCACCCAGCGCCGGTGGCGCCTCGGTGCAGGAGTTCGATGCCTTCCGCAGCCAGGTGACCCGCAACCTCAATACTTTGCAGAGCCAGATCCAGAACCTGCAGCAGCAGATCAACGCCCGGCCCTGACAGCCCCTCGCGATACATGCAGGAGGGGCCTTGTATCGCGAAAGGGCCGCAAGGCGGCCCCAGGCGTTTGAATCACATCCGCGGATAATCGATGTAGCCCACCGGCCCCTTGGCGTAGAAGGTCTCCGGATGCGGCTCGTTCAGCGGCGCATCGGCGGCCAGACGGGCGGGCAGGTCGGGGTTGGCGATGAACGGGATGCCGAAGGCCACTGCGTCGGCCTTGCCGCTGGCCAGTGCCGCATTGGCGCTGGTTTTGTCGAACCGCTCGTTGACGATGTACGGGCCACCGAACGCTTCCTTGATCAGTGGACCGATGCTGTCGTCGGCTTCCTTCTCCCGCGAGCAGATGAACGCGATGCCGCGCTTGCCCAGCTCCCGAGCGACATAGCTGAAGGTCTCGGCACGGTCGGCATCGCCCATGTCATGGGCATCGGCCCGTGGCGCCAGGTGCACGCCTACACGGTTGGCGCCCCATACATCGATCGCTGCGTCGGTCACTTCCAGCAGCAGACGCGCACGGTTTTCCAGAGAGCCGCCATAGCGGTCGGTGCGCTGGTTGGTGCTGCTTTGCAGGAACTGGTCGAGCAGGTAGCCGTTGGCGCCGTGGATCTCCACGCCATCGAAACCGGCAGCCTTGGCATTCTCGGCACCGGTGCGGTAGGCCTCGACGATGTCGGCGATCTCTTCGGTTTCCAGGGCGCGCGGCGTTGGGTACTCAGTGATCGGGCGGATCAGGCTGACGTGGCCTTTGGGCTGGATCGCACTCGGGGCCACCGGCAGCTCGCCGTTGAGGTAGTTGGCGTGGGAGATACGTCCCACGTGCCACAGCTGCAGGAAGATACGCCCGCCAGCCCCGTGCACGGCCTTGGTGACATTGGTCCAGCCGCGCACCTGTTCGTCGGACCAGATGCCGGGAGTGTCGGGGTAGCCGACGCCCATGGGCGTCACCGAGGTGGCTTCACTGAGGATCAGCCCGGCGCTGGCGCGCTGCACGTAGTACTCGGCCATCAGGGCGTTGGGCACCCGGCCTTCGTCGGCGCGGCACCGGGTCAGCGGGGCCATGATGATGCGGTTGGGCAGCTGCAGGTCGCCCAGGGTGATCGGATCGAAAAGCGTGGTCATTGGCGTAGCCTCGCGTGGGTCAGTTGGAAGCGGTGGCCAGTTCGGCATTGCCGCCGCGCTGGCTGAAGGTAATCAAGGTGATGATCAGCGCCAGGACCGCCAGGGCCGCCGCGGCCAAGGGCACGCGGGTCAGGCCGAAGCCGTGGGCGATGACGCTGCCGCCGACCCAGGCGCCCAGGGCGTTGCCCAGGTTGAAGGCGCCGATGTTCAGGGTCGAAACCAGGTTGGGTGCGGCCTTGCCGTAGGTCACCACGTTGACCTGCAGGGCAGGCACGGCGGCAAAGGCGGCGGTGGCCCAGAGGAACAGGGTGATCTCGGCAGGCACCAGGGCCGTGCTGGTCCAGCTCAGGGCCGTGGACACCACTGCCATGGCGGCGAACACACCCACCAGGGTGGCCCCCAGGCGGCGGTCGGCGAGCTTGCCGCCGAGGATGTTGCCCACGGTCAGGCCCAGGCCGATCAACAGCAAGGTCCAGGTGACGCCCCGCGGCGATACGCCGGTGACATCGCCAAGCAGGGGCGCCACGTAGGTGAACAGGGCGAACATCGAGGCCGAGAACAGCACAGTCATGCTCAGCGATAGCCAGATGCCAGCCCCTTTGAGGGCGCCCAGCTCGGCGCGCATGTCGACTTTCTCTTCCTGGCGCTGCAGCGGCAGGTAGCGCACCAGGCCGATCAACGCGATCACACCGATGGCGGTGACGGCCCAGAAGGTCGAGCGCCAGCCGGCGGCCTGGCCCAGGGCGGTACCCAAGGGCACGCCGAGTACATTGGCCAGGGTCAGACCGGTGAACATCAATGCCACGGCCGAGGCGCGGCGGTTGGCCGGTACCAGGCTTGCGGCGACCACCGAGCCGATGCCGAAGAACGCTCCGTGGCACAGGGCGGTCACCACCCGGGCGAACATCAGCAGGTCATAGTCCGCGGCGACCGCGCACAGCAGGTTGCCGACGATGAACACGCCCATCAGCGTCACCAGTGCGGCCTTACGTGGCAGGCGCGCGGTGGCCAGGGCCATGAACGGTGCGCCGATGGCCACGCCCAGGGCGTAGCCGGTCACCAGCCAGCCGGCACCGGGGATGGTCACGCCCAGGTCCTGCGCCACATCAGGCAGCAGGCCCATGATGACGAACTCGGTGGTGCCGATGGCGAAGGCGCTGAGCGCCAGGATCATCAGGGAAAGAGGCATTGCAAGGTCCTTGTCAGAGCTCTTGGCTCATCTGCTGGAGGAACGCCCGGATGGTGTCCTCGTTGCGTTTGAAGAAGTGCCACTGGCCGATCTTCTGGCTGCTGATAAGGCCGGCGCGCTGCAAGGTGGCCAGGTGGGCGGAGACGGTCGACTGCGACAGGCCGCAGCGTTGGTCGATCTGCCCGGCACAGACGCCGTATTCGGTGCTGTGTTGCTGGTCAGGGAACTGCGCGGCCGGGTCCTTCAGCCAGGTGAGGATTTCTCGCCGTACCGGGTGGGAGAGGGCTTTTATTATTTCGTCGAGATCAAGAGGCATGGTGGGACTCGTGGTGTGTAGCGTTATATCGCGATGGAGCGAAATATAAATCGGTATTTCGCGATATACAAATATGAAGAGGTTCTGAACTGAGCGCGAATCGCTATATCGCGTTATAACGATATGGGTGGCGCGAGTGCTAGACTGGGCGCCATGAACTACCTCGCACACCTGCACCTTGGCGGTCATGAGCCGCAACAACTGCTCGGCAGCCTCTATGGCGATTTCGTCAAAGGCTCGCTGCAAGGGCGTTTCCCGCCAGCCCTCGAGGCCTCGATCCGCCTGCATCGTCACATCGACAGCTATACCGACAGCCACCCGCTGGTACTGGCGGCACTGGCGCGCTTCCCCCGTGAACGGCGACGTTTTGCCGGGATCGTCCTGGATGTGTTCTTCGACCATTGCCTGGCGCGGCACTGGGAGGATTACGCCGAACAGCCGCTCAGTGCCTTCACCGGAGATTTCTACCGCGTCCTGCTTGCCGAGCCGGCACTGCCCGGGCGGCTGGCGCATATCGCGCCGTTCATGGCCGCGGACGACTGGTTGGGCGCCTATGGGGATTTCGACACGCTGGAGCAGGTGTTCAGAGGTATTGCCCGGCGGTTGTCACGGCCTGAAGGCATGGACGGGGTGATGGGGGAGTTGGAGACGTTGTACGAGCCGCTGCTGGCGGATTTTCGTGAGTTCTATCCGCAGTTGCAGGCTTTTGCGCTGGCGAGTAGGTGAACGTTCATACGACGGTGCGGGCCTTTTCGCGGGTAAACCCGCTCCCACAGGTTTTCCGCTGCTCTGACTGCCGCCGCTGGACCTGTAGGAGCGGGTTCACCCGCGAAAAGGCCGATCGAGCTGCCACAAGGCTCAGGCGGCCTTCGCTTGCCGCCGCGGCGCCGTTTCAGGCTCATCGGCCCCATACAGCGCCAGGTGAACCGCCTGCTGCGCCTGGAACGCCAGCACGGCCCGCTCCTTGCCTAGGCTGGGGATCGGCTCGAGCAACTGGATGATCACTTCACCTCGTGGCTCGCGGAACAAGCGCATCAAATGAGATACCAAGTCATCGTCACCGATGAACGGCGCGATCGGGTCCGGTTGACCCTCGCGCAGGTACTGGATCGCCACTGGTTGCACCGGTGCGCCCTGGTCGATGGCGCCGGCCAGCAGCCGGCCATGGAAGGTGCGCAGGGCGCGGCCGTCGGTGGTGGTGCCTTCCGGAAAGATCAGCAGTGGCCGTTGCAGGCTCAGTTGGTGGCCGATCTGCTGGGACAGACGCTGGCCGTCACCACCGCCACGGCGGATAAACAGGGTGCCGGCTTTTTCCGCCAGCCAACCGGCCAACGGCCAGTGGCGCACTTCGGCCTTGGACAGGAACGACAGCGGCGTGAGCATGCCAAGCAGGGGAATGTCGGTCCAGGACACATGGTTGCTGACCCACAACATCGATCGTCGTGGCACCGGCCCCACCACGCGGACCTCGAAGGGCAGGGCGGCGACCAGGCGCCGCATGAACAGGCAGGTCCAGCGCTGGCGGCGTTCGCAGGATGCCTTAAGACCCAGGCGTTCACCCAGGGCGATGGTGCTGGCCATGGCAATGCCCAGCACCAATACCAGCAACAGGCGCGTCAGGCGGGCGAACGCCCGCAGGCCAGGCATCAGACCGCCGCCTTGAAATGGCGGGCATAGCGCGGGCAGAGGTCGTCGCGCTTGAGCAGGATGAACACGTCAGCGACCTGGAAGTCCTCGTCCCAGCAGGGCTCGCCGCAGATCTTCGCGCCCAGGCGCATGTAGGCCTTGAGCAACGGCGGCATCTCGGCGATGACGTTGTTCGGCAGGGCCAGGATCGGCAGTGGTTTCTTTGGTTCGGCGCGCAGGTGCTCGGTGCACAGGTAGCGTTCGCGCAGGCGCTGCATGATGGCATGGGCCTGCACGCCGCCATCCTGCATGGGGATGCTGGCGCACCCCATCAGGTAGTTGTAGCGGCCTTCGTTGAGCACTTCGGCGAGTTCGCCCCAGAGCACGGCGATGGTGCCGCCGTTGCGGTAGGCAGGGTCGACGCAGGTACGGCCCAGTTCCAGGATCGGCCCTTGCAGTTGCAGCAGGCCATGCAGGCTGAATTCTTCTTCGCTGTAGAAGCGTCCCAGGCTGCTGGCGGCCTGGTGATCGAGCAGGCGGGTGGTGGCGACCAGTTGGCCGGTGGCCAGGTCACGCACGCCGATGTGGCGGCAATGAATGTCGTAGTCGTCCATGTCCAAGCCCAGTTCCGCGCCCTTGAGCTTGGCTTGGAATTCGGCGCTGAACACCTTGAAACGCAAGGCCTGTGCTTCCTGCAGGGCTGCGGCACCGACCAGGCGTTCGGCTTGCAGACGGCGTTCAGTGCTGTTGTCGCCAGAGCGTGCGATCCGAGTCATTGCGAGTCTCCATAAGCCAGCCAAAGGGTTGCGGCCGGTCGACTTTGTTGTGCAAAGTCAGCCTAGGTAGGCGCGGTGTCACCCCCGTGACGCTTTGGTGATGCTTGCGTGACAACCCCTGACGAGGAGCCTGCGATGCCCTGGTTGCAACGTCTCAACGACCCCTATCGACAGTCTCAAGCCCAGCGCCTGGGCGAAGGCCATGCCGCCCTGCTCGAACGTCTCGGGCAGGTCTCGCCCTTCGAGTTGGCGGTGCTGGGTGGCCGGGCGGTGGCCACGCCGGGGCTGGCTTTTCTGATCGGCTACCAGGCGGCCCTGCGTGTGCTCTGGCCCAGTGCTCCGGCCAGCCTGGGCGCCTTGTGCGCCACCGAACGGCGCAGCGTGCGCCCGGCGGACATGCAGACCCGGCTCGACAACCTGCGCCTGACCGGCAGCAAGGATTTCGTCACCGCCGGGCTGGACGCCGAATGGCTGCTGGTGGCGGCGCGCAGTGAAGCCGAGGGGGAGAAACCCCGGCTGCAACTGGCGGTGGTCTACCCCGGTGAGACCGGGGTGACGCTGGAGGCCTTGCCCACCTTGCCGTTGATGCCCGAGGTCGGGCATGCGCGCCTGCAATTGCGCCAGGCCACCTGCGAACTGCTCGCCGGTGATGGCTGGGATGCCTACGTCAAACCCTTCCGTTCGTTGGAAGACCTCTACGTACTCGCCGCCCTGGTGGCCTGGCTGTACGGCGTCGGTCAGGAAAGCGCCTGGCCCCAGGAGCTGCGGCTGCGTTTGCTGGGGCTGCTGGGTGGGTGCGCTGAGGGCAGCAGGCAGTGTGCCGACAGCGCCGCCTGCCACTTGCTGTTGGGCGGGCTGTTCGCCCAGTTCCATGCGCTGCGCGACGCGATCGACCAAGCCCTGACCAGCGGGCCACCCCATTGGATGCAGTTGTGGCAGCGCGACCAGGGCGTACTGGCGCTGGCCACGGCGGCGCGGGAGAAGCGCTTGCACAAAGCCTGGGCCGCCGTCGGATTGTCATGAAAGCCTGGCAGGCTCGCCCGTCCAGTAACATGAGGGGCAGCCATGGGCAGGCTGGGGACATTGCTGTGCATCCTTGCATGGGTGAGCGTTTCAGCCTGGGCCGAACCCTGGCCGGGCCCGGACTGGCAGCGCGAACCTTCGACCATCGACTGGCACGCGGTCGAAGCCTATGCCTTTCCTGTCCGCGACGAGACCCGTCGCACGGGCGTGCGCAGCGATGCGCTGCTGGTCATCCGTGACGGGCGCATCCTTTATGAGCGCTACGTCGCGCCCACCCGTGCCGACACTGCCCACCTGACCTGGTCGATCAGCAAGAGCGTGCTGGCCTGCATGCTGGGGGTGGCGTATGGCGAAGGGCGTTTTGCCCTCGATGAGCCGGCCTCGCGTTACTACCCTGCTCTCCAGGCGCATTCCGAATTGCGCATCATCGACCTGTTGCACTGGGCCAGTGGCCTGGCCTGGCAGGAAGACTACGAGTACGCGCCGCTCAAATCCTCGGTGGTGGCCATGCTCTATACCCGTGGCCGTGGCGACATGGCCGCTTTTACTGCAGCGTTGCCGGCCGAGGTGGCACCGGGCGAGCGCTTTCGCTACGCCAGCGGCGACAGTAACCTGCTGGCCGCGGCCTTGCGCGGCATGCTGGCGCCGGGTGGTTACGACGACTACCCGTGGCGGGCGTTGTTCGAGCCCTTGGGGATCCGCAGTGCTGTCTGGGAGCGTGATGGAGCCGGCACCTTCGTCGGCTCGTCTTACCTTTACCTGAGTGCCCGGGACCTGGCCCGCATCGGTCTGCTGATGCTGCGTGACGGGCGCTGGCAGGAGCGACAACTCCTGCCAAGGGCATGGGTGGCGTTCAACCGGCAGTTGTTCGAACGGGCCGAGGCGCTCCCGGGCGAGGCCAATCCAGGTGGCCACTGGTGGCTCAACCAGCCGTTGCCGGGCCACCCGGCGCCTTGGCCGGACGCTGCGCAGGACACCTACGCCGCCCTTGGCCACTGGGGGCAGGCGCTCTATGTGGTGCCGTCGCAGAAGCTGGTGATCGTGCGCTACGCCGATGACCGCGACGGCACCTACCAGCACAACGAACTGCTCAAGCGAGTGCTGGCGGCCGTGACCGGGGAGGGGAGATGAAGCGCGTCGCGCTGTCGCTGGTGGTGGTGTTGCTGGCGTGGGTGTGGCACGAGCGCCAGGCGTTGGCGGACTTTCCGGGCATCCTCTCGGCGTACTCGGCCAAGGAGTATTGCTCGTGCCGCTTTGTCATGGGCTTCGACGAGGCGTATTGCCGGGACTATGTGAAGCAATACCTGCCTCTGGGCAGGCTGGAGGAGGACAGTGTGCAGCGTCAGGTGCTCGCCGAAGGCCTGGGGCGTCGTAACCAAGCTGCCTGGGTGGGGCCACGGGAGGGCTGCCGCTTGCTGCCGTAACGGCGGGCGGGTAAGGTTGACGGCCTTGTTATACGAGATTTCACATGTTCAAGCTGCCCCGCCTGTTGCCTGCCCTGTTCCTGGCCTTGTGCCTGCCCGCCCATGCCAACTGGCACCTGGATGGTGAGTCCTCGCGTTTGTCTTTCGTCACCAGCAAGAACGGCGATACGTCTGAGGTACACCGCTTTCTGGTGTTCCATGGCAAGGTCGACGGTAAAGGCAATGCCCAGGTGAGCATCGAAATGGATTCGGTCAGCGGCGGCATCCCGCTGCGTGACGAGCGCATGAGCAACGAGTTGTTCGAGGTCGCCAAGTTCCCTGAGGCCTTGGTACAGGCGAAGATCGATCTGCGTCCGATCAACGACCTGGCCAATGGCGCCCAGGTAGAGCTTCGCCTGCCGGTGACCGTGACCCTGCATGGGCAGTCGCACCGTTACAACACCTTGCTCCTGGCCACCCGCCTGGACGAGCGGCGTTTCCAGGTGGTGACCCTGGAGCCGTTGATGCTGCGCGCCGAGGACTTCGATCTGTTACCGGGCCTGGCGACCCTGCGCAAGCTTTCCGGTGTTGCTTCCATCAGCCCATCGGTGCCGGTGAGCGCGGTGCTGATCTTCTCCGCCCGCTGACATGCCGGGGCCGGTCTTCCCCTGGCGGGATGGCAACGAGTTCGAACTGCTGATCGACGGCCCCGAGTTCTTTCCGCGCATGCTTCTGGCGATCGTGCGCGCCGAATTCCAGGTGGACCTGGAGTTGTACCTGGTCGAAGCCGGCACCTGTGCCGAGGCGGTGGTCGAGGCCTTGGAGCAGGCTGCCACTCGTGGCGTGCGCGTACGCTGCCTGTTCGACGACTACGGCTCGCTGGCCTTCCCCTCGGCGTTACGCCAGCGGCTGGAGGCGGCGGGTGTACACATGCGTTACTACAACCGCCTACGTTGGCGACGTGGGGTTCGCAACCTGTACCGGGACCACCGCAAGCTGTTGCTGGTCGATGAGTGCTGGGCGGTGGTGGGCGGCACGGGAGTTACCGATGAATTCTGGACACCGGGCGGCGATACCAGCGAATGGCACGAAGTGATGGTGCAGATGCAAGGCCCCATCGTCACCGACTGGCAACTGCTGTTCGATCGTCAGTGGCACGCCAACAACCGTCGCACCGCCTGGCGCCCGGCCGAGGGCTTTGGCCTGCCCCGCCTGCCGCGGGTGCCGGTCCAAGGGCAGGGCATGGGCCGGGTGGCCTATGCCGACGCCCGTCAGCATCAGGACATCCTGCACTCGCTGGTGCGTGCGCTCAACAGTGGCCAGCGGCGCATCTGGCTGGCCACGCCGTACTTCCTGCCGACCTTCAGCGTGCGCCGCTCCCTGCGGCGTGCGGCGCAAAAGGGCATCGATGTTCGCCTGCTGCTCACCGGCCCCCGCACCGATCACCCTGCGGTGCGTTACGCCGGGCACCGTTACTACCCCCGTCTGCTGCGTGCTGGTGTGCGAATCTTCGAGTACCAGCCGTGCTTCCTGCACTTGAAGATGGTGCTGGTGGATGACTGGGTCAGTGTGGGGTCGTGCAACTTCGATCATTGGAACCTGCACTTCAACCTCGAGGCCAACGTCGAAGCCCTCGACCCGCCCCTGACGGCTGCGGTGCTCGCCAGCTTCGAGCGAGACTTCGCCCTCAGCCAGGAAGTCGACCTGGCGCGCTGGCATGCCCGGCCTTTCTGGCGTCGGCTGCAGCAGCGTCTGTGGGGGTGGCTCGACCGGCTGGTGGTCAATCTGCTCAATCGTCGCGACTGACAGCGCGAGGTAGCGGATGAGTACCGACCGCGGCTGTCATCTCGGGTGGTAGATCTTTCCGGTGGCGTCTTCATAGCTCGGATGGAGTTTGAACGGGCCGGTTTCGCCCAGGAACCGCCGCCACGGGGAAATTTTCTGCATCGGGACCGTTGGCGCAAAGCCTTGACGAGTAAAGCGCTGGACCATGTTGATATCGTAGAGCGTGATCACCTTGTCATACCCATACACAGGACGTCGGAGCACGTCCGCCACGCGCTGCGCGGCTCCGCTCTTGCCGCCTTCGCAGGCCAGCAGGAACAGAGGCACATTCGCATCGACGTCTCCTAGGCGAGGTGCGATTTCCTTGAGTGTGACCTCCAATGGATCAACCATCTTCCCCTTGCTGTTCATCAGATGGCCAAACGGACTGCCGTGGGTCTCGAATGCCTGGTACCCCTTGCCCAGGAAGTTGCTGTGCCAGGACACGTCATGGTCCAGATAGTTTTTCTCGAACAACACTTCGCTGGCATACCACTTACGGACCGGTTTGGTGACAGGAGAGGTACGTGCACGAAGGGCCATCTTGCGAGTGAGCGCCTTCGGCTGGGTCGGCTTTGTCATCATGCTGGTCAAGCTGCTGGCCAGGCCGGTACCGAGGGAGATCCAGCCGAGCACGCTGGCGGCTTGTTCATCCTTGCCGCTGGTTTCCAGCGCGAGGGCGGCGACACCGGTGCCCAAGGAAATGGAGTTGAGCGTTGCCGTTGCGACCGCCAGTATTCCATTGAAGCTGATGATGCCTTTGGTGAACATTGCTGCGATGGCCGGGGCAGCACTGCCCATGCTGGACACAGTGACGGCGAGGCTGATGGCTACGCCCGCAGCGGCCGCCACCCAACTGACCCAGCTATGGCCATCCGGATCGACACGGTTAACCGGATCGCCACCACAGTAGGTGTAGGGGTTGATGCCACCGCGGCCAAACGGGCTTTCGTTGTCGGGGCAGAGGAAACACATCAGCACAGGATCGTAGGGGCGATAGGCGTCTGGGATGATCCAGCCAGTCAGCGGCTCGTGCTGCTCGCCGCAATAGCCGAATGCGGTGTTCCGTGCGGCTGCCGGGTCGGAATCTGCGCCATGGACGCTATATCGACGGCTGTGCAGCTCGGCACCTGCCTCCAGTCGAACGCTGCCCTGGCCATCGCATCCGAGCAGGATGCTCTGCTGTACCCCTTCGGCCACTTTGTTCAACGCAAACAGGGTGGTTCCATCGCTCATCATCTCCACCTGCTCACCTTGATGGAGCTGGTGGGTCAGCTGCGCCCCGCTGTAGAAGCTGCGAATGAGGGTGCCATCAAGCACCCGGTCGCACAGCTGGCCACTGGGGTTGTAGCGGTAATGGCAGGTGCTTTGCTGGTAGCGCACGCTGGTCAGCCGGTCCTGGCTGTTCCACGTCATGCGGCGGCCGAGGCTGTCGTGGACCAGCCGGCCACAGGCGTCGTAGCTTAGATCGATCTTGGCCGGCCAGCTGGGGTGGGTATGGGTTATCGACACGACCTGCGTTGGGTCGGTTTCGGCGAAGCGGAAAAGGGCAGTGTCGTCGGTGCCATCGGCGAAGGTGCTGTGCACTTCTTGCAGGCCATCGACCGCGTTGAAGCGAAAGCGCTGCTCCACGATAACGTTACCAAATGGGTCCTGCGGTGCCATCTCGCCATCGGCGCGGTAGTGCACCAGGCGACCGCGAAGATCATAGGCGAAGTGTTCTTCGGTTTTGCGCCCATCCTCCTGCCAGGTACGTGTGAGCAGTTGGTCGAGGGGGGAATAGACCAAGGTCTGGTAAAAGGTTTGACGTTGTTCCCCCTCGGTCACGCTGAAGGTTCGGCGACTCTCGCGACCCAGGCTGTCATAGTCCAGTTGCACGTTCATAACCCGGTCGCCGACAAGGTCCTCGGTGGTGAGGGTCGCCGGTCGCGAGAGGGCATCGTAGGTGAAGGATGTTCTTGTGCGGTCGGCCTTGATGCTGGCTAGACGTCCGAATGCATCATGCATCCGTTGGTGTTGGATACCTGCTGCATCGGTGAAGCCAAGCAGCAGCCCGTTCAATGAGTATTGCCAGTGTGTCTCGTGTGTCTGGCCGTCGACCGTCCAGATGTCATGTTGCGGTTTTCCAGATGGGGTGAAACGCCATTGTTGACGGCCGAGTTCCCCCTCGGCCTGCGTTGGTTGGTAGTGCCGCTCGTGGTAGGTCAGTCGTTCGCGGGGTTGCCCTGCGACCCTACTGACGATCAGCGCATTGCCTAATGAAGGTTCATAGCGGAAGGCCACGCGATTGCCATCGGCCAGGGTCGTGGCTACGGGTGGCATCTGGCCTGGACGATAGTGGTGGCGGGTTGTACGTCCACCGACCTCGACTGACAGTTGGCGCCCGAGACCGTCGAATGTCTGGTGACCTGCCCGAAGGGGAAGGCCAGGCACCTGCTCCGTTTGCGGGGTGACCATCATGGTTTCGACGTGCGGGCCATTGCTGTGGGCAGCGTAGGTCCATGACAGCACAGTGCCGTCTGCCAGTACGCGTTCGCAAAGGCGGCCGTGGTCGTCATAACGCATGCGGGTGATGATCGCCGGCACGTCGTCTGTCTCTATCCGCTCTTCGATGGTCCTGCCCAACCCATCCCGTACCTG
The DNA here is from genome assembly GCF_048068075.1 of Pseudomonas sp. NY15354. Taxonomy (NCBI): domain Bacteria; kingdom Pseudomonadati; phylum Pseudomonadota; class Gammaproteobacteria; order Pseudomonadales; family Pseudomonadaceae; genus Pseudomonas; species Pseudomonas sp. NY15354. The sequence goes on from NZ_JBLUPV010000001.1 coordinate 198,157, forward strand.
CGTGAGGGTACGAACCCGCTTGCCATCGGGCGTCAAGTGCTGCTGTTCGATCGGATTTCCTGACGAGTCATGGCGTACTGCCAGCTTCCTCCCTACCCATTGTCCTGCCGACTGCCAGTGTTCACTGCGCCGCGTGACAGGGTCGTTTTGGTGGTGATGCTCAATCCCTTCCGGGCTGGTGCTCAGCGCAGGCTGTCCCCAATCGTCGTACACCGTGGTCCAGGTCAAGACCAGTGGCTGGGTGGCGTTCTCACCCAGCCAGTCTTGCTGGGTCTGGCTGACCAGCCGTCCCAAGGCGTCATATTCCTGGCGAGAAACCACCCGGAACGTGCCGGGTGCATGATCGAGGTCCTCCTTTTCCATCATCACGACACGGCCATCGCCATCGAGCCATTGACGCTGTCGGCAACCATGGACATCGGTCTGTTCGATCATGACGCTGCTGTGCAGCGTACTCATGGAAGCGTGGCCGACCACGCCGTCGTGCAGGTGATAGCGGGCGGTGCGTATTGTCTGGAAGGGGGTATCGACAGCATTCGTGGTGCGCACGATGCGCCCGATCACATCGTACTGGTAGCGATTGATCGTTGCATTTCGGTCTCGTTCCCAGGTGGTCTGGCCGGTCAATAGCGACTGTGCGCTGGTTTGGCTTGCGCTGTTCTCGTCATCATTCTCGAAGCCAATGACAGTGGTCTTGATAATCAGTTCGTTTTTCGTGAGCTGGTAGTCGTAACGCGTGGTGGTGGTTTTGCCTCCGAGGTAGGTGACGCTTTGGCGCTCCCGTGCATAGAGGGCTCCGGGTTCGCTGACATAGCTGTGCTCCGTTCGCTGCAGTACCCGATCGTCCTGCACTGCGAAGCATTCTTCGCTAGCGATCACCAGATGCGCGGGCGCACTTTCGAGCAGTGACGGCAATGTCTGGTAGGTGTAGCGGTAGCCGAGGGTAGGCGCTTCGCCCTTGCCGGGGGCGGGTACCACGGTTCTGCATTTCAGATGCCGCACCAAGCCAAGCGAGTCGGCGGGGCAGCCTTCACTGCCTTGGGCGGGATAGTACTCGCTGTATTCCTGGACGCCGTTGGGATAATGGACTTCCACGATGTTGCCGAACGCATCGTACCGGTAGGTGATGATTTCACTGCGAATGGCGTTTTCGCGGCTATGGTCCCGGTAGCAGGTAGTCACCTGATGAGGCAACTGACAGCTGACGGACTGCTGTGGCCACTCGAGTACCGGGTCGATGCCGTAGGTCATCAGAGTGAGGACTTCACACTGGCCGCGTTGGGAGCGTTCTTCGGTCAGCAAATGAAAGTGATTCCAGGTACGGCTGGTTGTGCCAAGCGTTTGACCGAGCGCGTCGGTCATGGTCTCGATGACTTGATACTGATAGTCGTGGCTGGTCTGGTACAGATTGTCCCGGCCAATGTCCCAGACGAATGCCTGGTCGCTGCCGAAACCCAGAAAATTGCTGTCACCTACCCAGGTGTAACTTCGGTTCAGCTCGTTGTGAGGCGCTCCTGCCGAATGCGTCCAGGACGCTACGCGCGGCAGATAGGGGAATGGGCTTCCCGGCGGCAGGTGATGACCTTCCTTGCCTGTTGCCCAGTGCACGATGTCTGTCGAACCCAGGGGGCTGCGTAGTTTGGCGGGTAGCAGTAACCGTGCCTTACGATCGAGCTCAAGGGTGTCGTATTCGATTTCGAAGGAGGGGGCGATATCGGGTAGCTGGATCTGCGTAAGCCGATCGTTGCTCATCAGCAGGCGTAATGTGGCGGACTGCGCTGTACCCGGATTCAACGTCAGATGCACTGCGTCGTCGTTCTTTTCGAGGAGTAGTATTGTGCGCTGCTCATCTCGGATCTGCTGGAGCATGCAGTCGTTATCCCCGAACGGCTGCCAATCAAGAAACAACCGGCGGCCTTCGGCTGAGCGCATTTCCTCGACCAGAAATCGTGGGCTGGATTGCTGCTGGCGGAGTATTTCGCTTTCGCCGTTTTTCTTCTCCACCTTCAGGCTGCCGTCAGCTTGTTGCAACAGTTGCAATGTTTCGAGCTTCTGGTCGAGAAACCTCAAAGGCTGGTCGATGGCAAAGCTGGAGGTGTCCATGTCGATGGCGAACTGTTCACCTGATGTCAGGGTAAGTCGGGTGGTCTCTTGATCGAGGTAAAGCTCGGACAGCCCCAGGTTCCACCCTTGGCCATACCCTCTGTCACTCATCGAGCCGAGTGTGTTGAAGGCCAGGTTTAGCGAAAGCGCGGGGCCGCAGAGGTGATTGGCGGGGGGGAGCGGCAAGACCAAAGCGAGGGTGAACTGGCCGGTGCGGTTGTCCACACCGGTTTTGAGGCAGTCGAAGAAGTTGCTCGCCTGGGAGTGAAATGGAGTATCAGTCATGGGAACTCGTGTCGAGAGATCGGGTGTCGGTGAGCGCGGCTTCAGAAGTTCGTGGTGAAGCCGATTCGCTTGCCGTCATCCGTGGGGCGAAATTTGACCATATGTTCGTTGCCGTGCTGGTCGATGACCGCCCAGACACTTTCGTATCGCTTGCCGATGACCACTCTCTGTCTGACGGTCAATCGTGCATAGAGCAGCGTCATGGCCCCTGGTTTAGCATTCAGCGCGATATGAAACTTGCGGCCCAGGGAATACCAGTGCGGCGGTTTGCCGATATCGAAAGCATGAAGCGTATGGATTTTCGAGATGTAATGAATTTGGCCCACGGTTGTCGTGGAGGTATAGCCTGTGGACTGGATGGAGAAGTGCCTGCCACCGGGACATTTCAGACTTCTGTTGGCCACAATCCGGAAGTTGGGATTAATGAAACGCAGGTACCAGAGATCAAGGTCGTAGTTCTCATGGTCATGCGCATCCTCTCTGTCCAGTTCGAAATGGGTTTCGTCCAGGCGAAGCGGAGAAATCGATTCGATCTCTACCGACGATACGAAGGGGGCCACAAGCGTATCGAACCAGGTGTCGTCATCTTTCTGAATGCGGGCATGAAGCCTACTGAGCGTGCCGCCCGGAAGCGTCGAGGACACATAGAAGTGACGGCGTAGCACCTTGAGCGAGCTACTCAACGATCTGCTCAAGGACCTCGTGTGTATCTGTGGGGGGTGCGCATGGTACTCGAATCGTTCATCGCGCCTGGTGGCCGCTTTCAGACCCGTGTTTGCTGTGTCTGTATGTGTGAGGTCTATAACAGCGCCATCGTCATCAAGTACGAAGAGCCTTAGGCTGTTCAGTGACGCTGAACTAATGGTTTGCCCCTCACGCGCTTCTAGCGTGATGCTGACTTTGACTTGTTGTCGGCCATTGGCATAGAGGCGGTTCGAGTTGGAAGTAATGTCGATGCGGAAGCGTCGGAGCCATTGATTGGCTTGCATTGTGCGGATCACGAGTCTGACCTGTATGGGAATTTCGACTCATTAAAGTGGGCGTTCCGAGCGGCGTGGAGATATATAACTACCGCACTGCAGGCAAGCTGCTGGGTCGGAAACCATTCGACGGGCTCTGTGCCGATTGGCTTAGTCGGATCCAGCAAAGCGGGTTATCGTGCAAGGATTGTTCCTATGCAACGCAAGGAGTGGATGCGATGACGGCCAAGAAAATTCTCATGCTGGTGGGTGATTTCGTCGAGGACTACGAAGTGATGGTGCCGTTTCAGGCGCTGAAGATGGTCGGGCATACGGTGCATGCGGTGTGCCCTGAGAAACTGGCTGGACAGACGGTGCGCACGGCGATCCATGACTTCGAGGGGGACCAGACCTACAGCGAGAAGCCAGGGCACAATTTCGCCCTGAACTTCGATTTCGTGCAGGTGCGTGCCGAGGGGTATGACGCGTTACTGATTCCTGGGGGCAGAGCGCCTGAGTACCTGCGCCTGGATGAGCGGGTGCTGGCGTTGGTCAAGGCCTTCGACCAGGCGGGCAAGCCGATCGCGGCGGTGTGTCACGGGGCGCAGTTGCTGGCGGCGGCAGGTGTGCTGGAGGGGCGTGAGTGCAGTGCGTATCCGGCGTGTGCACCTGAGGTACGGTTGGCGGGGGGGCGGTTTGTGGATATCGCTCTGGACCAGGCGCATGTGGATGGGAATCTGGTGACGGCGCCTGCCTGGCCGGCGCATCCTGCCTGGTTGGCGGCGTTTCTGCGGGTGCTTGGGTAGTTTTTTGGGCCAGGTCCGTGTTGGTGGGTTCATTCATTTGAGTTGTTGACGCTGACTCACCGTTGCGCCCTTACGGCGGGTCACTTTTGCCCAAGAGCAAAAGTAGGTCGCCGTAAGTGCGAAAAGCGCCATCAGCGCCCCCACCAACATTGGATATTCACACGCCCCTCAAAAAACTCAACCTACCTGCTCAACCCAATCATTCAAGTTGTAGTAATTGGTCACCCGAGCAATCTTCCCACAATGGATATAGAAGAACGCCCCCGCCGGCAGCACATACGTCTGCCCATTGGCCGGCGGTAGCCCTTCGTCGTCGGCCAGATACTCCCCATGGACGGTGAACTCCGCCGCCGCGCGACTTCCGTCGGCATTCTGCATGACCACGATGTCCGCCAGACGCTCCCGGTAGCAGCGGTTCATCTTGTCCATGAACGCCGCGAACGCCGCCTTGCCCATCTGCCGCTCACCCTGGTTGATGTCATGAATCACATCCTCGCTGAGCAGGCCGAGAAAGGTCGGCATGTCGCCTGCGTTGAAGGCTGCGTAGTAAGCGTTCACAAGTTCGGTAGCGGTCATGGCAATGTTCCTGTCGTGTACGGGAAAGGGGATGGTTTGGGCCGGATGATAGGGTTTCCCCTCAAGCCCGGCTTAGCCGAGCGCGTCATCCACATCGACAAAACGACCGCTAAGCATGGAAATCCGCCTGTTGCACGGCGCCGCGATTGCGCCTTACATCGATGACCTCGCTCGCCTGCGCCTTTCGGTGTTTCGCGAGTTTCCCTACCTTTATGACGGTACGCCGGAATATGAGGCCGACTATCTCTCCACCTACGCCCGTTCCGGGCGCAGCCTGGCGGTATTGGCCATCGACCAGGGCAAGGTTGTGGGCGCTTCCACGGGCCTGCCCTTGAGTGACGAAACGCCTGAGTTCCAGCAACCTTTCCTGGCGCAGGGGCGTGATCCGGCCACCGTCTACTACTTTGGCGAGTCGGTGCTATTGCCGGCCTACCGTGGCCAGGGCCTGGGTGTGCGCTTTTTCATCGAGCGCGAGTCCTATGCCCACAAGCTCGCTGAATTCGACTACTGCGCCTTCTGTGCGGTCGAACGCCCGGCCGGCCATCCCAGGAGACCGTCGGACTACAAGCCCCTGCATGGCTTCTGGCGGAATCGAGGCTTCCTGCACGAGCCTTCGTTGCGCACTACCTATGCCTGGCGCGACCTCGACGAGAAGCAGGCGTCAGCGAAGATCATGTCGTTCTGGCTCAAGGAACTACCTATATGATCCGCCTCGCCGCCTGCCAGTACGCCATCGAGCTGCATGAGACCTGGGAGGCCTACGCCGAGCATCTCCAGGGCCTGTGCGCCGAGGCCGTCGAGGCGGGGGCGCAGTTGTTGCTGCTGCCGGAGTATGCGGGGCTGGTCCTCAGTGGCCAGTTACCCCCCGAGCAACGGAGCGACCTGAAGGGCTCGATCGCGGGCATCCAGCCGCTGGTCGAACCCTGGATGGCCTTGTGCGAGGGAATCGCCCGGCGCTGGGGAATCTATCTGCAGCCGGGCAGCCTGCCGGTGCGTGAGGCCGACGGCCGCTACCGCAACCGCGCCTGGTTGTTCGGTCCTGACGGCGTGATGGGCTATCAGGACAAACTGATCATGACGCGCTTCGAACGCGAGCAGTGGGACATCGCTGCCGGGGAAGGGCTCAAGGTGTTCGACACCGCCTTGGGGCGGCTGGGCATCCTGATCTGTTACGACAACGAGTTTCCCTTGCTTGCCCGGCACCTGGCCGAAAGGGGCGCCGACTTGATTCTGGCCCCAAGCTGCACCGACACCGAGGCTGGCTATCACCGGGTACGCATCGGCGCCCAGGCCCGAGCACTGGAAAATCAGATCGCGGTGCTACAAAGCCCCACGGTGGGCACGGCGCCTTGGTCGCCGGCGCTTGACGAGAATATCGGAAGGGCAGGACTGTTCGTGCCGCCGGATCATGGTATGCCAGGAGATGGGGTGATCGCACAGAGCAATGAATGGTGCCCTGCAACCAGCCAGTGGCTGATGTGCGAGGTGGATTTGCAGCAGGTGAGGCGGGTGAGGCAGGAAGGGCAGGTGTTTACCCGCAGGGACTGGCCAGAGCAGTTCGACAGAATTGGATAGAACAGTTGCGGCCCCTTCGCGGGTAAGCCCACTCACACAAGAACGCCACTGTTTTCAGGATCAGTGGGCCTCCTGTGGGAGCGGGTTTACCCGCGAAACGGGCGCCGCTGCTACATCAGGCTTACTTCACTTCGACCGCCAGGCTCTGGGCGATCTTGCTTTGCCACAGGGCGGGACCGGTGATGTGCACCGACTCACCGTTGCTGTCCACCGCGACAGTGACCGGCATGTCCTTGACCTCGAACTCGTAGATCGCTTCCATGCCCAGTTCGGCGAAGGCCAGGACCTGGGATTTGCGGATCGCCTGGGCCACCAGGTAGGCAGCGCCGCCGACGGCCATCAGGTACACCGCTTTGTTGTCCTTGATCGCCTCGATGGCGGTCGGACCACGCTCGGACTTGCCGATCATGCCCAGCAGGCCGGTCTGTTCGAGGATCTGGCGGGTGAACTTGTCCATGCGGGTCGCAGTGGTCGGGCCAGCAGGGCCTACCACTTCGTCACCGACCGGATCGACCGGGCCGACGTAGTAGATGAAGCGGCCTTTGAGGTCGACCGGCAGCTCTTCGCCGCGGTTGAGCATCTCGACCATGCGCTTATGCGCAGCGTCGCGACCGGTGAGCATCTTGCCGTTGAGCAGCAGGGTCTCACCCGGCTTCCAGCTGGCGACTTCTTCCGGGGTGATCGCGTCGAGGTTGACGCGACGGGCGCTTGGGCCGGCTTCCCAGACGATTTCCGGGTAGGCGTCCAGCGACGGGGCTTCCAGCTCGGCCGGGCCGGAGCCGTCCAGCACGAAGTGGGCGTGACGGGTGGCGGCGCAGTTGGGGATCATGCAGACCGGCAGCGAGGCGGCGTGGGTCGGGTAGTCCATGATCTTGACGTCGAGCACGGTGGTCAGGCCGCCCAGGCCCTGGGCACCGATGCCCAGCTGGTTGACCTTCTCGAACAGCTCCAGGCGCAGTTCCTCGATGCGGTTCTGCGGGCCACGGGCCTTGAGTTCGTGGATGTCGATGGATTCCATCAACACTTCCTTGGCCATGACCGCGGCTTTCTCGGCGGTGCCGCCGATGCCGATACCCAGCATGCCAGGCGGGCACCAGCCAGCGCCCATGGTCGGAACGGTCTTCAGGACCCAGTCGACGATCGAGTCGGACGGGTTGAGCATGGCCATCTTCGACTTGTTCTCCGAGCCGCCGCCCTTGGCTGCGACGTCGACCTCGACTTTGTCGCCGGGAACGATGGAGTAGTGGATGACGGCCGGGGTGTTGTCCTTGGTGTTCTTGCGGGCACCGGCGGGGTCAGCCAGGATCGAAGCGCGCAGGACGTTTTCAGGCAGGTTGTAGGCGCGACGCACACCCTCGTTGATCATGTCGTCGACGCTCAGGGTGGCGCCGTCCCAGCGTACGTCCATGCCCACACGCACGAACACGGTGACGATACCGGTGTCCTGGCAGATCGGGCGGTGGCCGGTGGCGCACATGCGCGAGTTGATCAGGATCTGGGCGATGGAGTCGCGCGCAGCGGGCGACTCTTCACGCAGATAAGCCTCGTGCATCGCCTGGATGAAATCGACGGGGTGGTAGTACGAGATGAATTGCAGGGCGTCGGCAACGCTCTGAATCAGGTCGTCTTGCTTGATCACGGTCATGCAGCGCGCTCCTCTTAAAGACGGGAACATTCAAAAAGGTTCTTCCGACACAGCCGACCAGCGCGTCGAAACACCTTGCAAGGCGCGCCGGCAGGCAGTGGCCGACGCAAAAGGGCGCGGCAGTATAGCGCGCATCGGTGCCCGGCACACCTGCGTGTGGTCTGGACCAAGGTCGGCAGCGTGCGGGCATCCTTTTTGCTGAATTGCCGGCCAAGCCCTAGAGTGGGCGCAGTGATGTGTGGAGACGTCTCGATCATGCCCGAACTTCGCGTCGGCGAGCAGCGCTGGACCGTGCCGGCCGCCAGCAACCTGCTCGACGCCCTCAATGACGCTGGCTACGCCGTGCCCTACAGCTGCCGCGCCGGCAGTTGCCACGCCTGCCTGGTGCATTGCCTGGAAGGGCAACCCGAGGATGCCATGCCCGAGGCTTTGGACCGCGAGCGACGCGAGCAGGGCTGGCGCTTGGCCTGCCAGTGTCGGGTGAGTGGCGATCTGCGGGTTGCGGTCTTCGACCCGCTGAGCGATGGCCTGCCCGCGCGGGTCTGCGAGCTCGACTGGTTCGGTGACGTCTTGCGTTTGCGTCTTGAGCCCGGGCGGCCTCTGCGCTATCAGGCGGGCCAGCATCTGGTGCTGTGGCTGCACGGCGTCGCACGGCCTTATTCGCTGGCCAGTCTGCCAGGCGAGGACGCGTTCCTGGAGTTTCACCTGGACTGCCGCCTGTCGGGCGCCTTTTGCGACAAGGCCAGGCAACTGGCCGTTGGGGATGAGCTGCGCTTGGGCGAGCTCAGGGGCGCAGCCTTGCATTACGACGCGGACTGGCAGGAGCGGCCGCTGTGGCTGCTCGCGGCGGGGACGGGCCTGGGACCGTTGTGGGGCATCCTGCGCGAGGCGTTGCGTCAGGGGCATCAGGGGGCGATCAAGGTGTTGCATGTGGCGCGCGATGATGAGGGGCACTACCTGGCTGAGGGACTAGAGGCCTTGGCGAGCCGTTATCCACAGCTGGACGTGCAACAGGTGGTGGCGGATCGGGTAGAGGAAGCGTTGGCGGGGTTGCGTCCGTCGTCGCGACAGACCGTGGCGCTGCTGTGTGGCGCACCGGGGAGCGTGGAGCGGTTCGCGCGGCGGCTGTTCATTGCCGGGGTGCCGAGAAACCAGGTGTTTGCCGATGTGTTCACCGAGCATGCTTGAGTGAACAACAGGAGGGGGTTGCCCTCCTGTTGCGATGGGCCGCGTAGCGGCCCCAGGGTCTGACGACATCAGACCAGCGGATCACCTACGTGCAGGATCTTCATGCCGTTGGTGCCACCGATGGTGTGGTAGCTGTCGCCCTTGGTCAGGATCACCCAGTCACCCTGTTGCACCAGGCCGCGCTTGAGCAGTTCGTCGACCGCTGCCTGGCTGACCTTTTCGGCCGGCAACGAGGCCGGATCGAAGGCGATCGGGTAGACGCCGCGGAACAGCGACGCACGGGCCTGGGTCGCGCGGTGCGGCGACATGGCGTAGATCGGTACGTGCGAACGCAGGCGCGACATGATCAGCGGGGTGTAGCCGCTCTCGGTCAGCGCGATGATCGCCTTGACGCCTGGGAAGTGGTTGGCGGTGTACATCGCGGCCAGGGCGATGCTCTCGTCGCAGCGCTCGAAGGTGGTGTGCAGGCGATGGCTGGACTTCTGGCTGGTCGGGTGCTTCTCGGCGCCCTGGCAGACCCGAGCCATGGCCTGGACCGCTTCGATCGGGTAGGCGCCGGCGGCGCTCTCGGCGGAGAGCATCACCGCGTCGGTGTTGTCCAGCACGGCGTTGGCCACGTCCGAGACTTCGGCGCGGGTCGGCATCGGGTTCTGGATCATCGACTCCATCATCTGGGTCGCGACGATCACCGCCTTGTTGTTGCGGCGGGCGTGCTGGATGATCTTCTTCTGGATGGCGATCAGCTCGGCGTCGCCGATTTCCACACCCAGGTCACCACGGGCGACCATCACCGCGTCGGAGGCGGCGATCAGGTTGTCCAGGGTCTCGTCGTCGGCGACGGCCTCGGCGCGTTCGATCTTGGCCACCAGCCAGGCAGTGCCGCCGGCTTCGTCGCGCAGCTTGCGGGCGTATTCCATGTCGCTGGCATCACGCGGGAAGGAGACGGCCAGGTAGTCCAGGTCCATTTCCGCGGCCAGTTTGATGTCGGCCTTGTCTTTTTCGGTCAGGGCCGGGGCGGTCAGGCCGCCACCTTTGCGGTTGATGCCTTTGTGGTCGGACAGCGGGCCACCGATGATCACCACGCAGTGCAGGGCATCGGCGGTGGCGGTCTCGACGCGCATGACCACGCGGCCGTCGTCGAGCAGCAGTTCGTCGCCAACGCCGCAGTCCTTGACCAGGTCGGGGTAGTCGATACCGACGATGTCCTGGTTGCCTTCGGTCAACGGGTGGGCGGTGGAGAAGGTGAACTTGTCACCGATCTTCAATTCGATGCGCTTGTTGCTGAATTTGGCGATGCGGATCTTGGGACCCTGCAGGTCGCCCAGCAGTGCGACGTGGCGGCCATTCTTGGCAGCGATGTCGCGGATCAGGCGGGCGCGGGCCTTGTGCTCGTCTGGAGTGCCGTGGGAGAAGTTCAGGCGTGCCACGTCCAGGCCGGCGAGGATCAGTTGTTCGATCACTTCCGGTGAATTGCTGGCGGGGCCAAGGGTGGCGACGATTTTGGTACGGCGGATGGTCATGCACAGACTCCTATAGTGAAGCGCAGCGAAAGGCTACTCCTGAATATCGCTGTAGTCATTGTTCCGTTGCACTACCTCACCGCGTGTCAGGGTGGCGTTTGAACGGTCGAGGTATGCTTGCACATACGTGTGAAGATTTGCCGCGCCAGGCCGATACACTGTCCATCAAAGGAGATCCCCCATGCGAGCCCTGATCGTTTTAGCCGTCGCGGCCAGTGTCGTCGGCTGCACCCGCTGGTCGATGGACCATCACCTGAACAACGCCTACCGTGCCTATGACCGGGGCGATTGCCAGCGCGTGATGCTGGAGCTGTCGGAGGTGGACCGTACCAGCCGTGCGCGCCCGTTCATCCATCCGGAAGTCTCGATGTTGCGTGGCCAGTGCCTGGAGCGCCAGAAGCTCTACATGGACGCGGCCCAGACCTACCAGTACCTGATCCAGCGTTATCCACAGAACGAGTACGCCTATCGCGCCAAGGCGCGCCTACAGACCCTCGAGCAGCTCGGGCATCTGCGGGGCGAGTCGGCGGTAGCGTCGCCTGCGACCGGTACACCTTGGCGTTAACACCAAGGTGTTCTTGATTTCATGGAAATGCGAAGTCGCGCTGAGCTAATCTGTTAACAAGATGTAACGTTCACCGCCAGTACCTTGTCTTCCTGGCATCAGGTACGGATCGCGCCACGCCATGTTTATCCAACGCCATATAGAACGCCACCAGTTGCCTTGTGTCCTCAAGGTCTACAACCGGTTCACCGACCAGCAGATCGGCTACCTGGGCAATGCCTCCGAAGACGGCATGATGTTGATCAGCCATCTGCCGGTGCTGGTGGGGCCGGATTTCGAATTGCAACTGCGCCTGCCCATGGCCGGTGGCGGGGTGCAGTGCATCAATCTCACCGCCAGTTGCCTGTGGTGCCGTGAAGATCAGACGCCCGGTCACTATGACGCCGGCTTCATGCTGTTGCAGCCGCCGCGGGAGTATGACGACTTCGTCCGGGCGCTGCGAAATTACTTCAGCTTTCGCCCGATCAACGCCTCCGCCTGAGCCTTCGGCAACGCGCCGCATCGAAATCGAGGGTGCGAACCGGCCTGTCAGATCGCTAGACTCTGGTCGACCTTGTTACAGGAAGACCCCGTGAGCTCCAGCATCTTCTGGCACGACTACGAAACCACCGGCATCAATCCACGCTGCGACCGCCCGCTGCAGGTCGCCGGTGTACGCACGGACCTTGAACTCAATGAGATCGAGGCGCCCATCAGCCTCTATTGCCGCCCCAGCGACGATATCCTGCCGCATCCTGCCGCCTGCCTGGTCACCGGCATCACGCCCGCGCAACTGGAGCGTGATGGCCTGTGCGAAGCCGAATTCATGACCCGGGTCCACGCGCAACTGGCCCGTCCCGGCACCTGTGGCGCGGGTTACAACACCCTGCGCTTCGATGACGAAGTCACTCGCTACAGCCTCTACCGCAATTTCTTCGAGCCCTACGCCCGTGAGTGGCAAGGGGGCAACAGCCGCTGGGACCTGATCGACGTGGTGCGCACCGCCTATGCCTTGCGCCCGGAGGGCATCGTCTGGCCGCAGCAGGATGGCCGCACCAGTCTGCGCCTGGAACTGCTGAGCAAGGCCAACGGCATCGACCATGGCCACGCCCACGAGGCGCTTTCCGACGTACGGGCCACGATCGCCCTGGCTCGCCTGATTCGCCAGAAGCAACCCAAGTTATATGACTGGTTGTTCCAGTTGCGCAGCAAGCACAAGGTGATGGAGCAGATTCGTCTTTTGCAGCCGCTGGTACATGTATCCGGCCGTTTCTCTGCAGAGCGTAATTATCTGGGTGTGGTATTGCCATTGGCCTGGCACCCGCGTAATCGGAATGCACTGATTGTGTGCGACCTGCACCTGGATACCTTGCCGCTATTGCAAGAGACCACAGAAACATTACGACAACGTTTGTATACCCGGCGTGACGAATTGCCTGATGGACAATTACCCGTTCCGCTGAAGTTGGTGCACATCAATCGTTGCCCGGTCGTGGCGCCGTTGTCGGTATTGCGCCCTGTAGATCAGCAGCGGCTGAGTCTGGAGATGTCGCTGTTGCAACGCCGTGGGGAACACTTGGCCGAGCAACAGCCTATTTGGCAGGAAAAGCTCGAGGGCATTTACAGCGGCGATGAGTTCGCGCCCAGTGAGGATCCTGAGCAACAGTTATATGACGGTTTTCTGGGGGACCGGGATCGTCGCCTGTGTGAACAAGTGCGCACCCTCGAACCTGCGCAATTGGGCCACGGGCACTGGATGTTCGATGACCCCAGAATGTCGGAGCTTTTATTCCGTTACCGGGCAAGAAACTTCGCCGACACCTTGAATGCCGAGGAGCGGCAACGCTGGTTCTTGTTCTGCCAGCAGCGCTTGAGCGACCCGCGCCTGGGCGCGCCCAACACGCTGGGTGATTTCGAGCAGGCTTGCCAGAGCGCCTTGGCGACGGCGGACGCTGCTGGAAGAGGTGTATTGGAGGCCTGGCAGGCCCATGTCCAGCGGTTGAAAACGCAGTATCAACGCTAGGGCGGGGAGCCCAATAAAAAACGCCGGCAATGTGCCGGCGTTTTTTATTGGGCGTGCAAGAGGCAGCCTGTGGTCAATCAGTCCAGCAGGGTTGCCCAACCTTCAACCACGTCGCCACCCCATTTGGCTTTCCATTCTTTCAGGGTTTTGTGGTTGCCGCCTTTGGTTTCGATCACTTCGCCATTGTGCGGGTTCTTGTATTGCTTGACCTTGCGAGCACGCTTGGTGCCAGTGGTCTTGGTCGCACCGCGTGGTGCTTTGCTCAGTTTGGACTCTGGATCCAGCAGGGCGATCACGTCACGCAGGGACTTGGAGTATTCGCCCATCAGTGCGCGCAGCTTGCCTTCGAACTCCAGTTCTTTCTTCAGTTTGTCATCTTGCGACAGGTTGGCCAGGCGGGCCTGAAGTTCTTTGATGGCTTCTTCGGTAGCGCGGTATTCGTTGATCAGGGACATGGAGTGGTCCTTAGTGCAATGTTCAAGAGAAACAGTTCGGGCCAATAATAGACAGGCGATACTCTCAAGTAAACAATTAAAAAGGCAATAAACTGTTAATTGGCGTGGGACACTGCAGGCATTTGGTTAAGAAAAATTTACATATCGTCTGACAAATTCATCATTTCCTACGTGAGCGGCTCAATTGGCACGTTTGCCCCTCGCGTCTCGCGTGTGTGTACTGTAGCGGAGGCAATCATTACTGCGTTTTTCCTGGCAGGCCGCTAGAATGTGCGCCTTTGCGAAGTTTCCGGAGTCTCCTTCATGCGCACCTATCGACTGGTGATTGCCTGCCCCGACCGTGTCGGCATCGTGGCAAAAGTCAGTAATTTCCTGGCCTTGTACAACGGCTGGATCAACGAAGCCAGCCACCACTCCGATGAGCAGAGCGGTTGGTTCTTCATGCGCCATGAGATCCGCGCCGAATCCCTGCCATTTGGCATCGAAGCGTTCCGCGAGGCGTTCGCGCCGATCGCCGAAGAGTTCTCCATGACCTGGCGGATCACCGACTCGGCCCAGAAGAAACGCGTGGTGCTGATGGCCAGCCGCGAATCCCACTGCCTGGCCGACCTGCTGCACCGCTGGCACACCGACGAGCTCGATTGCGACATCCCCTGCGTGATCTCCAACCACAACGACCTACGCAGCATGGTCGAGTGGCACGGCATTCCGTTCTTCCATGTGCCGGTCGATCCGAAGGACAAGCAACCGGCCTTTGCCGAGGTCTCGCGTTTGGTCCAGGAGCATGGGGCCGACGTGGTGGTGCTGGCGCGCTACATGCAGATCCTGCCGCCGCAGCTGTGCCAGGAATACGCCGAAAAAGTCATCAACATCCACCACAGCTTCCTGCCCTCGTTCGTCGGCGCCAAGCCGTACCACCAGGCGGCGCTGCGCGGTGTGAAGCTGATCGGCGCGACTTGCCACTATGTCACCGAAGAGCTGGACGCCGGTCCGATCATCGAACAGGACGTGGTGCGCGTCACCCACGCCGACAGCATCGAAGACATGGTGCGTTTCGGTCGTGACGTGGAGAAGATGGTCCTGGCCCGCGGCCTGCGCTATCACCTGGAAGATCGCGTCCTGGTGCATGGCAACAAGACCGTGGTGTTCGACTAAGGCCGACGGCGGGCGACGCGATGGCTGACCCTCGCGACAAGGCCGCGGCCCAGGTGCCGCCGACCGTGGGCGAGGGTTGCCTCGCCCGCTTCGATCTCCAGGCCTTGGGCGACGAAGTCGGCACTCCCTTTCCGGGGGCGGCCGAACTTTGGCGCCAGCTCAACCCGCCTGTCGACGCCAGCGCTCCAGCAATGGACGCGCCAGCAGGCAGACGAACACCGGGCCCCCGGCGATCAGATAGAAATAGTAGGTGACCGCGCGCCAGATCAGGATCGCCGCGGCCGCCGTCGAGCTGCCCACCAGCGGGGCCAGCAGGCTCGCTGAGGTCAACTCGGCGGCCCCGGCGCCGCCTGGCAGCAGGCTGAACTGCCCGGCGCTGAGCGACAGGATCTGCACCAGAAAGCTCGGGATCCACGAAAGCTCCACTCCCAGCCCCCGCAGGACCAGGTACAGCACGCTGTAGCGCAGGCTCCAATGCACGCAGGTCAAACTGAAAACCAGTAGCAGGATGCGCTTGGGCAGGCGCCAGGTGTCTGTCAGGGCATGGACGAAACGCAACAGTTTGCGCGCCCACCGCCATCTGCGCCGCGCCGGCACGCCTAGCCGGCGTAGCAGCCGGCCGTTTAGCCGCATCGCCGCGCGCCGGTAGCGCAGCAACGCAAGAATTCCCACCAGCGCCGAACACAACAGCAGGGCACTGCCCAGCAGCATGCTCTGTTGGGTGTGCCCCAGGCTGTGGAACAGGGCATAGCCTGCAATCGACAGCATCGCGCAGAAGAAGAACACCAGATCGTTCAACTGATCCATGGCGAACACCGCGCCGCTGCGCGCTGGGCCGATGCGTTCGCGCGCCAGCAGCGCCATGAGGGTCAGTGGCCCACCACTGCCGCCCGGCGTGGTGCAGATGGCGAATTCGGTGGCCATGACCACCCCCAGACTGCGCACCCGACCGAGCCGGGCACCTTGCTGGCCGAGCAACAGACGCAGGCGCACGGCATTGATGACCCAGCACAGCAGGATCATGCCCAACAGCACCGCCATCAGGCTCGGGGCGAAGGCGCGCAGGCGCGTCAGCAGATCACTGCCACCGAGCAAGGTGGGGACCAGCAACGCCAGCAACAGCGCCAAGCCCAGCCAGCCCAGGCGGTTCATGCCTGGGCCTGTCGCGCCAGCCAGGCGGATTTGGTCAACGGTTGGCGGCCTTGCGCCAGCAGCGTTTGCAGGGTCTGTAGCCAGTATTCGCGAGCGGCACGATGGCGCATGTCCACAGGATGCAGGCCCAGGCGCAAGGTGGGCGCGTTGCGCCAGCGACGACCTTGCCAATCGCAGATCATTCGCGAAAGCCCTCGTCGCCAGGCACTGCGGGCGCTCCACACCAGCCCCGGGGCCTCGATGGCGGTGAACTCCGGCAGGCGATAGAGGTGTTGGGGTGTGCTGGTGTAGCGCAGCGGCAACCGGCGCAGAGCCTGGCGAGTGCCCTCGCTCATCAACCAGGCTGGAGCGACGAAGCCGGCCACGGGCCAGCCGTGGCGGTCGAACACTTCCAGGCCCGCCTCCAGGCGCAGCAAGGCCTCGGCCTCGTCTAGCCCATAGAATTCGCCTTCGTAGGTGTAGATCCTGCGCATGAAGAATTCGCGGGCGCTGCGCGGCGCTGGCCCGTCGTCGGCATGGAAGTAACCGTGCAGGGCCAGTTCGTCGCCCTGGGCCAGGCGTCGCTCGAGCAGGCGGCAGAAGGTCGGCGAGCGGGACAGGGGGTTGCGGTGGTGGAAGTCCGGTACGACCAGCCATGTCATGGGCACGTTGCCCAGGCGGTCCACGGCTTGGACGAACGGCTGGTAGTCCGGCCAGGTTTCGGGCGCGACGTCGTGCAGCACCAGCATCAGGCTGCGCGGCGCGGCGTCTGCGTCAACCATGGGCGCGTACCTGCGGCTGGTGGCCGAGCACGGCCTGGTAGTGTTCCAGCAGGCCATCGACCACACGGTCCCAGGCGTAGTGCTGCTCGACATGGCGACGCGCCTGGGTGCCCAGCCGACGTACACCGGCCTCGAAGGTTTCGCGTACGGCGGTTGCCATGGCGTGGGCGTCGTTGGGCGTGCACAGGCGTCCACAGCGTTCATCGATGATCTCGCTGAAGGCGCCGGCACGTACGGCCACCACCGGCAGCGCGCTGGCCATGGCCTCGAGGATGACCAGGCCGAAGGTTTCCTGATCGCCCGCATGCACCAGCAGGTCGGCACTGGCGAACAGGCGAGCGACCGCTTGAGGAGGGCAGAAATGGTCGATGACGCTGACGTTGTCCGGCACGTTGGCAGGCATGTTCGAGCCCACCAGCAGCAAATGATAGTGGCGGCCCAGGCGTGTCATGCAGTCGAGCAGCACCGGTAGGTTCTTCTCCCGCGAGCCACGTCCGGCGAATACCAACAGGCGGGTGGTGTCGGGGATTCCGAGCTCGGCGCGCAGGCCTGGATCCCGGTGTTCGGGGTTGAAGGTACACAGGTCGACCCCCAGGCGCTGTACATGCACGTCTTTGACGCCTAGCCGACAGAGTTTGTCGGCCATCACCTGGCTGGGAGCCAGCACCCGGTCGAAGTTTCCATACAGTTTGCTGACATAGGCCTCGACGTTCGGGGTGAACCAGTTGCCCATGCGGTTGCTCACCAGCAGCGGCAGGTCGGAGTGGTAGAAACCGATCACCGGCACGTCGAGCTTGCGCCGCGCCTCGAGGGCGGCCCAGGCCGTGAGGTAGGGGTCGCCGACTTCGATCAGGTCAGGTTGCAGGCGTCGCAGCACGTTGCACCAAGGGGCCAGGCGCACCGGAAAGCGGTAGCCGTTGCCAAAAGGCAGAGGCGGTGCTGGCACCTGGTAGATGCCGTCGGCATCGGAGGCGCTGGCGCCGGGGATCAAGAGGCTGTGACGCACGCCATGCCTGGCGTCGAGTCGGCGATGTTTGGCATCAAGATAGGTACGTACGCCGCCGCTGGCCGGGGCGTAGAACATGGTGATGTCAGCGATGTGCACGATCAGCATCCCTCCGGGATCGTCTTCGGGTCTGTCATCGGGCTGCGATGAGCAGGCGATGACGCGCCTAAAGGTTGACCTTACTGAAGGATAGTTTGTTCGATCGGAGGGAGGCAGCGGTCAGCCTCAAGCTTCAAGCTGCAAGAATCAGCGGTGCCCCGCCGGCTTTTCTTGCTGCTTGAAGCTTGCCGCTTGAAGCACTAGATGCGGAAGCTGCCGACCAGATGCTTGAGGCGGGTGGCTTGCTGTTCCAGGTCCGAGCAGGCGCGCAGTGTGGCCTGCAGGTTCTCGACGCCTTCCTGGTTGAGCATGTTGATTTCGTTGATGTCCATGTTGATCGAGTCGACCACGGCAGTCTGTTCCTCGGTGGCGGTGGCCACCGACTGGTTCATGCCGTCGATCTCGCCGATACGCACGGTCACGCTGTCCAGGCGCTCGCCGGCCTGGTTGGCGATTTCTACGCTGTCCTGGCTGTGGCGCTGGCTCTGGCCCATGGTTTCGACCGACTCACGGGCGCCGACCTGCAGCTCCTCGATCATGTTCTGCACTTGCTGCGCCGATTCCTGGGTGCGGTGGGCGAGGTTGCGCACTTCGTCGGCGACCACGGCGAAGCCGCGGCCAGCCTCGCCGGCACGGGCAGCTTCGATCGCCGCGTTGAGCGCCAGCAGGTTGGTCTGCTGGGAGATGCTGGTGATCACCTCGAGGATCTGGCCGATGTTGACGGTCTTGTTGTTGAGCGTCTCGATGTGGGCGCTGGAGGTGACGATCAGGTCGGACAGGCGATTCATCGCCTCGATGTTGCGCTCTACCACCTGCTGGCCTTCTTCGGCCAGCAGGCGCGCCGAGGTGGCGTGCTGAGAGGCCTGGGCCGCATTGCCGGCGATCTCCTGGGCGGCGGCGCCCAGCTCGTTGATGGCGGCGGCGACGCTGTTGGTGCGGTTCGCCTGCTCGTCGGAGTTGGTCATCGACGAGTTGGAGGCGCTGATTACCCGCAGGGCCACTTCGTTGACTTGCTCAGTGGCCGAGGACACTTCGCGGATCGAGCCGTGGATACGCTCGACGAAGCGGTTGAAGGCTGTGCCGAGGATGCCGAACTCATCGTGTTGGTGGATCTGCAGGCGCTTGGTCAGATCGCCTTCACCCTCGGCGATGTCCTCCATGGCGCGGGTCATGGTGTGCAATGGCTGCATCAGCACGCGGATCAACAAGCCCAGCAGGGCGATGATGATGACTACCGCCACGATCGTCGCGATCACCGCCGAGGTACGGAAGGTGCTGAGCATGGCGAAGGCTTTGTCTTTATCCACCGACAGGCCGATGTACCAGTTGGCCGAAGGCAGCCCCTTGATCGGGGTGAAGGTCAGCAAACGTGCCTTACCGTCGGACTCGACTTCGGTCAGCTCGCCGGAAAGCTTGGGCGTTTGCTGTGGGAACAGGTCCGACAGGGACTTCATCACCAGTTCCTTGTCCGGGTGCACCAGGATCTTGCCTTGGTCATTGACCAGGAAGGCATAGCCCATGCCGCCGAAGTCCAGCGAATTGATGATGTCCACAAGGCCATCGAGGGCCAGGTCGCCACCGACCACGCCGACGCTGGTCGAGACCTTGCTGAGGATGCCGATGACCATCTTGTTGGTGGTCAGGTCGATGTAGGGTTCGGTCAGCATGGCGCCGCTGGCGTTCATGCCGTCCTTGTACCAGGGGCGCACGCGAGGGTCGTAGCCATCGGGCATCTTGGAGTCGGGGCGTACGCTGAAGCCGCCGTCGACCTTGCCCAGGTAGACGGTGAGGAAGCTCGACAGCAGAGCCTGTTGGCCCATGAAGGTTTCGGCATTGGCCGGATTCTGTGCGATGTTCTGCGACAGGTTTTCCACCAGCTTGATTCGGCCATCGAACAGGTTGCGAATGTTGGTCGAGGTGGACTCGCCCATTTCAGCCAGATAACTCTCCAGATCGGCGCGAATCGCATTACGCTGGAGATAGTCGTTGTAAAGGGTGAACAGGCTGAAGGCGAGTATCACGATCAAAGACGCCGCCAAGAGAATCTTGTGGCTAAAACGTAGGCTTTTGTTCATGGCGTGGTCCGCTAAGGTTTTTATCGGGTCGTTCGCACGAAGGCAGCTTGAAAACAGTGCAACAATCGCCGGAGGTCCTTTTCGGGATGTTTCTGTTTTTCAGAGTGAGTATCACCACGGGGTATCGGCCGTTAGGCGGCAAAGCTTGAATAGAGGATGAAAGAAGATGTCGGATACTTCGCAAATAGTTGTAGGGGCGGGGCCTGATGGCCAGCCAGTGAGCCAAGCCATGCGCCTGGCCAACCGCCATGGGCTGGTTGCCGGTGCCACAGGGACGGGCAAGACCGTGACCCTGCAACGCCTGGCCGAGGTCTTCAGCGATGCGGGTGTTGCGGTGTTCGCCGCTGATGTGAAGGGCGACCTGTGTGGCCTGGGGGCGGCGGGTGCCCCCCAGGGCAAGGTGGCCGAACGTATTGCCGGGATGCCATGGCTGGGGCATCACCCTCAGGCTTATCCCGTGACCTTGTGGGATATTGCGGGGGAGTCGGGTCATCCCTTGCGAACGACGCTCAGCGAAATGGGGCCTCTGCTACTGGGCAACTTGCTGGAACTGACCGACAGCCAGCAGGCCGCGTTGTACGCGGCGTTCAAATTGGCCGACCGCGAAGGGCTGTTACTGCTGGACCTCAAGGACCTCAAGGCGTTGCTTGGGCACCTGAAGGACAACCCGCAATTGCTGGGTGAGGACAGTGCGTTGATGACCACCGGCTCTACCCAGGCCCTGCTGCGTCGCCTGGCGACCCTGGAACAGCAGGGCGCTGAGGCCCTGTTCGGCGAGCCGGCCTTGCAACTGGAGGACCTGTTGCGCCCGGACCGCGACGGGCGAGGGCGTATCCACTTGCTCGATGCCAGTCGGCTGGTCCATGAGGCGCCGAAGGTCTATGCCACATTCCTTTTGTGGTTGCTGGCCGAGCTGTTCGAGCAGTTGCCCGAGCGCGGCGATGCCGACAAACCGGTGCTCGCGTTGTTCTTCGACGAGGCGCACCTGTTGTTCAACGGCACTCCCAAGGCCTTGCAGGACCGCCTCGAGCAGGTGGTGCGGCTGATCCGCTCCAAAGGCGTAGGGGTGTATTTCGTCACGCAGTCGCCAGGGGACTTGCCCGATGCGGTGTTGGCGCAGTTGGGTTTGCGTATCCAGCATGGGCTGCGTGCGTTCACCGCCAAGGAGCAGAAGTCGCTCAGGGCCGTGGCTGACGGTTTCCGCCCCAATCCTGCGTTCGATGCACTTGCTGTGTTGACCGAGTTGGGTATAGGCGAGGCGCTGGTGGGTACCCTGCAGGATAAGGGCACGCCGGAAATGGTCCAGCGGGTACTGGTGGCGCCGCCGCAATCGCGCATCGGGCCATTGACCGAGGCCGAGCGCAGGGCGCTGGTTGCAGCTTCGCCATTGGCGGGGCGTTATGACAAACCGGTCGACCGTGAGTCAGCCTACGAGATGTTGACCGCTCGCAAGGGCGAGCCGGTAGAGCCCGCGCCGCAGCCCAAGGCCGATGAGGAAAGCTTTGCCGACAAGGCCGGCGAGTTTTTGCAGAGCGCTGCGGGGCAGGCGATCAAATCGGCGGTGCGTCAGGCGGCCAATCAGTTGGGGCGCCAGTTGGTGCGTGGGCTGATGGGTTCGCTGCTGGGCGGCAAGCGACGCTAGTCAGTCACGGGGCACGGAGAAACGGAAATACATGAAAAAGGCGCCAGAACAGACTGTGTGAAAACACACTGACAGGCCTTAGACCAAACGCCCCGACTTGTTCGGGGCGTTTGTTTTTGTGCTGAAAAAAGGCTCTTCAGCCCATCAACTGCATCATTTTTTTGGTACCCAGTACGCTGATCGCCCGCTTGAGGTTGTATGCGGTCACGGCCAGAGCCATCTCAGCCCTTGTCCCTTCGAGTTGTCGCAGCAGGAAGCGCCCGTTCCCAAATAGCCATTGTTTAAGATTGCCAAATGGGTGTTCCACGGTGGATCTACGTAGCTCCATCATTTCCGGATGCAGTTGCATCCGCTTCGCCATTCGTTCAAAGGCCTCCTCCTGTGCGTGACGCGAGACGTAGCGGCGCTTGGCCGTCGTACATTGGGTTTTCAGCGCACATCCAGCACAGTCGCTGATTGCTGCCTGGTAGATCCGGTCGCCCTTGTAACGTTGCTTCAAAGTTAACCACTGACCTGCCGGGCACTGATAGCGATCCTGTTCAGCGTCGTAGGTAAAGTCCTTGCGCTCGAACAATGCCTCTCCGCCTGGGTTCGAGGTTCGGTTTGGCGGCACGTACGCAGTAATGGAGGCGTCCTCACACGCCTGGAACTGCTGGCCGTTTGAGTAGCCCATGTCCGCTGTCACGGTCAGAGCGTCTTGCCCAAGTTCGGCCTTGGCTGCTTTAGCCATGGGTTCGAGCTGCTTGCGGTCATCACCTTCTTGCGTCACTTCGTGATGCAAAATCAGGCAGTGTTCTGCGTCGACAGCAGTCTGCACGTTATAGGCAACACGCGCCCCCTTGGGCGTGCGCATCATTCGGGCATCGCTTTCGTGCGCGTTGAATTGCTCCAGCCCCATCGATTGCATCAAGGCTTGGCAACTGCGATTGTCTTGCTGCTTGGCCTCAAGCTCCGCCAAGGCTGCCTTGATCGCAGTGCGATCTACCACCTGCTCGCCCTCAGTCTTATCAGCGGCATCCAGGTCAGCCAGATATTGGGCGATGCGCTTATCCAGCTTCTCGTCCTGACGCTTGAGCTGATTCAAGTTCAGATGGCGTCGCGCGGAAGCGACTGCCTGAAACTTGCTCCCGTCAATGGCAACCAGGTCACCGGCAATCAAACCGGCAGTTCGGCAGAACTGCACAAAAGCCCGGCACGTCGTGACGAACGCAGCTTTGTTGTTCTTACGGAAGTCGGCGATGGTCTTGAAGTCGGGTTTAAGCCGGTTGATCAGCCACATCACTTCGATGTTGCGCTGGCATTCAGCTTCCAGGCGACGGGACGAACGAATGCGCTGGAAATAGCCATAAAGGTAGAGTTTGAGCTGATCGGCGGGATCGTAGGCGGGGCGCCCGGTGGCCTTGGGCTGAGTTTTCTCAAAGCCGAGCTGACCCAGATCCAGCTTGGCGACATACAGGTCGATGACCCGTACGAGGTGATCTTCAGGGATCAATTCCTCCAGCGAGACCGGGAACAGGCTGGTCTGACTGCGGGACTCTCCTTGTATGTAGGCCATAACGAAAAATGCTCCGTATCTTTCGATATGGAGCATTCTCTTAAAGGGCCGGGCAGATTGCTAGGTTTTCACACAGTCTGAGAAGGCGCCTTTTTCATTACAAGCGGTATCGATCAGCCGATGGCCTTGGAGGCCAACCAGAACAGGCCGGCGGCCAGGCCCATCGAGGCTGGCAAGGTCAAGACCCAGGCCAGCAGGATGGTCTTCACGGTGCCGCCTTGCAGGCCGCTCTTGTTGGCGACCATGGTACCGGCCACACCCGACGACAATACGTGGGTGGTCGAGACCGGCAGGCTGAACACGTTGGCCATGCCGATGGCGCAAGCCGCGGTGATCTGTGCCGACATGCCCTGGGCGTAGGTCATGCCCTGCTTGCCGATCTTCTCGCCAACGGTCAGTACCACGCGCTTCCAGCCGACCATGGTACCCAGGCCCAAGGCCAGGGCGACGGCCACGATCACCCAGAACGGTGCATATTCGGTGGTGGCGGTCAGGTCCTTGCGCAGCTTCTCGAGGTCGGCCTTTTCACGGCTTTCCAGGCCTGGGAGCTTGCCGACCTTCTTGGCGGTGTCATCCAGGCAGAGCAGGTAGCGACGGACTTCGACGCGCTTCTCCGCGCTCAGGTCGCGGTAGTCGGTGACACCGTGCAGCGACGATTGCAGGGCGGCAATGGTTGGCTCGGTCTGCTGCGGGTTGCAGCTGAACTGCTCCGGCAGGTCGGTCGACTTGGCCTTGCCCAGTGCCAGGAACTCGCCCAGGGTGGCGGCGTTGCGCTGGTAGAACTGGCTCATGTGCAGGGTCGCGTCGCGGGTGCGCTCGATCTGGTAGGTGGTGCTGTTCAGGTCGAGGACGAACTTGGCAGGAACGATACCGATCAGTACCAGCATGATCAGGCCGATGCCTTTCTGCCCGTCATTGGAACCGTGCACGAAACTGACGCCCATCGCGGAAATCACCAGCACCAGACGGTTCCAGAAGGGTGGGTGCTTCTTGTCGTCCAGCTTGCGGCGCTGTTCCGGTGTCTTGTGCATCTTCGACAGCGGGCGCCACCATTTCAGACCGATCAGCACCAGGGCCGCGACGGCGAAGCCAGCCATGGGCGAGACCACCAGCGACATGGCGATGTCGATCGCCTTCTGCCAGTTGACGCCATCGCCCAGCGGGATGTCGTTGAGCAGGGCATTGGCCAGGCCCACGCCGAGGATCGAGCCGATCAGCGTATGGGAGCTGGAAGCGGGAATGCCGAAGTACCAGGTGCCCAAGTTCCAGGTGATGGCCGCGGCCAGCAACGAGAAGACCATGGCCAGCCCGTGTCCGGTGTTCACGTTGATCAGCAGTTCGACTGGCAACAGGTGGACGATGGCATAGGCCACCCCGACGCCGCCGAGCAGAACCCCAAGGAAGTTGAACACCCCGGAAAAGAATACGGCCAGGTGCGGTGGCATGGCTTTGGTATAGATGACGGTGGCTACCGCGTTGGCGGTGTCATGAAAGCCATTGATGAACTCGAATGCGAGCACGAAGGTCAGAGCGAGCAGCAAGCTCACCAGCACCCACGCATCCAGTCCGCTGAATAAATCGATCATGAAGGTTGTCTGGCGGTCATAGGGGGGCGCGATTATGCCAGAAAACCTTGGCAATCGATGCCCCCACGACAGATCAACGAGGCTGACAAACCCTCGTGGATGCTGCCGGTAGAGGTGAGGTTGGCGGGTTTTTGCGTGGTTAAAATCGGTAAAAAACCGTAAAAAACCAGGAAAAGCCCGGAATCATGAAAATATGGAGTGATTCAAACGGTTGTATGAAATTTGTGTAATTCCATTTCATCCATGTCGCTTCAGTCAAAACCCCAGCGCGCACCAATACCCTTCAGGCGGTGGTGCGTCGCTTCACAAGGCACACCGGGTCAGGTGTGCTCGCTGCGCAGTTCCTTTTCCATTTTTTCCAGCTCTTGGGCGAAGACCTGGTCTTGGACAGTGGCGCGCTTGCGCCATGGTTTGCGCTCCGGTTCCGATTGCGCGGCGTAGGTGGTGACTTCACCACCGTATACTTCCTTGTAACGTTCAGCCTGGCGCTCGAGTTCCGCGCGCAGTTCTTCTTTCGTCACAGTAATACCCGAATAGGTTGAAATTTTGCCTTGGCCTTCATTCTGCAAAGTTATGCAGACGGCTACGTCACCAAGGCGAACATGCTGTCGCAGCGACAGGATCCATGAGGTACATGGCACTTGGATTAACGGGGAGTAGGCCCTGAGCCCTGCACCTGGCTTGCTGGCGGCGGCTCGAAGGAGGCGCCGGAGGCGGTCGTTCTGAATGAGCGATCCGGCCAGCGAGTTTGATTATAGCAATCGACAAGTCAATGGCCATCATTCTTTAGCGCCACGTGCCAAAACATTCAAAGTTATGGATAGGCACAACGGCGATAATCAAATCGACCGTGAAAGTTCGAGGCGGGCTCGCCCATGAAAGTTCGGGCGAACAACAAGAAAAACAAAAACGGCCTCGTGAGTAACGAGGCCGTTGCCTGGGGACTTCTACGGTGGGTACCTGACCAGTCTCTCCAAAGAAGCCACATGTGGCAGGAGAAAGGTATAAGTAAAAGTGTCAGCGGTCAATTGCGATTATCGGCCGTTGGTTCGATAATCGCACAAGCGACCGTTTTTTTTGAGGTTCACCATGAGCGAAGAAACCCAGGACAAGGCCTCCGCCAATTCGGAGCCAGGACGTACCGCAGCGCCTGCGCTGGCCCCGCCGATCGTGGCCTCGCCCGCCAAGCGTATCCAGGCGTTCACCGGTGACCCGGACTTCATGACGTCCCTGGCCCGTGGACTGGCGGTCATCCAAGCCTTCCAGGAGCGCAAGCGCCATCTGACCATCGCCCAGATCAGCCATCGCACCGAGATCCCGCGGGCGGCGGTGCGCCGCTGCCTGCATACCCTGATCAAGCTGGGCTACGCGACCACCGATGGGCGTACCTACTCGCTGCTACCCAAGGTCCTGACCCTGGGGCATGCGTATCTTTCCTCGACACCCTTGGCCGTGTCCGCACAGCCTTACCTGGACCGTATCAGCGATCAGTTGCACGAGGCGGCCAACATGGCGACGCTCGAAGGCGACGACATTCTCTATATCGCCCGTTCGGCCACGGTGGAGCGGTTGATCTCGGTCGATCTGTCGGTGGGAGGCCGTTTGCCGGCCTACTGCACGTCCATGGGGCGAATCCTGCTGGCGGCGCTGGACGATGCGAGCCTCTGGGAATACCTCGAGCGCGCCGACCTCAAGGCTCGCACCAGTCGAACCCTGCACGATCCGGACTCGCTGTTCGCCTGCATCCAGCAGGTGCGTGCCCAGGGCTGGTGCGTGGTGGACCAAGAGTTGGAGCAGGGGCTGCGTTCGATCGCCGTGCCGATCTATGACGCCTCCGGGCAGGTACTGGCAGCCCTCAACGTCAGTACCCACGTGGGGCGAGTGACGCGCAGCGAATTGGAACAGCGCTTCTTGCCCATCTTGCTGGCGGCCAGCCGGGACCTCTGTCACCAGTTGTTTGGATAGCGTGGTGGGGCCGCTTGCGGCCCCTTCACGATGCAGGGCCGAACCGTTCGGCGCGTTTCCCGTTCGATAAACGCACAGTCTCGTTTCCCGCGAATTGCGCACGCCCGATGGGCTGATTAATGTCTTTCGCAGCGGTCGGTTTGCCGACCGGACAATAACAACATCGAGACGCACCCATGAGCACTGTCCTTTCGCTGTCGCGGCCGCACCCGCCAGCAGCGTCGCCGCTTTCCGGCTGATTCACCGACTCATTCGCTTATCCTGCTCCCTGCGCATGCCCTGTGTGCAGTGGCCTGCCTGCGCCTCATTTTCCGGACAACAACAATGAATAAACCGCAAACCGCTGTCGGAAATTGCCTCGACGTCCAATCCTTCATCAATGACCAGCCATTGTCCCGCTATCAATGGCGGGTGGTGATCCTGTGCTTTCTGATCGTCTTTCTCGATGGTCTGGATACCGCTGCCATGGGTTTCATCGCTCCGGCCCTGTCCCAAGAATGGGGCATCGACCGCGCAAGCCTTGGCCCGGTGATGAGCGCTGCGCTGATCGGCATGGTGTTCGGTGCCCTGGGTTCCGGACCTTTGGCTGACCGCTTCGGGCGCAAGGGCGTTCTGGTCGGCGCCGTACTGGTATTCGGCGGCTTCAGCCTGGCCTCGGCCTATGCCACCAACGTCGATCAACTGCTGGTGCTGCGTTTTCTGACCGGCCTGGGGCTGGGCGCTGGCATGCCCAATGCCACTACGCTGCTCTCCGAATACACCCCCGAGCGACTCAAGTCGCTGCTGGTGACCAGCATGTTCTGTGGCTTCAACTTGGGCATGGCTGGTGGTGGCTTCATTTCCGCCAAGCTGATCCCGGCCTACGGCTGGCATAGCCTGCTGGTGATCGGTGGCGTGCTGCCGTTGTTGTTGGCCGTGGTGCTGCTGGTGTGGTTGCCGGAGTCCGCGCGGTTTCTGGTGGTGCGTAATCGCGGCATCGACAAGGTCCGCAAGACCTTGGCTCCGATTGCCCCCGCCAAGGTGGCCGAGGCGTCCAGCTTCAGCGTGCCGGAGCAAAAGGCGGTGGCGGCCGGCAACGTGTTCGCGGTGATCTTCTCCGGTACCTATGGCCTGGGCACGGTATTGCTCTGGCTGACCTATTTCATGGGGCTGGTCATCGTCTACCTGCTGACCAGCTGGTTGCCAACGCTCATGCGTGACAGTGGCGCGAGCATGGAGCAGGCGGCGTTCATCGGTGCGTTGTTCCAGTTCGGCGGTGTGCTCAGCGCAGTGGGCGTGGGCTGGGCGATGGACCGCTTCAACCCGCACAAGGTCATTGGCCTGTTCTATCTGTTGGCGGGGGTGTTTGCCTACGCGGTAGGGCAGAGCCTGGGCAACATGACGCTGCTGGCGACCCTGGTGCTGGTGGCGGGCATGTGCATCAACGGCGCGCAATCGGCCATGCCCTCGCTGGCGGCGCGGTTCTACCCCACTCAAGGGCGCGCCACCGGGGTGTCGTGGATGCTCGGCATCGGTCGGTTCGGCGCGATCCTCGGCGCCTGGAGTGGCGCGACATTGCTGGGGCTTGGCTGGAATTTCGAGCAGGTGCTGACCGCGCTGCTGGTGCCGGCGGCACTGGCCACCGTGGGCGTGGTGGTGAAGGGGCTGGTGAGCCACGCCGACGCGACCTGATCGCTCAGGAGGGGGCGTGCGCTAAGGTCTGGGACGAATGGATAGCAGAACAACAAACGGTTCGATAATCGAACAAAAGTGCGATTATCGGATTGTAAGCGCCCCGCCCACCTCCTTAATCTGAGCCCATCGCAGCGATGCATCGGCCCGCTGCTCCCTGACCCGACTCGTCCTGACCAGGAGTCTCCAATGGCAGCAATCCTCTCGCTTCACGACGCCGTGAAGCAATTCATCCAGGATGGCGATACCGTCGCCCTCGAAGGTTTCACCCATCTGATCCCGACCGCCGCCGGCCATGAGATCATCCGTCAGAACAAGCAGGATCTGACTTTGGTGCGCATGACTCCGGACCTGATCTACGACCAGTTGATCGGTGCCGGTTGCGCGCGCAAGCTGATCTTCTCCTGGGGCGGTAACCCCGGTGTGGGCTCGCTGCACCGTCTGCGCGATGCGGTGGAAAAACAGTGGCCTCACGCCATCGAAATCGAAGAGCACAGCCACGCTGACCTGGCCAACGCCTACGTCGCGGGGGCCTCGGGTCTGCCGTTTGCCGTGCTGCGCGCCTACGCAGGCTCCGACCTGCCCAAGGTCAATCCGCTGATCAAGAGCGTGACCTGCCCGTTCACGGGGGAAGTGCTCGCCGCCGTGCCGTCGGTGCGTCCGGACGTCACCGTGATCCACGCCCAGAAGGCCGACCGCAAGGGCAACGTGTTGCTCTGGGGCATCCTGGGTGTGCAGAAGGAAGCGGCTCTGGCGGCCAAGCGTTGCATCGTTACCGTCGAGGAGATCGTCGATGACCTGCAGGCGCCGATGAATGCCTGTGTCCTGCCGACCTGGGCGCTCAGTGCCGTATGCCTGGTGCCGGGCGGTGCCCATCCGTCCTATGCCCATGGTTACTACGAGCGCGACAACCGCTTCTACCAGGCCTGGGACCCGATCGCCCGCAACCGTGAGTCGTTCACTGCCTGGATCGACACCTATATCCGTGGCACCGCCGACTTCAATGAATTCAAGGCCAAGCTGGCCAGCACCGCGGAGGCTGCGCAATGAGCTATTCCACTTCCGAAATGATGACCGTCGCCGCGGCCCGTCGCCTGCGTAACGGTGCGGTCTGCTTCGTGGGTATCGGCCTGCCGTCCAAGGCCGCCAACCTGGCGCGCCTGACATCCTCGCCAGACGTGGTGCTGATCTACGAATCCGGCCCGATCGGTGCCAAGCCCAGCGTGTTGCCGCTGTCGATTGGTGATGGCGAGCTGGCCGAAACCGCCGATACCGTGGTGCCTACTGCCGAGATCTTCCGCTACTGGCTGCAAGGTGGTCGTATCGATGTGGGCTTCCTCGGCGCAGCCCAAGTCGACCGCTTCGGCAACATCAACACCACCGTGGTCGGTGATTACCACGCGCCCAAGACCCGCCTGCCGGGTGCAGGCGGCGCGCCGGAGATCGCTGGCTCCGCCAAGCAGGTGCTGATCATCCTCAAGCAGTCGCCTCGCGCCTTCGTCGAGAAGCTGGACTTCATCACCTCGGTCGGTCACGGCGAGGGCGGCGATTCGCGCAAACGCCTGGGCCTGCCGGGCGATGGCCCGGTCGGCATCATCACCGACCTGTGCATCATGGAGCCGGAAGCCGGCACCCACGAGTTCGTGGTCACCTCGATCCACCCCGGCGTGACCCGCGAGCAGATCGTCGCCGCCACCGGTTGGCAGATCCGCTTCGCGGACAGTGTGCAGACTACCGATGCCCCCACCGAGGTCGAGCTGGGCGCACTGCGCGACCTGGAAGCCCGCACCGCCGCCGCCCATGGTCAGACCGCAGGAGAAGCCTGATGCGTGACGTATTCATCTGCGACGCCATCCGCACCCCGATCGGCCGCTTCGGTGGCGCCTTGGCCGGCGTGCGTGCCGACGACCTGGCGGCGGTGCCGCTCAAGGCGCTGATCGAGCGCAACCCGCAGGTTGACTGGTCGCAGCTCGACGAGGTGTTCCTGGGCTGTGCCAACCAGGCTGGCGAAGACAACCGCAACGTGGCGCGCATGGCGCTGCTGCTGGCCGGCCTGCCGCAGAGCGTTCCGGGCGTGACCCTCAACCGCCTGTGCGCCTCGGGGATGGATGCGGTCGGTACCGCGTTCCGTGCCATCGCCAGCGGTGAGATGGAGCTGGCGATCGCAGGCGGCGTGGAGTCGATGTCCCGTGCCCCGTTCGTCATGGGCAAGGCCGAGAGCGGCTACTCGCGCAACATGAAGCTTGAGGACACCACCATCGGCTGGCGTTTCATCAACCCCCTGATGAAGGCCCAGTACGGCGTGGATGCCATGCCCGAGACCGCCGACAACGTGGCCGACGATTACCAGGTTTCGCGCGCCGATCAGGACGCCTTCGCCCAGCGTAGCCAGCAGAAGGCAGCGGCAGCCCAGGCGGCAGGGTTCTTCGCCGAAGAGATCGTGCCGGTGCGTATCGTTCACAGGAAGGGCGAGACCTTGGTCGAGCAGGACGAGCACCTGCGCCCAGAGACCACTTTGGAGGCCTTGGCCAAGCTCAAGCCGGTCAACGGCCCGGACAAGACCGTCACCGCTGGCAATGCCTCGGGCGTCAACGACGGTGCGGCTGCGCTGATCCTGGCGTCGGCTGAAGCAGTGAAAAAGCATGGCCTCACCCCGCGTGCGCGGGTGCTGGGCATGGCCAGTGCCGGTGTGGCGCCTCGGGTGATGGGGATCGGCCCGGTGCCAGCGGTGCGCAAGCTGAGCGAGCGACTGGGCATCGCGGTGGCGGATTTCGATGTCATCGAGTTGAACGAAGCCTTCGCCAGCCAGGGCCTGGCCGTACTGCGCGAGCTGGGTATCGCGGACGATGCCCCGCAGGTGAACCCCAACGGCGGTGCCATCGCCTTGGGCCATCCGCTGGGCATGAGCGGCGCTCGTCTGGTGCTGACCGCGCTGCATCAACTGGAGAAGCGCGGCGGGCGCAAGGGCCTGGCGACCATGTGCGTTGGCGTAGGG
Organism: Pseudomonas sp. NY15354; assembly: GCF_048068075.1. NCBI lineage: Bacteria > Pseudomonadati > Pseudomonadota > Gammaproteobacteria > Pseudomonadales > Pseudomonadaceae > Pseudomonas > Pseudomonas sp. NY15354. The sequence goes on from NZ_JBLUPV010000001.1 coordinate 229,498, forward strand.
CAGGGGCTGGCCTTGGCGATCGAACGCGTGTGATCGGGTGACGTCCGGCAGGTTCGGCCCATTCGGCGGGTACCCCCCTACAGGCTCACCGTTGAACCTGTGGGTTACCCGCGAATGGGCCTGAGCTGGAGCACAACGCCGGGACCCTGTTGAACCATTGCCCCACGATTGGAATCAGCCAGGTGCAGGCAGGACAGCGGAACGAGATTGTTACTGGGTGTGTCTAGACTTAGCAGTGACCTTCTAGGAGTAAGCACGTCATGACCTCTAGCTACTACACAGGCGAGGAACGCAGTAAGCGCATCTTCGCCATCGTCGGTGCCTCCTCGGGCAACCTGGTGGAATGGTTCGACTTCTATGTCTATGCCTTCTGCGCCATCTACTTCGCCCCGGCCTTCTTCCCCTCGGACGATCCCACCGTGCAGTTGCTCAATACCGCCGGGGTGTTCGCCGCAGGCTTTCTGATGCGTCCGATCGGTGGCTGGATCTTCGGCCGTCTGGCCGACCGCCACGGTCGCAAGAATTCCCTGATGATCTCGGTCCTGATGATGTGCGGCGGCTCGCTGATCATCGCCTGCCTGCCGACCTACGCGAGCATCGGCACCTGGGCGCCGGCCCTGCTGTTGCTGGCGCGGCTGATCCAGGGGCTGTCGGTGGGCGGTGAATACGGCACCACCGCGACCTACATGAGTGAAGTGGCATTGCGCGGGCAGCGCGGCTTCTTCGCCTCGTTCCAGTACGTCACGCTGATCGGCGGGCAGTTGCTGGCCGTGCTGGTGGTGGTGATCCTGCAGCAGTTGCTGACCGAAGACGAACTGCGCGCCTATGGCTGGCGCATTCCCTTCGTGGTCGGTGCCATCGCCGCGCTGATCTCGTTGATGCTGCGCCGCTCGCTGAAAGAGACCAGCAGCGCCGAAACCCGCCAGGACAAAGAAGCCGGCACCATCAGCGGGCTGTTTCGCAATCACGCCGCGGCGTTCATCACCGTGTTGGGTTACACCGCCGGCGGTTCGCTGATCTTCTACACCTTCACCACCTACATGCAGAAATTCCTGGTCAACACCGCCGGGATGAACGCCAAGAGCGCCAGTTTCGTGATGACCGGGGCGCTGTTCCTGTTCATGATCCTGCAGCCGCTGTTCGGCATGTTGTCCGACCGCATTGGCCGGCGTAACTCGATGATGCTGTTCGGCGCCTTGGGCACGGTGTTCACGGTGCCACTGCTGATGGCGCTCAAGACTGTGACCAGCCCGTTCCTGGCCTTCGTGCTGGTGAGCCTGGCGCTGTGCATCGTCAGTTTCTACACCTCGATCAGTGGCCTGGTGAAGGCCGAGATGTTCCCCACACAGGTTCGGGCCCTGGGCGTTGGCCTGGCCTATGCGGTGGCCAATGCGGTGTTCGGCGGATCGGCCGAGTACGTGGCGCTGGGCTTGAAAACCCTGGGGATGGAGAACACCTTCTACTGGTACGTGACCGCCATGATGGCGGTGGCCTTCCTGTTCAGCCTGCGCCTGCCGAAACAGGCAGCGTATCTGCACCATGATCATTAAGGACGTTGCATGACCAACCAGCTCTTCGACGCTTACTTCACAGCGCCCGCCATGCGCGAGATCTTCTGTGACCGTGGCCGCCTGCAGGGCATGCTCGATTTCGAGGCGGCCCTGGCGCGCGCCGAAGCGGCCGTCGGGCTGGTGCCGCACAGCGCCGTGGCGGCCATCGAGACTGCCTGCCACGCCGAACGCTATGACACCCGTGCCCTGGCCGAGGCCATCGCCACGGCGGGCAACTCGGCGATCCCCTTGGTGAAGGCTTTGGGCAAAGTGATCGCCAGCGGCGTGCCCGAGGCCGAGCGTTACGTGCACCTGGGGGCGACCAGCCAGGACGCCATGGACACCGGGCTGGTGCTGCAATTGCGCGATGCCCTGGCGCTGATCGAGGCCGACCTTGTCCGGCTGGCCGAGACCCTGGCCCGCCAGGCCCTGCTGCATGCCGATACGCCCTTGGTGGGGCGCACCTGGCTGCAGCACGCGACGCCGGTCACCCTGGGCATGAAGCTGGCCGGGGTGCTGGGCGCATTGACTCGCCATCGTCAGCGTCTTGCAGAGTTGCGTCCGCGCCTGCTGTGCCTGCAGTTCGGCGGTGCCTCCGGCAGCCTCGCGGCCTTGGGCAGCAAGGCCTTGCCGGTGGCTGAAGGGGTGGCCGGGGAACTGGGCTTGAGCCTGCCCGAGCAACCTTGGCACACCCAGCGCGATCGGCTGGTGGAGTTCGCCTCGGTGCTGGGGCTGGTGGCTGGCACGCTGGGCAAGTTCGGGCGCGATGTCAGCCTGCTGATGCAGACCGAGGCGGGGGAGTTGTTCGAGCCCTCCGCGCCGGGCAAGGGCGGCTCCTCGACCATGCCGCATAAACGCAACCCGGTGGGCGCGGCAGTGCTGATCGGCGCCGCCGCACGGGTGCCGGGCCTGGTGTCCACGATGTTCGCGGCCATGCCTCAGGAGCACGAGCGCAGCCTGGGCCTGTGGCACGCCGAATGGGAAACCCTGCCGGAAATCTGCTGCCTGGTGTCCGGCGCCCTGCGCCAGGCCCAGGTGATCGCCGATGGCATGGAGGTGGATGCCAAGCGCATGCGCCGCAATCTGGATCTGACCCAGGGCCTGGTACTGGCTGAGGCGGTGAGCATCGTCCTGGCCCAGCGCCTGGGGCGTGATCGCGCCCACCATCTGCTGGAGCACTGCTGCCAGCGCGCGGTGGCCGAACAACGCCATCTGCGCGCGGTGCTGGGGGAGGATGCGCAGATCAGCGCCGAACTGAGCGCGGAAGAACTCGACCGCCTGCTCGACCCAGCCCATTACCTGGGCCAGGCCCGCGTCTGGGTGGCGCGTGCCGTGGCCGAACATCAACGTTTCACTGCCTGAAGGAGACCGCTGTGGCGCAACTGCAACTGGCCGATGGCGTATTGAACTATCAACTCGACGGCCCAGAGCACGCCCCGGTGCTGGTGTTGTCCAACTCGCTGGGTACCGACCTGCACATGTGGGACACGCAGATCCCGGCGTGGACCGGGCATTTTCGCGTGCTGCGCTACGACACCCGTGGCCACGGCGGCTCGCAGGTCACCGAGGGTCCTTATCGCATCGAACAGCTCGGCCGTGACGTGCTGGCGTTGCTCGATGCGCTGGATATCCCGCGGGCCCACTTCGTCGGCCTGTCCATGGGCGGCCTGATCGGTCAGTGGCTGGGTGTGAATGCCGGCGACCGTCTGCTTAGCCTGACCCTGTGCAACACCGCTGCGAGGATCGCCAACGACGAGGTGTGGAACACCCGAATCGACACCGTGCTCAAGGGCGGCCAGCAGACGATGGTCGACCTGCGCGATGCCTCCATCGCCCGCTGGTTCACCCCAGGCTTTGCCCAGGCCCAGCCCGAACAGGCCCAACGTATCTGCCAGATGCTGGCGCAGACTTCGCCTGCGGGGTATGCCGCCAATTGCGCGGCAGTGCGTGATGCGGACTTTCGTGAGCAACTTGTAGGGGTGAAGGTAGCGACCCTGATCGTCGCGGGTACCGCGGATGCGGTGACCACGCCGGCGCATGGCCGCTTCATGCAGGCGCAGATCCCGGGGGCGGCGTACGTGGAGTTTGCCGCGGCGCACCTGTCCAATGTCGAGATCGGCGCGCCGTTCACCCGTCGGGTGCTCGATTTTCTGCTGGCCTGCTGAGGATCCTCCGATGGATGAGAAACAACGCTACGACGCTGGCATGCAGGTGCGCCGCGCCGTGCTCGGTGATGCCCATGTGGACCGCAGCCTGGAGAAGCTCAACGACTTCAATGGCGAGTTCCAGGAAATGATCACCCGCCATGCCTGGGGCGATATCTGGACCCGCCCGGGCTTGCCCCGGCATACCCGCAGCCTGATCACCATCGCCATGCTCATCGGCATGAACCGTAACGATGAGCTCAAGCTGCACCTGCGCGCGGCCGCCAACAACGGCGTGACACGCGAAGAGATCAAGGAGGTGATCATGCAGAGTGCGATTTACTGCGGGATCCCGGCAGCCAATGCCACCTTCCACCTGGCCGAGTCGGTGTGGGATGAGTTGGGGGTAGAGTCTCGCCAGTGAGAGAAAGGGGGCTGCGTTGCAGCCCATCGCGATACAAGGCCGCTCCTACAGGCCCGGCGCTGTATCTGGAGCGGCTCTTGGTGTTATCGCACTGCCGTTTTCTTGTGCCGCACCGCTACGGGCCCGGCATTGGCTTCCACGGCGCGCTTGAGCGCTGGACACAGCCCCAGCATGAAGGCCAGCTCCGCCACCACGAACAGCGGGCCGATGATCAGCCCGCTGATATCGTCCACGAATGCCGGCTTTCGGCCTTCGTAATAATGGCCGACGAACTGGATGATCCAACCCACCACGAAGGCACCGAGCCCGGCGCTCAGCCACAGCCCGGTAGCCTGGACCGCGAGCGCCTGGCCAATCCACAGGCACACCCCCAGCAACGCGCCCATGACCAGCCCGAAGCGCACATCCAGGCGCAGGTAGAACCACACCGAGGCGGCAGCGACCAGCAGCGCGGGGGACAGCCATAAACCTGCCATCGATCCGCCGGGGCGTGACAGCAGAATGGTCACCGCCAGCACGATCAGCGGAATCCCGACGAAGTGGGTGGCGATGTTGCGTGGGTCGCGGTGATAGCTGGCGTACTGGCTCAGGTGGTCGACTAGGGTCTTCATGGTGGTTCCTCCCTGGGGCCTGATTGGCTTGTACTTGACCCGGTTCATTCGCGGGTATCGCGGTGATAACTGAGGGCACTGGAGAATCCTTGGGAGCGGGTTCACCCGTGAAGAAGACGCTGCGCAGCCAGACAGTTGCTCCCTCTCCCGCGAAAGGGCGTCATGCTGAGCATAGCGCCCGGCCATCAGGGTCGGAACCCGGTGCAGGTGATGGCCTGCCATCACCGCAGCGAATGACGCTATCCCAGGCTGCGGGCAGATGGCTGGGCGGGCGTGTCGAGCCGCACCAGGGTCTCGATCATCGCCCGAGCCGCGGGCGAAAGCCGGTAGCCGCTGCGGCTGACCACCCCGCAGCGCACACTCAGCACCTCCAGCCCTGGCGGCAGGTTGCGCCAGTGCAGCCGGACCAGACGCCCGGCGGCGAGGTCTTCGACAACCGCCTCTTCGCTGGCACTGCCAATGGCGTTGGTGGCCAGCACGACACTGCGCAGCACGGCCAAGTGCTCGGTTTGCAGGTGAGGCGTGAAATCGCTGCGCCCGCTCAAGTTCGCCAGCCGCTTGCGCACCCCGGGAACGAGCAGGGCGCTGGCCAGTGGGTAGGCGAAGAGGTCATTGGTCGACAGGCTGTCCTTGGCCAGCAAGGGGTGACCGGGGCGGCAGAAGAACAACCCGGGGCGGGGTGTCAGCGGCTCGGTATGAAAGTATGGATCGGCCTCGAAGGGGCGGATATCGTCGACGAAGAACTCGATGTGCTCACGGCGCAGGGCCTGGCCCAGGCGTTCTGCGTTTTCCACTTGCAAGCAGGTGCGGATCCCTGGGTGCGCCTGGATGAAATACCGCAGGGCCTCAGGCACCAGGCGTGCGGCGAGCGCCGGCCCACTGCCGAAATGCAGCTCGCCAGCGTCGAGCTTGGTCATCTGCAGTACATCGTTGCTCAGTTGCGCGGCCCCCTGGACCAGGCGCCTGGCATGTTGCAGTACGACCTGTCCTTCAGGGGTGGGTTGAAGGGCCTTGCTGGCGCGGTCGACAAGGGGGCAGCCCAAGGTCTGTTCCAGCCCCTGGATGGCGCGGCTGAAGGCCGGCTGGGTGATGCCCATGGCTTCGGCGGCGCGAACGAAACTGCGGTGTTCGGTCAGGGCAATGAAGTAGCGCAGTTGGCGAAGGTCCATGTTCGGGCTCTGGTGCGAGATCAGGGCTCGGTTTTAGCGGGTCATCATATATAGCGTCAAAGAATGTTATTTGATTTGATTATTCCATATAGCTATTTAATGGCGGTCGAACGATCCGCGGGTAACCCACTCCCACAAAGCGGGTGGTGATCGTTGCTGGAACAGGTTTACCCGCGAAGAAGCCGGGCCTGGCTATAGCAGGTTCAGCGGATAGCTGATGATCAGGCGGTTCTCGTCGAATGCGTTGGTGCTGAAATCCCGGCGCATGGTGGAGTTGCGCCATTTCAGTGACAGGTCCTTGAACGTGCCGGCCTGAACCACATAGGCAAGCTCGGTTTCCCGTGCCCATTCCTTGCCGTCAGTGACACCGCCTGCCTGCACGTTGTCGCCTTTGATGTAGCGGTTCATCAAGGTCAGGCCGGGCACGCCGAGGGCGACGAAGTTGAAATCGTGGCGCACCTGCCAGGAGCGCTCCTTGGCATTATCGAAGCTCGAGTTGTAGCTGTCGTTGGCCAGGGTGCCGCCGCTGGTACCGTTGACGCGCATCCAGGCGTCATCACCGCTGACTTTCTGCAAACCCACGTAGAGCGTATGGCCTTGGTAGCGTGCCGAGAGCATGGCCGAGGCGGTGCGGTTGTCCAGTTCGCCGGCACGCTCGGCACCGTCCTCGCCGCCGACGAAGTAGCCGAGATTGGCGCCCAGGGTCCAGTCGCCCAGCGGTTGGCTGTGTACCAGGTTGAGGTACTGCTGGCGGTAGATGTCCTTGAGCTGGGCGTTCCACAGGCCAACCATCGTGTGCTTGTCGTTGAAGGTGTATTCGCCGCCCGCGAAGTTGAAGCGATCGGAGGTGAAGGCGGTGCGGCCATTGAGCGACATGTCTTCCATGCTGGCGTCGTTGCGCGGGCTGTTGCCACGGAACTGGCCGGCGTACAGGGTCAGCCCGGCGATCTCCTGGGAGGTGAGCTGGCCGCCGCGAAAGGTCTGCGGCAATGAGCGGCCGTCGTCCGAACGCAGGATCGGCAGCACCGGCATCCATTCGCCGACCTTCAGTTCGGTCTGCGACACCTTCGTTTTGAGCGCCACGCCAAGGCGGCCGAAATCATCGGCGGGGCGGCCGTCGTCATGCACGGGCAGCAGGTGGGTGCCGGCCGTGCCCTTGCCGCCATCGAGCTTGATCGAATACAGCCCGAGCACATCCAGGCCGAAACCGACGGTGCCTTGGGTGAAGCCGGAGCGGGCATCGAGAATGAAGCTCTGGGTCCATTCCTCGGCCTTGCCCTGGCGGTTGGCCGGGTCGACGAAGTTGCGATTGATGTAGAAGTTGCGCAGGTTGAGGGTGGCCTTGGCACCTTCCACGAAACCGCTTTCAGCGGCCAGGGAGGGCAGGGCGCAGGACAAGGCCAACAGGCCGGGCAGCAGTTGGCGTGCGGGTTGCAAAATGCTCATCGGTTGCGGATCTCTTGTTTTTATTCGGGCGAGCCGGTGCGCTGCGGGTGCGGGCCGCAGGGTTTGGCGTCTTTTTGTGAGAGCGTGTGCAACGTTGCGTGGGCGATGGTGCGGGGGAAGCCGGGGGCGAGGCAATTCGCTCGAAGCGGAACAGGGCGGTAATCGAACGGAATGTTCGCAGTGGTTAATTTATGCTGCCAGAGCGCGCCTCTTCACGGGTAAACCCACGGGCACAGCGGCGTTTTTGAGAGCGGCGTAACACCTGTGGAAGCGGGTTTAACCGCAAAGAAGGCTGGACTGCCATGAAAAAGCCCACCGCAAGGGTGGGCTTGATGTTGCTGCTGGGGCGATCAGCTTTTCGGTGTGTCCACCGAAGCCTGCTGATTGGCCTGCCCGGTCTGCTCGTACCAGCCACCACCGAGGGCCTTGTACAGGTTGACCTCGCTGACCAGCTGCGAGAGCCGGTCGTTGATCAGCGATTGCTGCGAGCTGAACAGGTTGCGCTGGGCATCGAGGAAGGTCAGGTTGCTGTCGATCCCGATGCGGTAGCGACGCTCGGCCAGGCGGTAGTAATCCTGGTTGGCGGACACCAGGTCGCGCTGGGCCTGCAGTTGCTCCTCGAAGGTCTTGCGTGCCGCCAGGCCATCGGAGACTTCCTGGAAGGCGGTCTGGATGGTCTTCTCGTACTTGGCGACGTTGATGTCCTTCTGGATCTTCGAGTAGTCCAGGCTCGCTTTCAGGCTGCCGGCATTGAAGATCGGCAGGTTGATCTGCGGCTGGAACAGCCAGGTGCCCGACCCGCCCTTGAACAGCCCGCCCATGTCCGGGCTCAGGGTACCGGCGTTGGCGGTCAGGCTGATGCTCGGGAAGAACGCGGCGCGGGCAGCGCCGATGTTGGCGTTGGCGGCCTTGAGCAGGTGCTCGGCTTCCTGGATGTCCGGACGACGTTGCAGCAGGTCCGACGTCAGGCCGGCCGGGACCTCGGCCAGCTGGTCGGCGTCGAGCTGAAGCGGTGCCGGCAGGTCGGCCGGCACGCCAGTGCCCAGCAGCACGGTCAGGCTGTTCAGGTCCTGTGCGACCAGGCGCTGGTACTGCGCCAGCTTGACCCGCGCGCCTTCAACGGCGGTGCGAGCCTGGCTCACATCGAGCGCCGACGCCACACCCACCTCATTGCTGCGGCGGGTGAGGTTGTAGCTTTCGACGTAGGTCTTGAGGGTTTCTTCGGTCAGCTTGAGCTGCGCCTGGTCGGCCTGCCAGGTGTAGTAGGCGTTGGCCACGCTGGCGACCAGGGCGATCTGCGTGGAGCGGCGGGCCTGCTCACTGGAGAGGTAGGTCTCCAAGGCCTGCTCGGTCAGGCTGCGCACACGGCCGAACAGGTCCAGTTCATAGGCGCTGACGCCCAAGGTTGCCGAGTACTGGCTGGTGATGCCCGCTTCGCCGGTCTGCGACATGTTCGCCGGTACCCGCTGGCGGCTGCCGCTGCCATTGGCCGATACCGCCGGGAACAGGTCGGCCCGCTGGATGCGGTACTGGGCCCGGTAGGCGTCGATGTTCAGGGCGGCGACGCGCAGGTCGCGGTTGTTGACCAGCGAGGTCTGGATCAACTGCTGCAACGCAGGATCATGGAAGAACTGACGCCAGCCCTGCTCGGCGGCGGCCACGTCGGCCGACTGGGTCGGCGAGTACGCAGGGCCTTGCGGCCACTGCGCAGCCACCGGCGACTCCGGGGTCTGATAGTCAGGGATCAGCGAGCAGCCGCCGAGGATGAAAGCGGTTACCGCCAGGGATAACAAAGACTTGGTCATTGCCCAGCCTCATAACGAGTAGTTTCAGGGGTGGCGTCGGATTCAGGCTTCTTGCTGCCGAACAGCGACGACACTGCTACGAAGAACAGCGGTACCCAGAAGATGGCCAGCACGGTCGCACTGATCATACCGCCGATCACCCCGGTGCCGATGGCGTGCTGGCTGCCCGAGCCTGCGCCGCTGGCGATGGTCAACGGTACCACGCCGAGGATGAACGCCAGCGAGGTCATGATGATTGGACGCAGACGCATGCGGCAGGCCTCGATGGCCGCGTCATACAGGCTGCGACCCTGCTCGTGCAGCTCCTTGGCGAATTCGACGATCAGGATCGCGTTCTTCGCTGCAAGGCCGATGGTGGTCAGCAGGCCGACCAGGAAGTACACGTCGTTGGACAGCCCGCGCATGCTGGTGGCGATCAGTGCACCGATGATACCCAACGGTACGACCAGCACGACGGCGATCGGGATCGACCAGCTTTCGTACAGGGCCGCCAGGCACAGGAACACGAACAGGACCGAGAGGGCGAACAGTGCCGGCATCTGCGAGCCGGAGAGTTTTTCCTCGTAGGACATGCCGGTCCAGGAGTAGCCGATGCCCGCCGGCAGTTCGCCTGCGATGCGCTCGACCTCGGCCATGGCCTCACCGGTACTGTAGCCCGGCGCCGGGGCACCGAGGATTTCGACCGCTTCCACGCCGTTGTAGCGCGAGAGCTTCGGCGAGCCGTAGCTCCATTCACCCTTGGCGAAGGAGGAGAACGGCACCATCTCGCCCGCGCCGTTGCGCACGTACCACTTCTGCAGGTCTTCCGGGCTCATCCGGGCGCTAGGTTCGCCCTGGATGTACACCTTCTTGACCCGGCCGCGGTCGATGAAGTCGTTGACGTAGTTGCCGCCCAGGGCGATGGACAGGGTGGCGTTGATGTCGGCGATGGTCACGCCCAGGGCGCTGGCACGTTCGTCATCGATGGTCAGCTGGTACTGCGGCTCGTCGTTCAGGCCGTTCGGACGCACCGCGCTGAGCACCTTGCTCTGGGCGGCCTTGGCCAGGAACTCATTGCGCGCTTCCATCAGTTTCGCGTGGCCGACACCGGCGCGGTCCTGGAGGAACACGTCGAAGCCGGTGGCGTTGCCGAGTTCGAGTACCGCAGGTGGCGCGAAGGCGAACACCATGGCGTCACGGAAGCTGAAGAAGTGTTTCTGGGCGCGGGCAGCGAGGTTGAACACGCTGTTTTCCGCCGAGCGCTCGTCCCATGGCTTGAGCATGATGAATGCCATGCCCGAGCTCTGGCCACGGCCGGCGAAGTTGAAGCCGTTCACGGTGAAGACCGAGGAGACGGTGTCAGCTTCGTCCTTGAGCAGGTACTCGCGCATCTGGTCGACCACCACCTGGGTGCGTTCGGAGCTGGAGCCGGCCGGAGTCTGGACCTGGGCGAACAGCACGCCTTGGTCTTCTTCAGGCAGGAACGCGGTGGGGATGCGCATGAACAGCCAGATCATGCCGACCACGATCAGGGCGTAGGCAAGCAGGAACGGGATCTTGTTGCGCAGGATGCCGCCGACGCTGCGCTCGTAGCCTTGTACGCTGCGGTCGAAGTTGCGGTTGAACCAGCCGAAGAAGCCGCGTTTGGCCACATGGTGCTCGCCCTTTTTCAGCGGCTTGAGCATGGTGGCGCACAGGGCCGGGGTGAAGATCAGCGCCACCAGCACCGACAGGCCCATGGCCGAGACGATGGTGATGGAGAACTGACGGTAGATCACACCAGTGGAACCGCCGAAGAACGCCATCGGCAGCAGTACCGCCGACAGCACAAGGGCGATACCCACCAGTGCACCCTGGATCTGCTCCATGGAGCGCTTGGTCGCTTCCTTGGGCGGCAAGCCCTCCTCGGACATGACCCGCTCGACGTTCTCCACCACGACGATGGCATCGTCCACCAGCAAGCCGATGGCCAGGACCATGGCGAACATGGTCAGGGTGTTGATGCTGAAGCCCGCGGCGGCGAGGATGCCGAAGGTACCCAGCAACACCACCGGTACGGTCATGGTGGTGATGATGGTGGCGCGGAAGTTCTGCAGGAACAGGTACATCACCAGGAACACCAGGACCACCGCTTCGATCAGGGTGTGGATCACACCGCTGATGGATTCGGTGACCACCGGAGTGGTGTCGTACGGGAACACGGCCTTCACGCCCGGCGGGAAGAACGGCTCCAGGTCGCTGATGGTCTTGCGCAGCGCCTTGGCGGTATCCAGGGCGTTGGCGCCGGTGGCCAGCTTGATCGCCAGGCCCGAGGCCGGGAAACCGTTGTACTGGGCGCTGATGGCGTAGTTCTCACCGCCCAGGCCGACCTTGGCGACATCGCTCAGGCGCACCTGAGAGCCGTCGCTGTTGACCTTGAGCAGGATCTTCTCGAACTGCTCGGCGGTCTGCAGGCGGGTCTTGCCGATGATGGTGGCGTTGAGCTGGGTGCCCGGCATGGCCGGCAGGCCACCGAGCTGGCCGGAAGAGACCTGCACGTTCTGCGCACTGACCGCGTTGCGCACATCGACCGGGGTCAGCTGGAATTTGTTCAGCTTGGCCGGGTCGAGCCAGATACGCATGGCGTACTGGGCACCGAACACCTGGAAGTCACCTACACCAGCAGTCCGCGAGATCGGGTCCTGCATGTTGGAAACGATGTAGTTGGACAGGTCGTCCTTGGTCATGCTGCCGTCTTCGGACACCAGGCCGATCACCAGCAGGAAGTTCTTCACTGCCTTGGTGACACGAATACCTTGCTGCTGCACTTCCTGCGGCAGCAGCGGGGTGGCCAGGTTCAGCTTGTTCTGTACCTGGACCTGCGCGGTGTCAGGGTTGGTGCCCTGTTCGAAGGTGGCGGTGATGGTCATGCTGCCGTCGGAGTTGCTCTCCGAGGACACATAACGCAGGTTGTCGATACCGTTGAGCTGCTGCTCGATGACCTGCACCACGGTGTCCTGCACCGTCTGCGCCGAGGCGCCCGGGTAGGTCACGGCGATGGCGATGGCCGGAGGCGCGATGCTCGGGTACTGGTTGATCGGCAGCTTCAGGATGGAGAGCGCGCCGACCAGCATGATGACCAAGGCGATCACCCAGGCGAAGATCGGGCGATCGATAAAGAACTTCGACATGGTTTACTCCGCTTTGGCGTCTACTTTCGCAGTGCTGGCCTGGTCTGGGCTGCCCGGCTTCTTGACGTTGGTGGCTTCGCTGACCTTGACCTCGACACCTGGACGCACGAACTGCAGCCCTTCGGTGATCAGGCGGTCGCCCGGGTTGAGGCCTTCCTCGATCAGCCAGTCGCTGCCCAGGGTACGGCTGGCCTTGAGCTGGCGCAGTTCGACCTTGTTCTCCTGGTTGACCACCAGGGCGGTGGGGGTGCCTTTCAGGTCACGGGTCACGCCCTGCTGCGGCGCCAGAATGGCGTTGGCATTGACCCCGGCCTTCAGGCGGGCGTGGACGAACATGCCCGGCAGCAAGGTGTGCTCGGGGTTGGGGAAGATGGCACGCAGGGTCACCGAGCCGGTGGTCTCGTCGACCGCGACTTCGGAGAACTCCAGGCGACCTTGCTGCTTGAACAGGCTGCCGTCCTCGAGCACCAGCTGGACGGAGGCGGCGTTCTCGCCGGCCTTCTGCAACTGGCCGCTTTCCAGGTCACGACGCAGCTTGAGCAGCTCGGCGGTGGACTGGGTGACATCGACGTAGATCGGATCGAGCTGCTGGATAGTGGCCATCGCGTTAGCCTGGCCATTGCTCACCAGTGCGCCTTCGGTGACCGAGGAGCGACCGACACGGCCGCTGATCGGCGCCAGGACCTTGGTGTAGCGCAGGTCGATCTGGGCGCTCTTGAGCGAAGCCTCGGCCTGCAATCGTTTGGCATTGGCGTCGTCGTATTCCTGCTTGGAGACAGCCTGCTCGTCGATCAGCTGCTTGTAGCGCTCGGCCAGCGAACGGGTGGCCTGCAGGTTGGCCTGGGCGTTGGCCAGGTTGGCTTCGTAGACGGCCGGGTCGATCTGGTACAGCTGCTGACCTTCCTTGACGTCACTGCCTTCCTTGAACAGGCGTTTGAGAATGATGCCGTTGACCTGCGGGCGGACCTCGGCGACGCGGAAGGCGGTGGTCCGCCCTGGCAGCTCGGAAGTCAGGGTATAGGCCTGGGGCTGGAGAGTGACAACGCCCACCAGAGGAGCCTGCGCCGCAGGCGCTGCTTCTTCTTTCTTACAGCCACTTAGCAGGGTTGCCAGGGCGACGGCGGAAACCAGGGCGGTGACGGCTGGCTTGAATTGCATAGGATCCTCGGGTCGCTAGAGCAGGGAGACGCTCAAGAATAATTGAAGTGTTTTCAGAAAAGGTGCTATCCGGTGGATAAATAGCTTACTAACGAATATACTTACATTCATGCTTGTTTGTAAATACCGCAATCAGCCTCAAGCGGGCGTTGCGGATCCGTCGAATACTCCCCGGGAGACGCCCTGAAAGAGGCGACCCCGGCCTGAACCCCGCGCGCCGGTCGAGCCTGCGGGTCGTGATGAGGTTGAGCTGCCATGGTCCGTCGAACCAAAGAGGAAGCCCAGGAAACCCGCGCCCAGATCATCGAGGCGGCGGAAAAGGCCTTCTACAAGCGCGGGGTTGCGCGAACCACCCTGGCCGACATCGCTGAACTGGCGGGCGTGACCCGCGGGGCGATCTATTGGCATTTCAACAACAAGGCCGAGCTGGTCCAAGCACTGCTGGACAGCCTGCATGAAACCCATGACCACCTGGCCCGTGCCAGCGAGAGCGAGGATGAACTCGACCCGCTTGGCTGCATCCGCACCTTGTTGCTGCAGGTGCTCAATGATCTGGTGCTCGATGCCAGGACCCGGCGTATCAATGAGATCCTGCACCATAAATGTGAATTCACCGACGACATGTGCGAGATCCGCCAGCAGCGCCAGGGCGCCGTGATGGATTGCCACGAAGGCATCGCCCTGGCCATGGCCAATGCCGTTCGTCGCGGGCAACTGCCCGAGGATCTCGACGTGCAGCGTGCCGCTGTCGCCTTGTTCGCCTATGTCGATGGCCTGATCGGGCGCTGGCTGTTGCTGCCGGACAGCTTCGACCTGCTGCGCGATGTCGAGCGGTGGGTCGACACAGGGTTGGATATGCTGCGCTTGAGCCCTTCCTTGCGCAAATGACACTTTGTGAATGATTGTGATGAAGTGTTTCCCCCTTTTATTAAGGGGGAGTTAATGGTACGCAGCATACCGCTGCAGTGCCGGCGGATGACATCACCGGCCTCTTAGTTGCCGATCTGGCATGGCCAGGGCGGCGGCCAGGCCCAGGAGCGACAGCGCGGCGCTGGTCATCAGCAGGTGGCGGAAGGTTTGCAGCAGTCGCGCCTGGCTCAGCGGGTCTGGCTCGCCGGCCTGCAGGCTACCCAACAGCGGATTGCCCAGCGCCTCGAAACCGCCTTGATGCAGCAGCGCCAGCAGCAGGCTGGACATGCAGGCCACCCCCATGGCACCACCCAGGGCGCGGAACAGGTTGGTGGTGCTGGTCGCCACACCGATGTCCTTCAGTTCTACCGCGCTTTGGGTACCCACCAGCGAGGTGGGAAACTGCAAGCCGCAGGCAATCCCGGTCAACAGCATGAACACCGCCCCGAGCAGCGCCGATTGGGGTGGTGTGAGGGCCATGCCGAGGATGGCCAGTGGCATCAGGATGAAACCGATGAGAATCTGCGGACGATAGCGACCGGTGCGGCTGGTCAGACGCCCACCTGTGAAGGCGCCAAGGGGCAAGCCCATCGCCAGCGGCAGCAGGTACAGCGCGGCGCTGTCGGCGCCAGCACCGGTGATGCTCTGGTAGCGCAGGGGCATCAGCATGGTCAGCGAGATCGACTGGAAGCTGGCGAAGAAGATCGCACACCAGCACAGCACCGCCGCGCGGTTGCCGAACAGCTTGAGCGGTAGCAGGGGCTCCGGGCAGCGCCGCTCATGGCCGATGAACAACACAAGGCCCAGCAGGGCAGCGCCCAACAGGGCCAGCACCGGCGGCGACAGCCAGGCCTGGCCTTGGCCGACCAAGGTGATGCCCAGCAGCAGGCTGCCCAGGCCCAGAATCAGCAGCAGCGCGCCGAGGTAATCCACCTGGGCTTCTCGGCGTTGTACTGGCATGCCCGTCAGGGCGCGACGGATCGCCCATAGGGCGAACAGACCCAGGGGCAGGTTGATCCAGAACACCCAGCGCCAGGACAGGTACTCCGTCAGCCAGCCGCCGAGGACCGGGCCGGCGACGCTGGCCAGGGCGTACATGCTGCTGAAATAGCCCTGGTAGCGGCCGCGCTCGCGAGGCGGTACGAAGTCGCCGATGATCGCCTGGCTCACCGAAACCATTCCTCCTGCGCCAATACCCTGGATCACGCGCGCCAGCACCAACTGCTGCATGTCCTGGGCCAGGGCGCAGGCCACCGAGGCGAGGGTGAACAAGGCCGTACCGGTGAGGATCATGCGTCGCCGGCCATACAGGTCGCCCAGCTTGCCGTAGATGGGCACGGCGATGGTCATGGCCACCATGTAGCCGGAGATCACCCAGGCCAGCAGGCCGACATCGTTGAACTGTGCGGAAATCGCCGGCATGGAGACCGCGACGATGGTCTGGTCCAGCGCACCGAGAAAAATCGCCAGCATCAGGGCGGTGAGGACTGTGCGCAGGACAGTGGGGGGCAGGGCGGCAGTCACGGAAATACCTTGTCGTGGTCGCTCGTGGGGCGTTGGCGACAGGAACGCCAAGCGCGGAACAAGGCCGCATTGTAGCTGAGTTACGTAGCTTCCTATGTACTATGCGCATCCCCTATGCAAGATCGGCATTGGCGCATTCATCCAGTAGCGCATGGCTGCGTGATATCGTGATCCGACCTCAACGGCTGAAATCCGGGCTTTGCACCAGCATGGTGCAGTCATTTGCCTGCGTATTTCATGCTGCTGTATCCCACACCTTCTATTCCTCTGCCTGCATGTCGAGCATGACCGCCCTGATGGCGACGGTTGGAACAGGTCAGGTAGACCCGATTCAAGGGTCGGTAGTCAGCCCGTTCAAATTTCCTGTTATTGCGGAGTGATCATGCCCAAGGCTTCCCACCACGATCTGCGTTTTGCCTTCCGTGAACTGCTTGCGTCCGGTTCGTGCTATCACACCGCATCGGTGTTCGACCCCATGTCAGCCCGCATCGCCGCCGACCTGGGTTTCGAGGTCGGCATCCTCGGTGGTTCGGTGGCCTCGCTGCAGGTGCTCGCCGCCCCCGACTTCGCCCTGATCACCTTGAGTGAGTTCGTCGAGCAGGCCACCCGCATTGGCCGTGTCGCACAGTTGCCGGTGATCGCCGATGCCGACCATGGCTACGGCAACGCGCTCAATGTCATGCGCACGGTGATCGAACTTGAGCGCGCCGGTGTCGCTGCGCTGACCATCGAGGACACCCTCTTGCCGGCCCAGTTCGGTCGCAAGTCCACTGATCTGATTCCGGTCGAAGAGGGCGTGGGCAAGATCCGAGCGGCCATCGAGGCGCGGGTCGATTCGGCGCTGTCGATCATTGCCCGGACCAATGCCGGCGTGCTGTCGACCGAGGAAATCATTCATCGCACCCAGAGCTACCAGAAGGCTGGTGCCGACGGCATCTGCATGGTCGGGGTCAAGGATTTCGAGCAACTGGAGCAGATCGCCGAACACCTCACAGTGCCGCTGATGCTGGTCAGCTACGGTAACCCGAACCTGCGTGACGATGCGCGCCTGGCGAGCCTGGGGGTGCGCATCGTGGTCGATGGTCATGCCGCCTATTTCGCCGCCATCAAAGCCACCTATGACTGCCTGCGCCTGCAGCGTGGGCAGCAGAACAAGTCTGACAACCTCAACGCGACCGAGCTCTCGCACACCTACACCCAGCCTGAGGATTACATCCGCTGGGCCAAGGAGTACATGAGCGTCGAAGAGTGATCGGTGACGGTGGGAACAGGCCTGCGGTCAGAGGTCTTCATCCCACTGCGGCTCATCGGTGAACCGCTGCGCGAGAAAATCCAGCATGCTGCGCAGGGTTGCCGGCATGTGTTTGCGTGAGGTGTACACCGCATTCAGGCTCAGCTCGCGCGGGCGCGCCTCGGGCAGCAAGCGCACCAGTTCTCCACTGCGTAGCGCACCCGCCGCTTGGTAGGTCGGCAGCATGGCGATGCCGGCACCGGCCAGCGCGGCCTTCTGCAAAGTCATGGCCTCGTTGGCGCTGATGTTGCCTTGCACCGGCACAGCCACGTGTCGGCCCTGCACCTCGAATTGCCAAAGGCTGTGTCCGAAGTAGGCGTGGGTCAGGCAGTTGTGCTGGCTCAGTTCTTCGACCTGCCGGGGCAGGCCGTGTTCGGCCAGGTACGCCGGCGCGGCGCACACGACTGAGCGGCATACGGTCAGGCGCCGGGCGATCAGGTTCGGGTCCAGGTCGTTGCTGGTGCGGATCGCCAGGTCGATGCGCTCGTCCACCAGGTTGACCGTGCGATCGAGCATCTGCAGCTCGACCTTCACCCCCGGATAACACCGCACATACTCGGCCACCGCGTCCACCAACTGGGCTTGGCCGAACGAGGTGCTGACGCTGATGCGCAGTTCGCCGCGTGGGGCGTCATCCGGTTGGCGTACTGCGGCCTGCAGATCGCCGGCCAGCTCCAGCAACTGACGGCAGCGCGGCAAGGTTTCCTGGCCAGCGGCCGTCAGGCTGAGCTTGCGCGTGGTGCGCTGCATCAGGCGCGCGCCGACCCAGTCCTCCAGCTCTGCCAGATAACGCGACACCACCGGTCGCGAGAGTTGCAGGTGATCCGCGGCGGCCGACTGGCTACCCAGATCGACCACCGTAACGAAGACGCGCATGGCGTTGAGACGGTCCATGATCTGCCCGATTTCAGAAACAAACTATGTCTGAGCATCGCATTTTTTGTGATGGATCGGGCAACTATGCTGTTGCTCACTCTCCCACCAAGGAATGTCCAATGTCGCTCATAACCACCCTGCGCAGCCTGGTATTGGCCAGTCTTGCCCTGGCCGGCCAGGCGCTGGCCGCCGAACCCCTTCATCTTGAAGTGTACAACCCCGGCCATGATGCGATCTTTCCGGTCAGTTCGGTGATCGTCAGTGGCGAACACGATGCCATCCTGGTCGATGCCCAGTTCGGCAAAGCCCAGGCCGAGCAGCTGGTCCAGCGCTTGAAGGCAGGCGGCAAGCGACTGACCACCATCTATGTCAGCCATGGCGATCCGGACTATTACTTTGGTCTGGATACCCTGACCCGTGCGTTTCCCAAAGCCCAAGTGGTCGCCTCGGCCGCCACCGTGGCGCATATCCGCAAGACCATGGACGCCAAGCTGGACTACTGGGGCCCGAAAATGGGCAGCGACAAGCCCGCGAAACTGGTCGTGCCGCAGGTCCTGGTGGGTGATCGCCTGGAACTGGAAGGGCAGGCGCTGGAAGTCGTCGGTCTCGAGGGGTCCCAACCGGACCGCAGCTTCGTGTGGATTCCGTCGATCAAGGCTGTGGTCGGTGGTGTGGTCGTGGCCGAGCACATTCATGTCTGGATGGCCGACACCCAGACCGCTCAATCCCATGCCGACTGGCTTGGGACCCTCGAGCGCATCGAGCGACTCGCCCCGCGTACGGTGATCCCTGGCCACTACCTGGGGCAAAGCAGCCGCTCGCTGGACGCTGTGCGTTTCACCGCCGGTTACATCCGCGCCTTCGATGCCGAGGCGGCCAAGGCCGCCCATTCGGATGCGTTGATCAAGGCCATGGAACAGCGCTATCCACAATTGGGCGACGCCAGTTCGCTGGAGCTCAGCGCCAAGGTCGCCAAGGGCGAAATGCAGTGGTAATTCTTTTCAACTGATGGAGTGTCTCCCATGAGCAAGATCGCAATCATCGGGGCCACCGGCCGTGCCGGTAGCCAGTTGCTGGAAGAGGCCCTGCGCCGGGGTCATCAGGTCGTGGCCATCGCCCGTGACCCGTCCACGCTGAACGGGCGCGAAGGGGTTACGACCAAAGCGCTGGATGCCAAGGACAGTGCAGCCCTGCAGGCCGCCGTGGCCGGGGCGGATGCCGTCCTGAGCGCGGCGCATTTCTCCACGATCGAGCCCGAGGCGATCATCGAGCCGGTCAAGGCTACGGGCGTTGCTCGCTTGCTGGTGGTGGGCGGGGCAGGCAGCTTGCTTTTGCCGTCTGGGCAGCGCGTCATCGACAGCCCGGATTTCCCTGAGGCCTATAAGGCAGAAGCCAGTGCCGGTGTGCGTTTTCTCGACGCCCTGCGTCAGACGTCGGGTCTGGAGTGGACCTTCCTCTCGCCATCGGCCGAGTTCGTCGAAGGTGCGCGCAGTGGGCATTTTCGCCTGGGCAAGGATGACCTGCTGATCGGCGCCGATGGCAAAAGCTGGATCACCTTCGCCGACTATGCCATCGCGATGATCGATGAGCTGGAGAATCCGGCCCATTCACGGGCGCGTTTCACTGTGGGTTACTGAGTCGCCTGGTCTGGCCCGTGCCTCGAGCCAGTCCAGCAACTCGACCAACCCCGCCGGCATGCTCCGGGCAGGGCTGACCAGGTAATAGCCTTTGCCCGTGAGCACCTTCAGCCCGAACGGCATGCACAACCTGCCACTGCGCAGATCATCGCCGACCAACGCCCAATCGCCGATCGCCACCCCCGTGCCTTGGGAGGCCATGGCCATCGCCATGTCCAGCGTCTCGAAATGCTGGCGCGGTCCATTGAGCTCGACGCTGGCCCCGGCCGCTTGCAGCCACAGTCGCCAGTCGTGCTCATCTCGAGACGGATGCAGCAGCATATGACGGGACAGGTCCTCGAGGCGCGCCAGCGGCAGCGGCCCCGCGAGCAGGGAGGGCGCGCACACCGGCGTCAATTGCTCATCGAACAACTTGCGCACCTGCAAGCCCCCATTGGGCTGCGCACCATATACCACGGCGGCGTCGAAGCCTTCGCGTCGAAAATCCACGCCGTGCTGCACCGTGGTGGTCAGTTCCACCGGCACGTCCGGGCGCAGCGCCTGCCATTCCATCAGGCGCGGCAGCAGCCAGCGCATGACGCAGGTGGGCGCCTTGAGCTGCAGTGTGGCGCTGTGGTTGCCCACCTCGCGCACGCCCTGTTCGATCAGGGCGAAGATCTGCTGCACCCGTGGGAACCAGTCCTGGCCTTCGCGGGTCAGGCTCAGGCCACGCGCCTGGCGCTGGAACAGCGCATAGCCAAGGTGCTCTTCGAGGCCGGCGATCTGGCGGCTGACCGCACCTTGAGTGATGTGCAACTGCTGGGCCGCACGGGTGAAGTTGCAGTGTTGGGCGGTGATCAGGAAGGTGTACAGCGCGGGCAGGGGCGGGAGGCGTTTCATTGACGTGAGCCATGATCCTGGGACATGGCTAGTATGTGTTTTTTTGCATTGTGGCGATAGCCGCGCCTTGGTTCCATAAACACAGATTTCAACAAGAACCAGGGTAAATCCGATGGCAACCTGCGGCGAAGTATTGGTCAATCTCCTCGAAGGCTATGGCGTGGACCATGTTTTCGGGATTCCGGGCGTGCATACCGTGGAGCTCTACCGGGGGCTTGCGAGCTCCTCTATCCGCCACATCACGCCCCGCCACGAGCAGGGTGCCGGGTTCATGGCTGACGGCTATGCCCGTACCCGTGGCAAACCTGGGGTGTGCTTCATCATCACGGGCCCGGGCATGACCAACATCACCACGGCCATGGGCCAAGCCTACGCCGACTCGATCCCAATGCTGGTGATTTCCAGCGTGCAGTCCCGCGAGCAGCTCGGCGGTGGCCGCGGCAAGCTCCATGAACTGCCCAACCAAGGCGCGCTGGTTGCCGGCGTGGCGGCGTTTTCCCATACCCTGATGAGTGCTGACGACCTGCCCCAGGTGCTGGCGCGCGCCTTCGCGGTGTTCGATGGCGCACGTCCACGGCCTGTGCATATCGAGATCCCTCTGGACGTGCTGGTCGAGCCCGCCGACCACCTGTTGCCGGCGCGTCCTGTACGTACCGCGCGTGCAGGGGCTGCGCCCCGGACCGTGGCGCTGATGGCTGAGCGCCTGGCCAAGGCTCAGCGTCCGCTGATCCTGGCCGGTGGCGGTGCGCTGGCTGCGGGCCCTGTACTGGCAGAGCTTGCCGAGTACCTTCAGGCACCGGTGGCGCTGACCATCAATGCCAAGGGCCTGTTGCCGGCCACCCACCCGCTGCAGATCGGCTCGACCCAATCGCTGGTGGCAACGCGTGCCTTGGTGGCTGAAGCCGATGTGGTACTGGCCATCGGTACCGAGCTGGCCGAAACCGACTATGACGTGACGTTCAAGGGCGGCTTTGAAATCCCTGGCAGCTTGCTGCGCATCGACATCGACCCTGACCAGACCGTGCGCAATTACCTGCCGGAGCTGGCGCTGGTCGCCGATGCCGAACAAGCCGCCGAAGCCCTGCTGACGGCCTTGCACGCGCTACCTCGACCGGCGCTGGACGCAGCCTGGGGCAGTGCCCGTGCAGAGCGTCTGCGCAAGGATCTGGCCAGCACTTGGGACCAGCCGACCCTGAGCCAGACGCGCCTGCTCACCGGCATTCTCGAAGCCCTGCCAACGGCGATTCTGGTGGGCGACTCGACCCAACCGGTGTACACCGGCAACCTGACCCTGGATATGCCCCAGCCACGACGCTGGTTCAACGCCTCGACCGGCTACGGCACCCTGGGCTATGCCTTGCCGGCCGCCATGGGCGCCTGGCTCGGCAGCGCCGAACGTGCAGCGGATCGTTCGCCTGCGGTTTGCCTGATCGGCGATGGTGGCCTGCAGTTCACCTTGCCGGAGCTCGCCAGCGCGGTGGAGGCCCAGGTGCCGTTGATCGTGCTGTTGTGGAATAACCAGGGGTACGAGGAAATCAAGAAGTACATGGTCAACCGGGCTATCGAGCCGGTGGGGGTGGATATCCATACGCCGGACTTCATCGGTGTGGCCCAGGCACTCGGCGCGCAGGCCTGCAATGTGGGAGACGTGGCGCAGTTGCAGGCGGCGTTGCAGGCCGCAGTCGAGCGCAAAGGGCCGACCTTGATCCAGGTCGATCAGGCGCAGTGGCAAGCCGCAGTGGTGGGCTGAGGCTCAAGAACCGCGCGTACCCTGTAGGAGCGGCCTTGTGCCGCGATTGGTCGCGAAGCGGTCGTAAAACCTGCCGCCCCGATACATCGGGCATACCCTGCTCGCCGGGCTTGCGGCTGCCTTGCAGCCGATCGCGGGGCAAGCCCGCTCCTACATATAGTGCGCGGCCTTCCTTGTGCCAGCGGTCAGCTGGCGCTGGCCCGCAGCCGCGCCACGTCTCGAATCGGTGGTGCGCCGTACAGCCGGCTGTATTCACGGCTGAACTGCGAGGGGCTTTCATAGCCCACCCGATACCCAGCCACCGCCGCCTCCAACCCATCGTTGAGCATCAGCCGTCGGGCCTCCTGCAGGCGCAGCTGCTTCTGGTACTGCAAAGGGCTCATCGAGGTCACGGCCTTGAACCTGTGGTGCAGGGTCGAGGTGCTGAGGTTCACTTCCCGCGCCAGGTCCTCGATGCGCAGCGGCTGCTGGTAATGGCGGTTGAGCCAGGTGATGGCCTGGCAGACGCGGTGGGTCTGGCTGTTGGCCAGGGCGATTTCATACAGGCGATGGCCTTGGGGACCGCGCAGCAACCGGTAGAGAATCTCGCGGCGAATCAGCGGCGCCAACACCGGGATGTCCCGTGGCGAATCGAGCAATCGCAGCAGGCGCAGCAAGGCATCGAGCAACTGCGGATCACTCCTTTCCACATACAGGCCCCGACCGGACGGGAGGTTGGGCACCATCATCGGGCCGCTTTCGGCGATGAGCTGGCTGATCTGCGCCGGATCGATGTCCATGCGAAGGCCCAGGCTCGGGTTTTCGGGGCTGGCTTCGAGCAGCGCGCCGCTGATCGGCAACGTCACCGACACCACCATGTAATGCAGCGGGTCATAGGCGTAGCGTTCATCGCCGAGAAACAAGGTCTTGCTGCCTTGGGCCAGGATGCACAGGGCTGGTTGGGCCAGGGCAGGCATCGAGCGCTGGGTTTCGCGGTAGCTGACCAGATACAGGTCATCGATAGCGGATACCGTTCCCGAGGGCTCGCCGACATGGCGGCGGATGAGGTCGGCCAGCTCCTGACGCTGAGCCTCAAGCGTGGGTTCCAAGGGCGTTGCGGGCATGGCGTTTTCCTCTACTGACCGACGCAGCATAGGTTTGGGCAATGACAGGCGCTAGTCGAAAGCTGCCGGTCGATTGCCTGATCCTGCAGTGCGGCAGGATCAGGCAATCGACCGGCAGTAATGACCTAACGTCGCGCGGGGGCGGGACACTAACCTTGGCAGCCTGGTTTTCCCGTCCGCCTGCTTCAAGGAGATCCTTCATGACCCAGCCACAACCGGTCACTCACCTGGCTTTCATCCGTGCCAGCAGCGGTCGTTCGGCGGAACTGGGCGCGCGCCTGCGCGACCTGCTGGAACCTTCGCTGCGTACGCCGGGTTGCCTGAGTTTCACCGTACAGCGGTCCCAGGCCGACGACGACCTGTGGCTGCTCAGCGGCAGTTGGCGCGATCAGCAGGCCATGAGCGGCTACTTTGCCTCGCCGACCCTCGAGGTGTTCGGCGAGCTGGTGCAGACACAGGTGGTGAGCAGCCTGGACCTGCATACCTTTGCCTGAGGGGCGTCGATGGTCCGTAGGAACCCCTTTCGTGGGTACAGAGCCGTAAGCTTCATCCGCAATTGAAGGGTAGAATGGCGACCCTCGATTTTTCGGATGCGGATTTGCAGCATGGCACGTAGAGAATTCCCCCACTTCGAAGCGGTTTCGGCAATGGTCCCGGTGGAAGGCGGCGGTTACAACGCGGCGATCGCGGTAAAAGCCCTGGGCATGGGCGGCGCGCCGCGCTTTCACAAAGTGCTCGATGGCCAGGTGTTCAAAAGTGCGATGGCGGCCGATGAGGCCGCCAGTGCCGAACTCGCGCGCCTTCAAGGCGTGGGCGAGGAAGGCGAACTGATCTTTTGATCAGACCTGCGGGCGGGCCATCTTGAACAGGTTGCCCAGTTCGAAGTAGTCCGCTGGGCCTCCTCCACGCAGGATAGGCTCGGCGGCGGCGGTGTCGTAGATGCCGTCCTTGAGCAGATGCTCGGCGATGTGCACGGCCACGACTTCCCCCAGGATCAGCCAGCTGGGCACCAGCGCCTGGTCGGCGCGCTTGAGTTGCACGATCTGGCTCACCTTGCATTCGAAGGCCACCGGGCTTTCGCCCACCCGAGGGACGCCGACGATGCGCGATGCCGTCGGGGTCAGGCCGCTCAGTTCGAACTCATCGACATCCGCCGCCACCGCCGCGCAGCTTTGGTTCATCGGCTCGGCGAGCGTTCGGGTGGCCAGGTTCCAGACGAACTCGCCGGTCTGCTCGATGTTGTTCAGGCTGTCTTTACGCCCGACGCTGCAGAAACCGATGATCGGCGGGATGTAATTGAAGGCGTTGAAGAAGCTGTAGGGCGCAAGATTGAGGCGACCTTGCACGTCCTGGGAAGAGATCCAGCCGATAGGGCGGGGGCCAACGATGGCATTGAACGGGTCATGGGGCAGGCCATGGCCTTTGGCGGGTTCGTAGTAGTACATCTGCTTAAGGCCAGCAGGCCTTTTCCTTGTTGTGGACGAGGTGCCTAGTGTGCCAAGGCTCCAGCCCACTGGAAAAGATCAAGCCCGGCCGAAGCCGGGCTGGGGCGCACGCATCGGATCAGCTGATGCGGTGGGCGTTGGTGCGGTCGAAGCCATCTTCAGCGAAGCGCTGAGCGCCAGTGCGGTCGTAGCCGTCTTCGGCGAAGCGTTGTGCGCCAGTGCGGTCGTAGCCGTCTTCGGCGAAGCGTTGTGCGCCAGTGCGGTCGTAGCCGTCTTCGGCGAAGCGCTGTGCGCCAGTGCGGTCGTAACCATCTTCTGCGTAGGACGCCGATTGGGTCTGGGCGGCGGCGAAGCTGTGGGCGCTGGTCCGGTCGAAACCATCTTCGGCGAATGCACCGGTAGCCAGTGCCGACAGAGCCAGGGTCAGGATCAGTTTGCTTTTCATGGTCGTTGCTCCAGTGAGATTCGCGGGTTGTTTGTTTCTATGGGTTCAATGCTACGCCGATTAATTTGATTAAAAAGCGCAAAAAATAACGTATGTAAATCGAATTAATAGATGTGTTAGGGCGCGCGTTCTGCGTTGGGAACCCACAGAGAGGGTTTGTGACAGAGGCGTGGCGCGCGACGGTATCTCCAGGGTTCAAGGATGCGGGGCGGGCATTAATCCCGAGTTAAATGAAACCTTCGATGAACGAACGCTTTTTTCATGCTTCCCCAACCGTTTTTTCAAAGACGCTCGCTCAGCATCGCGCCCACTTAACCCTGGAGCGGCAAACAATGAATAAACTTCCGCAAATCACCTTGGCCTTCTGGGTCATGAAGATCTGCGCTACGACCTTGGGCGAGACGGCGGGCGACTTGCTGTCGATGACCCTCAACATCGGCTATGCCATGAGCTCGCTGCTGTTGATCAGCGTGTTTCTGGTGACACTGGTCACCCAGCTTTACTCCCGTCGCTACAACCCCTGGCTGTACTGGCTGGTCATCCTGTCCACCAGTACCGCGGGCACCACGATGTCCGACTTCATGGACCGCACCCTGGGGCTGGGTTATGCCGCAGGTTCGGCCATCCTGATTGGCATTTTGTTGCTGACGTTCGCCCTCTGGCGTCTGAGCGGAAACCCGCTGGACGTCACCCGCATCAAGGACCGCGGCGGCGAGCTGTTCTACTGGGTGGCGATCCTGTTTTCCAACACCCTGGGCACCGCGCTGGGCGATTTCCTGGCGGACGACTCGGGCCTCGGTTTCGCCGGCGGCGCGCTGCTGATCGGCAGCACCATCGGCCTGGTGGTGCTGGCGCGCTACTGGACCCGTATCCCAGGCGTGGTGCTGTTCTGGGTCGCGTTCGTCCTGACCCGTCCATTCGGCGCGACCTTGGGTGACTTCCTGACCAAGCCGCACGAGAAAGGCGGGATGGACTTCGGCACGGTGGGCTCTTCGGCGGTGCTGGGGGGCGTCTTGCTGGTGCTGATCCTGATGGCGTCGTTCTACAACCGCGAGCCGCGCCGGGAGTTGGAGGTTTCTTGAAGGCTGTCACCGTCAGGGCTCGCGTAGTCCTCGGCTCACGGCTATCCGAGGCATGAAAAAGGGGCGCTCCGTCAACCGGAGCGCCCCTTTTCATTTACCGCGTGAGCAGGATCAGTCGGTGGTGATCCGCGAGTGCTTGGCGGTGTCCTTCATGGTCGCGTAGACCAGCAGCGAGCAGGCGATGCAGCCGGTGACGTACCAGTAGAAGCCGGTTTCCATGCCGTTGCTCTTGAACCACAGGGCCACGTACTCGGCGGTGCCACCGAAGATCGAGACGGTCAGCGCGTAGGGCAGGCCGACGCCCAGGGCGCGGATCTCGGTGGGGAACAGCTCGGCTTTGACCACGGCGTTGATCGAGGTGTAGCCGCTGACGATGATCAGCGCCGCCATGATCAGGAAGAAGGCGCCCCACCAGGTCTGCACGGTGTGCAGGGTGCTGAGGATCGGTACGGTGAACAGGGTGCCGAGGACGCCGAAGGCGATCAGGATCGGACGACGGCCGATCTTGTCGGAGAGCCCACCGATCACCGGTTGCAGGCACATGAACAGGAACAGGGTGGCCGCCGAGATGGTGGTCGAGTCGCTGATGCTCATGCCCACGGTGTTGACCAGGTACTTCTGCATGTAGGTGGTGTAGGTGTAGAAGGCCAGGGTGCCGCCCATGGTCAGGCCGACCACGGTGAGCAACTCCTTGGGATGGCGCAGCAAGGTGCGCATCAGGCTTTCCTTGGATTTTTCCTTCTTGGTGAAGGAGCTGGTCTCCTCCATGCCACGACGCAGGTACAGGGCGACCACCGCGCACAGCGCGCCGATCACGAAGGGTACGCGCCAGCCCCAGGCATACAGCTGCTCGGTGGTGAGCGTCTGTTGCAGGATGATCAGCACTGCCAAGGCGATGAGCTGGCCGGAGATCAGGGTCACGTACTGGAAGCTGGAGAAGAACCCGCGGCGGTCCTTGCTGGCCATCTCGCTGAGGTAGGTGGCCGAGGTGCCGTACTCACCGCCTACCGACAGGCCCTGCATCAGGCGCGCCAGGACCAGCAGGATCGGCGCGGCGACGCCGATGGTTTCGTAGCCGGGGGTCAGAGCGATGACCAGGGAGCCTGCGCACATCAGCAGGACCGAGGCCATCAGGGCGGCCTTGCGGCCCTTGCGGTCGGCGTACAGGCCCATCAGCCAGCCGCCGATCGGGCGCATCAGAAAGCCCACGGCGAAGATCGCGGCAGTGTTGAGCAATTGTGCGGTGGTGTCGCCGGCCGGGAAGAACGCCTTGGCGAAGTACAGCGAGAATGCCGCATAGACGTACCAGTCGTACCATTCGACCATGTTGCCGATGGAGCCACTGAAGATCGACTTGAGGCGGCTTGCGGTGGTTTTTTCCGCGGCGGGCGCAATGGCCGCCCCGGTGGGCAGGGTGGTGGCGTTATCCATCAGGGGATACCTTCTCGTTGTTTTTGTGGAGCGCGCGTCAAGCGCTTGAGAAGGGTTTTGCAGAAGCTATGCCAAAGGTGTGCATCGCAGGCCCCGAATGCCCCTTCACGGCGCACGCGCAGCCCATATCCCCCGGATTCAAAGGCCGTCATGCCTCCTTATGGAAGCGGGCTCGCCCTGCGAGGGCCTGCGCAGCCGCGCCCATCCAGGGGAGAAGTAAGCGGATTCCCGCTCATCGTTAAAAGTGGCTAGGCAAAAATCCGCCTATTCACGCTCGAGAAAATCCTCTCGAGCCAGCCCGTGGCGTTGCATCTTCTCGTTGAGCGTACGCCTGGGCAGTTGCAAGGCCTCCATCACCGCTTTGATCTCGCCCTTGTACTGACGCAGCGCGGCGCGCAGGCACTGAGCTTCGAACGCCTCCATCTGTCCAGCGAGGGATTGCCCTTCGGCGTTGGCTTCGCCACTCGGCGCGCCCAGGCCCAGGGCGTGGCGCTCGGCAGCATTGGCCAGTTCGCGCACATTGCCTGGCCAGTCGTGGGCCAGTAGTTGCGCCAACTGCCCACCGCTCACCGGTGGGGCCGTACGGCCCAGGCGCTCAGCGGCGGCGCGGGCAAAGTGCTCGAACAGCAGCGGGATGTCCTCACGCCGCTCGCGCAAGGGCGCCAGGCGCAGTTCGGCGACGTTCAGGCGGTAGGCCAGGTCTTCGCGAAAGCGTCCTGCACGGGCTTCTTCGAGCAGGTCGGGTTTGGTGGCGGCGATGATGCGCAGGTCGACGCTGATGCTCTGGTTGGCGCCCAGGCGCTCCAGTTTCTGTTCCTGGATCACCCGCAGCAGTTTGGCTTGCTGGGCCAGGGGCATGCTCTCGATCTCATCGAGAAACACCGTGCCGCCATTGGCATATTCCAACTTGCCGATGCGCTTGCCCTGGGCGCCGGTGAAGGCGCCGCTCTCGTGGCCGAAAAGCTCCGCCTCGAACAGCGTCTCGGGGATCGCCGCGCAGTTGAGGGCGACGAAGGGCTTGTCGGCACGTGGGCCGAAATCGTGCAGACAGCGGGCCACGCGTTCTTTGCCGCTGCCGGTTTCGCCGCGGATCAACACGTTGACCGGCAGGCTGGCCAGGTCCAGCACCTGCCGGCGCAGGCTTTGCAAGCCTTGGGACATGCCCAGCAGGGTGTTTTCCAGACGCGCCTTGAGATCGGCCTGCTGGTGCAGCCGGCGGTTCTCCAGCACCAACTGGCGTTTCTCCAGGGCGCGGCGCAGGCTGCCGAGCAGGGTTTGCGGCGTGAAGGGCTTTTCCAGGAAGTCATAGGCGCCAGTGCGCATGGCCTCGACCGCCATGGGGACATCGCCATGGCCGGTGAGCAGGATCACCGGCAGGTCGGGGTCCTGCGCCTGCAGCCGTTCGAGCAGTTGCAAGCCATCCATGCCAGGCATGCGCACGTCGCTGATGACGACGCCGGGGAAGTGCTCAGGCAACTGGGCCAGGCACTCTTCGGCGCGGGCGAACAGTTGCACGCTGAAGCCCGACAGGCTCAGCCATTGTTCCACCGCAGTGCGGATGCTGGCTTCGTCGTCGACGACGATCACCGAGTTCAACATACAGGCTCCAGGTCGCGGGGCAGGGTAAGGCTTAGTCGGGCGCCACCGGGCAGGTTCTCGGCCTGCAGCTGGCCGCCGGCTTCGTGGACGATGCCATAGGAGATCGCCAGGCCCAGGCCGAGCCCTTCACCCACGGGTTTGGTGGTGAAGAACGGATCGAAGACCTTGGCCAGGTCCGCCTGGGGGATGCCGCCGCCGGAGTCGAGCACGCTCAGGCGCCAGTGGCCATCATCGGCCTCGATACGGATCTCCAAGCGTTTGTAGCGCTTGTCGGCCATGGCGTCGAGGGCATTGCGCAGCAGGTTGATCAACACTTGCTCGAGGCGGATCGCATCGCCCCGGACCCATGCTGGCCGCGCCAGATACAGCGCCACTTCGACGCCCTCGCCACGGAGGCGGGCATCGAGCAGGTGCAAGGCCTGATCGACCACGGTGGCCAGGTCCAGGCGCTCGCGCAGCCCGCCGGGGCTGTTGCGGGCAAACGTCTTGAGGTGGCCGGTCAGCGCCGCCATGCGCGTGAGCATCTGCTCCAGCGGCTCCAGGGCCTGGCGGGCCTCGTCGTAGCGGCCGTGGTCGAGCAGCAGGCGCAGGGTTTCGAGCTGCATGCGCTGGGTGGTCAGGGGCTGGTTGATTTCATGGGCCAGGGCTGCCGACATTTGCCCCAAGGCCGCAAGCTTGGCCGACTGCACCAGGCCTTCCTGGGCGGTGCGCAGCTCGCGGGTACGTTCTTCGACCAGGCGTTTGAGTTCATCGCGGCTGCGCTTGCGCAGGCGGGCCAGGCGCAGGCGCTGGCTGACGAACAGCGCAGCGAACACCAGGCTCAGCCAGATAGCGGCGGCGGTCAGGGCGGCGTTGCGCCCCTCTGCGCTGACCTGAGGCTTGCGCAGCAAATGCAAGGTCCAACCTTCGGCGTCCAGCGGCAGACTCTCCCACAGGTAGTCGATGCTGCCTTCCGGGCCCTGTACGCGGCTCAGGTGGCTGTTGCTGCCGAAGTTGGTCAGTACCTGGTGCTGCAGGGGCACCAGGGGCTGTTTGTCGTACTGGCGGGTTTCGGCGAGGTCGGCGCGGTCGGCGGCAGAAATCGGTCGTAATTCGCGGTAGCGCCAGCCTTCCTGGTTGGCGATGAAGGTGATGCCGCGGGCATCGCTGACCAACAGGATGTCGCTGCCCTGGCGCCATTCGCGCTCGAGCTCGGGGAACTCCAGCTTGACCACCATGGCACCGAGGAAGCGCCCCTGTTCGTCGGTGACCGCGTTGGCCAGGAAGTAACCCGGCACGCCACTGGTGACGCCGACCGCGTAAAAGCGGCCGCTGCCCTGGCTGCGGGTCTGCTTGAAATAGGGGCGAAAGCCGTAGTTTGAGCCGACATAGGTGGTCGGCAGGCGCCAGTTGCTGGCCGCGATGGCCAGGCCCGTACGATCGAGCAACTCCAGGGTGGAGGAGTTGGCGGCGCCGTTGATGCGCTCGAGCTTGTGGTTCAGGGCGTCCTGCACCTGTTCGGTGACCGGTCCACGCAACGCGGCGATCAGCTCCGGATCCAGCGCCAGCACCGCGGGCAGGGCTCGGTAACGCTCGATCAGGGTGTGCAGGGCATTGGCGTAAAGGGTCAGTTGCTGGCTGGCCCGGCGCGCGTCGGTCTCCATCGACTGGCGCTTGGCCTGGTGCATCGCCCAGCCAGCGCTGAGCGCGGTGCCGATGACAATCACCAGGACGATCAAGGCCAGGCGCAAGGTTCGGAAGGAAAATAGCATGCGGCTGATCCTTGGCCTGTGCTGGGTGTGTTCGCGGGGAGCAACACCAAACTAGCTGATTTGCGGGGGCCTGTGGGAGCGGGTAAACCCGCCCCCGCAGGGCTGGGCTCAGAGCGCAGCCCTGTGGGCGGATTTTGTCACAGCAACTCGAAGCTCTGCTGCTGCACCGCCTCGGAATCGAGGCCGAC
Source organism: Pseudomonas sp. NY15354 (assembly GCF_048068075.1). Classification (NCBI taxonomy): domain Bacteria; kingdom Pseudomonadati; phylum Pseudomonadota; class Gammaproteobacteria; order Pseudomonadales; family Pseudomonadaceae; genus Pseudomonas; species Pseudomonas sp. NY15354. The sequence continues at coordinate 260,864 of NZ_JBLUPV010000001.1, forward strand.
CTGGACATTGAACTGCCCAGGCTCCGCGACCCGCTGCAACTGGCCATTGTAGAACTTCAGGTCATCCTCGCTGATGCGGAAGGTCAAGGTCCGCGACTCGCCGGCCTTGAGCATCAGTTTCTGGAAGTTCTTCAGCTCCTTGACCGGGCGGCTCATGGAAGCGCTGACATCCTGCACGTACAGTTGGACCACGGTCTCGCCGTCGCGCTTGCCGGTGTTTTTCACCGTCACCTTGGCCTGTAGCGTGCCGCCACGCTTGAGCTGTTGGCTGCCCAGCGACAGGTCGGACAGTTCGAAGCTGCTGTAGCTCAGGCCATAGCCGAACGGGTAGAGCGGGCCGTTGGGCTCCTCGAAGTACTGCGAGGTGTAGTTGCCTGGCTTGCCCGGGGTGTAGGGGCGGCCGATGCGCATGTGGTTGTAGTACATCGGGATCTGCCCGACCGAGCGCGGGAAGGTGATGGCCAGCTTGCCGGACGGGTTGTAGTCGCCGAACAGCACATCGGCGATGGCGTTGCCGCCTTCGGTGCCGCTGAACCAGGTTTCCAGCAGGGCGTCAGCCTGCTCACGCTCCCAGGCCAGCGACAGTGGGCGACCGTTCATCAGCACCAGCACCAGCGGCTTGCCGGTGGCCTTCAGTGCCTTGATCAGGTCTCGCTGCACCGCCGGGATTTCCAGGGTGGTACGGCTGGAGGATTCATGGGACATGCCGCGGGACTCGCCGACCACTGCCACCACCACATCCGATTGTTGGGCGGCCTTGACCGCTTCGTCGATCAGCACGGCGGCCGGGCGCGGGTCGTCGACGATCTCGGGGGCGGCGAAGTTGAGGAAGTTCAGGTAGTCGAAGATGGCCTTGTCGCCGGTGACGTTCGAGCCTTTGGCGTAGACCAGCTTGGCCTTGCCCTCGAGCGCGCGACGCAAGCCTTCGCGTACGGTCACCGAGTGCTCCGGTTTCCCGTCGGCGGCCCAGCTGCCCATCATGTCGATCGGTGCGTCGGCCAGGGGGCCGACCAGGGCGATGGTGCCGGCCTTCTTCAGCGGCAGGGTCTGCTCGCGGTTCTCCAGCAGCACCAGGCTGCGGCGTGCCACGTCACGGGCGGCCGCGCGGTGCAGGCGGCTGTCGGCATAGTAGTCCTTGACGTCGTTCTCGGCCTTGCCGATACGCACGTAGGGGTCCTTGAACAGGCCCATGTCGTACTTGGCGCCGAGCACCTCGCGCACAGCTTGGTTCAGCTCGGCCTGGGTCACTTCGCCGGACTTGAGCAGGCCGGGCAGTTCCTCGCCATAGAGGGTGTCGTTCATGCTCATGTCGATGCCGGCCTTGATCGCCAGCTTGGCGGCTTCGCGGCCGTCCTGGGCGACGCCGTGACGGATCAGCTCCTGGATGGCGCCGTGGTCACTGATGGTCACGCCTTTGAAGCCCCACTCCTTGCGCAGCAGATCGTTCATCAGCCAGGTATTGGAGGTGGCGGGTACGCCATTGATCGAGTTCAGCGCCACCATTACCCCACCTGCGCCGGCGTCCAGGCTGGCGCGGTAGGGCGGCAGGTAGTCGTTGTACATTTTCGGCAGGCTCATATCGACCGTGTTGTAGTCGCGCCCGCCTTCCACTGCGCCGTACAGGGCGAAGTGCTTGACGATGGCCATGATGCTGTCGGGCTCGGCCGGGCTGGTGCCCTGGAACGCCTTGACCATCACCTGGCCGATCTTCGAGGTGAGGTAGGTGTCCTCGCCGAAGCCCTCGCTGGTGCGGCCCCAGCGTGGGTCGCGGGCGATATCGACCATCGGCCCGAAGGTCATGTCCAGGGAGTCGGCGGCCGCTTCGATGGCCGAGGTGCGGCCGACCTTGGCCACAGCGTCCATGTCCCAGGTCGCAGCCAGGCCCAGGCCGATCGGGAAGATGGTGCGCTCGCCATGGATGGTGTCGTAGGCGAAGAACATCGGGATCTTCAGGCGGCTGCGCATGGCGGCGTCCTGCATCGGCCGGTTCTCGGGAGCGGTGCGCGAGTTGAAGGTACCGCCGATGCGGCCGGCGGCGATTTCTTCACGAATCTTCTCGCGGGGCATTTCCGGGCCGATGCTGATCAGGCGCAACTGCCCGATTTTCTCGGCTTCGGTCATCTGGCCGATCAGGTGCTCGATGAAGGCCTGCTTGTCTTGCAGGGGCGGTGCGGAAGTGGCGGCCAGTGCCGCCTGACTGGCAAGGCCCATGGCCAGGCCCAGCAAAGACAGTTTCATCATCAATTCCATTGTCGTGGCCTGTGCCGTATCCAGGGTGGTACGTGCGCGGCCGGAGTTTTCTTGGCGGCTATTGTTGTACAGTTCGCCGGGCTTCACGTGGCTGATCGGCCCTGCCTGGTCCAATGCAGCGGCGGATTATGCCTTATATGACGGGCATCATGAGATACACTTCCCGCCGACCGGCTGTCGGGACAACAACAATAAGAACGATCGAGAGACCCAAGGCATGACTGTCTTCAACGAATATGAGCAGCGCCAGATTGCGGAGGCCATCGCCCGGGCCGAGCAACGCACCGATGCCGAGCTGGTGACCGTGCTGGCGCGGCGCGCTGACGATTACGCCTACCTGCCGCTGCTGTGGGCGGCGTTGCTGGCGCTGGCGATACCAGGCCTTGCGCACCTGGCCCTGGGCTGGCCCGATGTCCGCGGCTTGTTGGTGGTCCAGGTGCTGACTTTCGTCAGCCTGTGCCTGTTGCTGCGCAACCCGCGCCTGGCCAGCCGCCTGGTACCCCGCCTGCTGCGCCAGCGCCGCGCCTCGGGCCTGGCGCGGCAACAATTTCTCGAACTCAACCTGCAACACACCGCCGGCGCCACCGGGGTGCTGATCTTCGTCAGCGAGGCCGAGCGGCACGTGGAGATCCTGGTCGATGAGGGCATTGCCCGGCACCTGCCGGAGCAGCCATGGGAAGCCATCATCGCCCGCTTTACCGAACAGGTGTGCCAGGGCCAGACCCTGCAGGGTTTCGTCGATTGCATCGAGGCGTGTGGCGAGCTGCTCAGCGAACACGTGCCGCCGACCTTCGCGCGCAATGAACTGCCCAACCGCCTGGTGATCCTGGACTGAGCCGCGTCCATCGATAAAGGCTTCGCGCTGGCCGGGCATCGACGTAAAATGCCGGCCATTGCGCGCTATGCGCCCCCCGCGATTCGAGGCACCCACCCCCATGTCCGCCACTCCCTCCGCTACCACCGCGCCGGATGCGCGTGCCCAGTTCCTGGCTTTGCTGGCCGATGCCTTGCAGGCCGGTACCCTGGCCAAGCTGGTGCTGGCGCGCCATGTCGGCGCCGACCAGACCCTTCAGCGGATCATCGCCAAGCCCCTGGTGGTCAAGGGGCAGCCTTGCCTGTCGCTGGTCTATCGTCACCAGACCCGTGACATCACCCGCAACCTGCCGCTGGAGCAAGCCCAAGCGCTGGTGGCCGAGCTGTTGCCCGAGAGTTTTCGCAATGCCCACCTGTTCACCGCCGAGGGCGAGGTGCAGTTGGGTTTCAGCAAGAAAGGCAAGCCAATGCTCCAGCGTCATGTCGCCCAGCCTGCCCGTGAACAGACTGCGGTGGCCCATGACCGGGAGAAGAAGCGCTACCTGGAGCTGTCGCGGCCGTTCTTGCGCGATCTGGGCGTGACCGATGCCCAGGGCGCGTTGATTCCGTCGATGTCGCGCAAATGGAAGCAGATCAACAAGTTCATCGAAGTCTTCGATCATGCCCTGGCCAGCGCGCCGCTGGCGGCGGACCAGGCCCTGCGAGTGGCCGATTTCGGCTCGGGCAAGGGTTACCTGACCTTCGCCATGCACGACTACCTGCGCAACAGTTTGTCCCGTGAAGCCCAGGTAACCGGCGTCGAGTTGCGCCCGGACATGGTCGAGCTTTGCAATGCCGCCGCCGCGAAACTGGAACATCCAGGGCTTGAGTTCCAATGCGGCGACGTGCGCAGCGTGGTGCCCGAGGCCATCGAGGTGATGATCGCGCTGCACGCCTGCGACATCGCCACCGACTACGCCATCCACACCGGTATCCGCTGCAACGCGGCGATCATCATGTGCTCGCCGTGCTGCCACAAGCAGATCCGCCCGCAACTGCACAGTCCTGGCCTGCTTCAGCCGATGCTGCAATACGGTCTGCACCTGGGCCAGCAGGCCGAGATGCTCACCGACAGCCTGCGCGCCCTCTACCTTGAAGCCTGCGGCTATGAGACGAAGGTGTTCGAGTTCATTTCGCTGGAGCACACCAACAAGAACAAGATGATCCTGGCGGTCAAGCGTCGGCAGGCTGCGGACAACACCGCGCTGCTGGCGAAGATCGAGCAGCTCAAGGCGTTCTATGGGGTCAAGGAGCATTGCCTGGAGACGTTGTTGCGCCAGGATGGGCTGATCGCCCTATGACCTACCAGGGCTGCGACGCCCTGGCTTTCGTCGCTACCTGCGCCGAATGTGTTCCGCCGGCACCGCAACCGCCAACGCGGGGTTGCCCAGCGGGTGGCTGGCGGCATCGAAGAAGTGCACGGGCGTTCCTGGCAGGTCGGCGAAGCGCTGCATGAAATGCTGTTTCTGGTTGATGATCGACGCCTCGCTCAAGGGGCGGATGGCAATCGACAGGTGCGCGGGCCGGGCCTGGCGAATGGCCTCGAGCAGGTGCTGATCGCTGGCGTCCAGGTGCTGGCCGAACAGGCATAGGCCCTCGCGCTCCCCGGCCAGTTGGCCCAACCCCCACGACAGGTAGTCCGATGCGCGGATGGCGCGCAGTTTTTCCTTGCTGCGGCTTTCGTTGACGAACAGCGGCACTTCCCCAGGAATGTTCACGGCAAAGCCATCGAGCAGCTCGGCGCACTCGGCGCTGCGCTGGCGGGTGGTGCCGTCGGGCAGCTTGAGCAAGTGCAGGCCGCCGTGCAGGTGAACGACGCGGGTGCCTTCGCTAGCGGTGCGACGCACATCGAAGAAGCCCTGCTCGTCGAACAGCGTGGCAAAACCTTCAGGCGCCTGACTCACGGCCCAGGGCAGGAGCAGGTCGTAGTTGCTGGTGTAGACGTTGCGGTAGCTGCGCAGGGCCTGGTTGATCGTCGCCAGGGTGTTGCTCGGCATCAGTGCCCAGGGGATATGCACGGCGCGGGTGGCGTGGATCAGGGCTTCCTTGATCGAATAGTAGCGATTCAGCGGCGCGGTGGAGTTGATGGCCAGCGCGGCATTGGCGCGCACCGTGGTGTTCAGGGTGCTGAGCACCGGCTCGAACAGTTCGGTGCCCAGTGACTTGAACAGCGCCTGGTCACTCACGCCTAAGGCCTTGTGACGAACCCGTTGGGCCTCCTCGAACAGCGAGAAATAGCCGAACGGCTTCCACACGGCGCGACTGGCGCCATTGCCCAGCAACAGGGCGGTGCAAGGGTGGCGATCATTGAGCGCCTGCCAGGAGGGCAGATGGGCGTCGAGAGAGGGCATGGCTGGTCCATTGGCAAGGCGAGAAACGCGCAGGACTTTAGCATGCCGTAGCCTTGATGCGGGACGCGCGCCTCTCTCTTGCGAATGCCTGGGCCGTCCATGAACCGCTTACGATTCGAGTGCGGGCTGTCGGCGTGTGCGGTTGCGCCACACCCGGTACGCCCGTATCCCTGCGCGCACCGAGCCAAACAGCAGCTTCTCTTCCATTTCCCGTGCCATACCCGAGCGCACCAGCATGCGCAGGAAGTTGCCGCGGGCGCGGGCGATGGCGAAGTAGATGCCCTGGGCGGCAAGGGTGTCGCGCACTTCGCGCAGGGCGGCGATGCCGCTGACATCGATGCTGGTCACCGCCTCGGCGTCGAACAGCACGGCCTGGGGCTTGGTCTCGCCCTGCACGGCGTCGAGCAGGCGCATCTTGAAGTAGTCGGCATTGAAGAACAGGATCGCGTCGTCGAAGCGATACACCACAAGGCCCGGTACCGTGCGCGCTTCGGGGTGATGGCGTACGTCGACCTGGCCTTCGACGCCCGGCAGCCAGCCAAGCACGGCATCGGTTGGCTGATAGATGCTGTACAGCAGGCGCAGGATGGCCAGGGTCACAGCGAAGATGATCCCCGGCAGCACGCCCAGGCCGAGCACGCCGGCGGTGGTGAGCAGGCACAGCCAGAACTCGAAACGGCTGAGCGTGTAGATCTTGCCCAGGGACTTCACGTCGATCAGCCCCCAGCCGGCCATCAGCAGCACGGCGCCCAGGGCGGCCTGGGGAATCCACGCCATGGGCGCGGTGAAGAACAGCAGAATCAAGGCAATCACCAGGGCGGCGATGATGCCGACCAGCTGGCTCTTGCCACCGACCATGTCGTTGACCGCGGTGCGCGAGTCAGCGCCGCTGATGGCAAAGCCCTGGGAAACCCCCGCTGCCAGGTTGCTCACGCCGAGGGCGACGAACTCGTGGTTGGCATTGATCGCATAGCCGTGACGGGCGGCGAAGCTGCGGGCGGTGAGCATGGCACTGCAGAAACTGACAGTGGCGATACCCAGGGCATCGCGCAGCAGGCTCTTGCTCTCCGCCAGGGTGCTTTGCGGCCAGGCCAGCTCCGGCATGCCCGCCGGCACCGGGCCGAGAATGGCGACGCCGAAACGGTCGAGGCCGAACAGCCCGGCCAGCAGGGTGAACACCGCTACGGTCACCAACGCAGCCGGCAGGCGCGGGTAGCGTCGCGGCAGCCAGATCAGCAGGCCCAGGCCGACCAGGCCGATGGCCAAGGTCAGCCAGTGGATCTCGCCCAGACGCTGGAGGAAGTTGACCAGGCTGAGGATGAATCCGTCGCCCTCGATCTTGAACCCGACCACTTTGCTCATCTGCCCGGCGATCAGGCTCAGGCCGATACCGTTGAGGTAGCCGATCAGGATGGGCCGCGAGAAAAAGCTGGCGATGAAGCCCGCCCGCGCAACGCCGGCGGCGATCAGCATCACGCCCACCAGCACCGTGACGATCACCGAAAGCTCGGCGATGCGGTGCGGGTCGCCCATGGCCAGCGGCGCAACGGCGCCGGCGATCATGGCGCAGGTGGCGGCATCCGGGCCGACCATGAGCTGGCGAGAACTGCCGACCAGGGCATAGACGATCATCGGCAGCACACAGGCATACAGCCCGTACTGGGGCGGCAGGCCGACGATCTGGGCGTAGGCGATGGCGATGGGGATCTGGATCGCGGCCACTGACAGCCCTGCCTGAAGGTCAGCGTGGAACCATTCGCGGCGGTAGTGCAGCAGGTTGGCCAGGCCCGGTAGCCAGCGGGAGAGAAACATGTACGCGTCCTTGGAAATGTTTCGGGATGCTGATCAGCATAAGTGTCCTGAAGCCGCTTCGCTTGCGAGCGGATTCCCACGGGCAGTATTCAAGCTGATTGGGCCGATGATGGCTATGGGCTAGGTCAAGGAACGCGGGGGCGTGGAGGTGGACAAGCATCGCCACTGGCGTGTGGGCGCTTGGAATCTGCAGGCTGGCGGAGCCTGCGACGCGCCGCGCAGCGGACCCTCCCACGATCGCGCCGGATGGGTAGGAGCGACCTTGCGCCGCGAAAGGGCTGCATAGCAGCCCCCGGGTTTTCAGCACGACGGCAGATTGGCGATCACGCCACGCGCTGGTTCAGACGCCCGCGAGTGATGGCCTTGATCTGGTTCAGGGCATAGTCGAGCTCGAACGGCGTTTCGCGTGCGACGCGGTTTTCCAGCTCGAAGAAAATGCCGGCCTTGGTGTAATGGCGCACACAGATGATGAACGGGAAACCATGGCGCTCGCGGTACTGGCGGTTCATTTGCTGCAGTTGGGTTTCCTCTTCGTGGGACAGCGCATCCAGGCCGGCGCTGGTCTGTTCGCTGACCGAGGCGCTGGTCAGCCCGCCGCCGCGTACCGCCTCGGCGGACAGTTCCGGGTGGCGGTCGAAGAAGGCTTTGCGCGCCTCGACGTCTCTCGCGCTGATGCTCGCCATCATGGCTTCGTGCAGCGCCTGCACGGTAGCGAACGGCCGGGCCTCCCAGGCGTGTTCGGCTACATCGGGCGAGTGTTCGAAGATATCGCCGAGCGTCTGGATGAACTGCGCCTTGTCCATGGCATTGATCGCGGCGAGTTGGGTGGCTTGCGGGGTGGTCTGGGACATGGTCGAAAGTAATCCTGAGGAAGCCGAAAACGAGGCCTGAGTATAGGAACCCCGTTTTCACTCCCGACAGGGGGTTGGCTCTATGGGCCGTATAACAATCGACGCATTCTGCCCACCTTCCCTGGCCTAGGCGCTGGCGCCGATCGCCTTGAGCACGCCGGCACTTTCGTTGAGCAGCCCGCGCAGCCAGACATGGGCGTTGGAGCGGTGCTTGTTGGGATGCCAGAGCGCATAGAAGCGCATCAGCGGGAAATCGAAAGGCGCAGGCTGGATGACCAGCGGCAGGCGCCGGGCGTAGTAGGCGGCGAAATGCCGGGCGGTGGTCAGGATCAGGTCCGATTCGCCCACCAGGTACGGCGCGAGGGTGAAATACGGGCAGGACACTTGCTTGCCCCGGCTCAGGCGCAGGGTGGCCAGCGTGCTTTCCACCACTCCGCGCTGGGAGCTGGAGTAGGGCAGGGGCACCAGGTGCGAGGCATTGATGTAGCTCTCGGGCGTAAGCCTGCCGGCCTTGGCCAGCGGGTTGTCCCGGGCCATCAGGCAGATCACTTCGTCTTCGAGCAGCACCGTCATGTGCAAGTGCTCAGGGGGTGTCGGCCAATTGCCGATCACCAGGTCCACCTGGCCTTCGGACAAGGCCTTCTCGTAGTCGTAGTCAGCACCCAGTGGCAGCGTCACCAGCCTGGACTTGGGTGCGGCCTGGCGAAAGCGCCGGACCAGGTCCGCGAGAAACGGCGGTGCCAGGTAATCGGGCATGGCAATGGTGAAGGTGCGTTCGGAGCGCAGCGGCTCGAACGCTTCGTCGGCGGTGAGCATCTTTTCCAGCGCATGGAGTGCGACCTGGGCGTCCTGCACCAGTTGCAGGGCGCGCTCGGTCGGCACCATCTCGTTCTTTTCGCGGATCAACAACGGGTCGCCGAACAGCTTTCTCAACCGCTTGAGCGCGGTGCTCAGGGCTGGCTGGGACTGGTTCATGCGGATCGCGGTACGGGAAACGCTACGCTCCTCGACCAGGGTACACAGGACACGTAGCAGGTAGGTGTCCAAGGGTTCATCGCTACGCATGGTGCTCCTGCAATGGGCAAGTTCTTGTTATCGAATTCACTTTACTGGCAGCGCCGCGCGAGCGGCAATGCCAAGCACCTGTGCAAGCGGCCGTGAGACAGCGGCCATGTCCTACAGACGGCTTCAAACCTGAAACACCAAGTGTTTGCTATGGGGCCTATAACGCTCCAGCGATGTTGGTGCGCCTGATGCTGGCCTATGGTGGAGGTCCACAACAAAAATACGGCCCTCAAAGCCGATGATGCAGGCGCTGCCAAGCGCCGCATTCCCGGTTTTGGTAGGTCGATTCCTTGCAGGAGTCACCCATGTCTGTCACCGAACAGCACGCGTCAATCCATAGCCCCACGACGTCCAGTGCCGAAGACGCCGTGTATCGCAAGGTCTCCTGGAGGCTGCTTCCTTTCCTGTGCATCCTGTGGGTGTTGGCCTGGCTGGACCGGGTGAACATCGGCTTCGCCAAGTTGCAGATGCTCGACTCGCTCAAATTCAGCGAAGCAGTCTACGGCCTGGGTGCCGGTATCTTCTTCCTCGGCTATTTCTTCTTCGAAGTGCCGTCCAATGCCTTGCTGCAGAAGATCGGCGCCAAGAAGACCATCATGCGCATCACCATCGGCTGGGGGATCATCTGCATCCTGCAGTCGTTCGTCACCACCCCCACCGAGTTCTACATCCTGCGCTTTTTGCTCGGCGCCTTCGAGGCTGGCTTCTACCCGGGCATCATCCTCTACCTCACCTACTGGTACCCCAGCTCTCGCCGTGCCAAGGCCTTCGGCACCTTCATGTCGGCATCGGCCATCGCCGGTGTGCTCGGCGGGCCATTGGCCGGCAGCATCATGACGTCGATGGACGGCGTGGCCGGGCAGCATGGCTGGCAGTGGCTGTTCGTGATCGAAGGCATCCCGTCGGTGCTGGCCGGTATCGTGGCGTTCTTCTACATGACCGATCGCCCCGAGCAGGCCAAATGGCTCACCGCCGCTGAAAAGCAGGTGCTGGGCAACGTCCTGGAAAAAGACCGCCGCGAGCTGGGCGAGCGTGGGCACGACTGGCGCGAGCTGTTCCGCAATCCGAAGGTCTGGCTGTTGATCGCGATCTTCTTCTGCCTGCTGTGCGCCAACTCGGCACTGACCTTCTGGATTCCGACGCTCATCCGTGACGCAGGTTTCGGCTCGACCATGGTGATTGGCTGGATCGCCGCGTTCGCCTACGTCTTCGGCGCCGCCGGGATGATCCTCAACGGCGCGCGTTCGGACCGCAACAAGGAGGTGCGCTGGCACTTCGCCGTACCGGCGGCGGTCGGCGCCGTGGCGATGGCCGTGATGGCGGCGCTGCTGGGCATCACCGGTGTGATGCCGGCCTTGATCGTGGCCGCGATGATCCTGGCGCTGGCCGGCACCATGAGCGCGATCCCGGTGTTCTGGCAGTTGCCCAACCTGTACCTGGCCGGCAGCGCCGCGGCCATCGGCGTGGCCCTGATCAATTCGGTCTCGAACCTTGCCGGCTTTGGCGCGCCCTATGTGCTGGGGCTGATCAAGAACGCCACCGGCAGCCTTGCCCCGGGCCTGTACCTGGTGGCCGCCATCGAGCTGTTGGCTGCGCTGCTGGTGATCGTGGGTATCGCTCAAGCGCGTCGCAAGGAGGGTTGATCCATGAGTGACAACAGGTATCCCAATCGTCGGCAGTTCGTCCTGGGCACACTGGCCATGGCCGGTGGCCTGCTGGTGGCTCGCCAGGGCCTCGCCACTTCCCAGGCGGGCGCACAACCCGCGCAGGCTGCCGGGCCGATTTCACTGCATGGGGTCAGCCCGCGGCTGACCATCCATATCCTCGACACCTACCACGGCTCGGCCGCCACCGGCCTTCAGGTGGAGTTCTCGCGCATGGAACAGGACCGTGCGGTGCTGTTGCAGAAGCTGGTGATCAACCAGAACGGCCGCACCGAAGCGCCGCTGTTGATCGACGACAGCTACCAGGTGGGCGACTACCAGTTGCTGCTGCACATCGACGACTACTACCGCATGAAGGGCGCGCAACTGCCGTCGCCTTCGTTCCTCTCCAAGGTGCCGGTCCGTTTCCGCATCACCAGTACCGCTGAGCGCCTGCACCTGCCTGTGCAGTTCGGGCCCTGGAACTACGGCTACTACCGCGGCAGCTAGGTCAGTCTTCGTCCCGGCCCCTACTTACTTGATCTGGAGACGCGTATGGCAGGCATCAGCACCCATGTACTGGACCTCACCACGGGCAAGCCCATCGCCGGCGTGCCGATCGAACTCTACGACCTGGGCAGCACGCCGCCGAAGCTGCTCAACCGTACCGTGAGCAACGCCGACGGGCGCACCGACGCCCCCATGCTGGCTGCCGAGGCGGCCAGGGCAGGGGACTTCGAACTGCGGTTTGCCATCGGCGCGCACTTCAAGGACCAGGTCGCACTGACTGACGTGGTGCCGGTGCGGTTCACGGTGTTCGACCCCGTTCAGCACTACCACGTGCCACTGATTTGCTCGCCGTGGAGTTTTTCGACCTACCGCGGCAGCTAACCCCACCTCACGAAAGGAGACGTACAGATGTCCAACAGCGAAACCTACCTGATCGACTCGATCCGCCTGGCCATGGAAAACGTGCGCGAGCGCAAGAACTGGCCTTTCGGCGCCGTACTGGTCAAGGACGGCCAGGTGCTTGCCCGTTCGGTCAATGAGGTGGACACCACCTGCGACCCTAGCGCCCACGCCGAAATGCAGGCGGTGCGCGCCGCGGCCAAAGCCCTGGGCAGCACCGACCTGAGTGGTTCGGTGGTCTACGCCAGCGGCTACCCCTGCTCGATGTGCCTGACCGCCATGTACCTGGCTGGTGTCAGCAAGGTCTATTACGCCTACTCCAACGAGGACGGCGAACCGTACGATCTGTCTGCCGAGCGTGGCTATGTGGAAATCGCCCGTCCGCTGGAGGAGCGTGAAATGAAGCTTGTGTACCTGCCCGCGCGCGACAGCGGCAAGGACCTGTATGACGCCTGGCAGGAAACCCAGGGCGCCTGAGGGCGCGGCGCACCACCCTTGAGTCAGCGGTGCCTTGGCCCCACAGCGTAATCCAGGCGCCGTTCTTTGGGCATGCCTTCACCGGCATGCCTTTTTTTATTTACATCGTTCCTGCGCAAGAAGGATAGTCTCCGTTAGCGTTTTAGCGTGGATCGCTTCCTACGTTAACGTTTTTTATCAAGAATTAACGTTTTGGGCAGGCAAAACGGAGGCTCATCACTCCTCTGGGCTGTCTACTTCCAGAAGTCCGACGGATTCATTCGGAACAGTTGGGGAAAGGTTCTTGGACCTCGGCGCCGTTAGAACGTCACTTCAAGAGCCGCGTTCTCGAAGTGACACCGGACCAGACGACGTCACTCGCCAGCGTCGTTGACTTCCCAATATTCAAATGCGGATCGGACTGCCTCCACTATGCGAGTGGCCCGGCGTTCGTCCTCTAGTTGGGGGTACTGCTTTTTGAGCTTTCCTGAAATCGTCCAGTTGTTCTCCTTGACGGACCGAATGATTCGATTGGCGTCCTGGTCAGGCATCTCGACGACATCCTTGAGCTGTTCCAGCGCACGCTGGAAGACCATCAAGACTTTGGCTTCCTCGGCCATTTCCGCCCGAACCGTATGTGCGACGACGCGAGCGGTGTACATCACGTGCTCGGTCAGGTCCGGGTACCGCCACGCAAATCGCGCATTGTCGTAGTCATCGAAGATGAAATTGCTCTGTGTACCGTCCTCATAGGTCAGTACCTCACCAAAGCGATAGGAGGTCGCGTACCGTCGCATGAATGGGCGAGAGAACACCTCTAGGGCACGGTCATAGCCTGAGCGGAATTCGGCCGAACTCGTGATGGTGGCCGAGACTGGCAAGATCACACCGTCTGGCATGGCCTTGTCGCGAACAAGGGTGTCGTTGATCAGGAAGCGATGGATCCGCCCATTGCCATCTCGCATCGGATGGATGTAGACGAATCCGAAGGCGAGCACCGCCGCACGGGCAAGCGACTCGGCTCCTCGCGTTGCTTGCTCAAACGCATTCAGGCCTTCAAGCATCGACGCCAGGTCGTCGAAATGCGGCGCGATGTAGTGCACGATGTTCTCCCGCATAGTGGCCTGGCCCACGAAGACCGGAGAGCGCCGTAGTCCGAGCCCGAACGCATCGTGGCCCAGGATTGCGGCTTGCAACGTGTGCAGGCTCCTGTCGCTCAGCGGGTCCTGGATATGGCCGCAATACTGGGCGATGACGTGGGCAAACCGTTGGATACGGTCTGCCTGGTCCGCTTCCTTCTCGATCAGGAAGCTCGCGCGTGACTCCTTGAAGGTCAGCCAACTGGCTGTCCGCAGAAGAATGTCGGCGCCGTAGGTTCGGTCCAGTTCGTTCAGTTCGGCGCCAAGATCGAACTGAAGCGCCTCCTGAATCGCCGGCGTACGGCGAACCATAGGGCAAAAGTCCACAGTTCCCGGCAGGTTGTTGTTGACGCGCCAGCGGCGTACGCGTTTCGGCTCCGTCCGGGTGAGATAGTGGTCAGCTGCAATGGCGTCGATGTAGCCGCCGTTGGTTACGTCTGGTACGTCCAGTTGCCGCCCGGTCAACCACTCATAGAGGAAGCCCGTACGGCGGGCGTACTGGCCAAAAGGCTCACTCCTGCACCAGGCCTCGATCGGCTGCGGGCCGGTCACGGCGAACAGACGTGCGAAGAATTCCAGATGGATTTCTTCGTACTTGAGGCCAAACTCGAAATGGCCGGCAAAGTCGTCACTTGGGCGGTACGCCGCCGGATAGCGATTCTCGATCTGGTCCCCGGTGTCGCGGCTCATGCGACTTGCACCGATCGTGGAGTCGACGCGCAGGGGTTGCGCCAATGAGATGTCGTACTGCGCAGCGAGAGCCTTTAAACCGACCTGCATGATGGAAATCCTTTAACGGAGGCTCAAAAACGCTAACAATTTATTGATCTTATCCTAAAGCGTTAACGAAAAGCCCCGCCCAACACTGCTAAGAAGTGGACGCCAACGTATCAGAGGACATTCCCATCCATCTGGTGATGGGCAGCTATGCGACACACAAGACCGATAAAGTGAAAGCATGGCTGGCAGCGCATCGGCGTCACCAGGTGCATTTCACCAGGCGAAAGCGTGCCGGGACGGTCAGGCGAAGGACATAGATTCCGCTCGGACGGCGGTAGAGATTATTGCGCTGTGCCAAGGTATGAGCCCTTTGTAGGAGGACTCACGCGACTGCGGGCTCTGAGCTCATTGAACTTTCGAAAAATCAACGAGTTAGAGCAGAGGTGGAGCGGGTAGAGGGAATCGAACCCTCCTCAATAGCTTGGGAAGCTATAGTTTTACCAATAAACTATACCCGCTTCAGAGGCCGACATTTTTACCAGAACACGCCCGTCATGAGAAGCCTGGGTGTGCAAAAAGGCCTGTCGGCGACGTGTAGCCCGGATGACTACAAGGGCTAGACGTCGCCGAACCACTCAGATAGCCAGTGCATGCTGCCCCTGTACGTAGTGACTGCGTTGACGGGGTTGGCGCAGAGTTGGATTGAGGAAGCCAAGCATTGCCGCCCGGGTGTCCTCGCACGCGCTCTTGTGCTCGATGTCCAGGAAGTGACCGGCATCGCGGATCACGCTGAAATGGCTCTGGCCCACGTGCTGGCTGAAATGCCGCGCATCCTCGACGGTGGTGTATTCGTCACGGTCGCCGTTGATGAACAGCACCGGGATGTCGATGTTGCGCGCCGAGCTCAGGGCTCGCTCCAGATCGTGATCCAGCACCTGGTTGATGTGGAAGTGCATCTGCGCGTACTCATGGCTGTCCAGGCTGCTCACATGGCGATAGTTGAAGCGCTTGAACAGCGACGGCAGGTACTTGCCGATGGTGTCATTGACCAGATTGCCCACCTGGTAGCGGTCGCAGGCGGCCAGGTACTGGCAACCGCGCGCCAGGTAATCGCGCATCGGCTCGTTGATGATCGGCGAGAAGGAGCTGACCACCGCCTTCTTCACCCGGCTCGGCTGGTGCGCCAGCGCCAGCAGGGCACAGGCACCGCCCCAGGAGAACGACATCACGTGATCGACATGGAAGTGCTCGATCAGCTCAAGGAGGATGTGCGCCTCGGTCTCCTTGGTGATCAGCCGTTCCTGATGGTTGTGCGCCTTGGACTTGCCGGCATAGGGCTGATCGTACAGCACGACGTTGAAGTGCGGGTGCAGGTTGCGCACCGTCTGGGCGAAAGAGGCCGTGGTGGCCAGCGATCCGTTGATCAGGATGATCGTCTTCTCGGCTGCTTCCGCGCGATAGAACTCCGTGTAAACCCGATACTGACCTTGGATATCAAGCACAGCGATTTCTGGCCTCATGTCATCGACTCCTGGCGCAAAAAGGGTATTCGCGTGACCTAGGGTGCACGTTGTTTATGACAGGTAGGCATACGCCTGGAAGAGAAACCGGGAGCCCTTTTGTCGATCCATGGCACGGTCGTCGACGGTATTTGTTCTAGGTGGGCGGTTTGCCGTGTCCCGGGGCATCGAGACCCTGGGTGACCGGCAAAAGGCGTCTTGGACTGCGAGCGTGACTGATAAGTCACATGCGGACCGACGAGTTTGATTCAAGCAGCAGGGTTGGGATCTCGCAAGTGCCGTTTGGGGGATGTCACGGGAAAATCGATGCGGTGAACCTGTCTATACCGCTCTATGCAGGGCCGCAGATTTCAGACCGAGGCGACTTCTTCCGGCGTCAGCTCACGAAACTCACCAGGTGCCAATGCAGGATCCAGGCCGATACTGCCCATCCGCTCCCGGTGCAGCCCCACCACCTTGTTGTCGAAGTGCCCGAACATGCGCTTGACCTGGTGGTAGCGGCCTTCGACGATCGCCAGTCGCGCCTGGCGTGGGCCGAGGATGTCCAGCTGGGCGGGCAGGGTGGTCAGGTCTTCGAAGGCGAAGTAAAAGCCTTCGCGAAACTTGGTCACGTAGTGTTCGCCGATCTCGTCTTCGGTCTGGACGTGGTAGATCTTTGGCAGCTTTGTCTTGGGCTGGGTCAGGCGACGCGACCATTGACCGTCGTTGGTCAGGATCATCAATCCGGTGGTGTTGTAGTCCAGGCGGCCGGCGATGTGCAGGTCCTCGCGCAGTTCGGCCGGCAGCAGGTCGAGCACGGTGGGGTGTTGCGGATCGTGGGTCGCGCTGACGCAGCCGCTGGGCTTGTGCAGCATCAAGTAGCGCGCCGGGCGACCGGCCTGGAGCACCTGCTCGTCCACTTCCACCCGGCTGAATTCGCGCACCTCTTGGCGAGGGTCGGTGGCCGCCAGGCCATCCACGCGCACGCGCCGTTGCACCAGCAGCAGGCGGACCTGCTGGCGGTTGTAACAGGGCAGGTTGGCGAGAAAGCGATCAAGGCGCATGGCGGCGGGCTGTTCGAAAAAGGGGCGCAGTCTAACGGCTTGGCGTGGGACGCGCTGCCTTGAGCTGATCATCGACCTGTGCGCAGCGCGGGCACAGGCAGGCCTGGTCGCGCAGTTCGTCGGGCAGCGCCTGCAGCACGGCGGGGTCGATGGCCACCGCGAAGCACCAGCAGGGCTGCGTGGCGGTGCGTGGATCAGCCAGGCTGCACTGGTTGAGGGCGCCACAGGCGGGGCAGCGCTGTTTGTCGTTCATGGTTCGATCCCGGCGTGTACGTGAGGGCATTCTACCGGTAATGGCTACAGGGTGTTTCCGGTGGTCGGCAACCTGTTTCAATTTATTGCGAAAATGGCACTGGCCCCCGGCGCAACGGTCTTATTGGGTGTCGATGGATGCATTTGTTCATCGACGCTCGCCAGCGCCGCTGTGTCGGGCACTCCCGCGGTCCAGGAGGCCGCCATGTACCCACGAATTCTGCTGATCGCCTTGTTGGCCTTGCTCACCAGCGCCTGCGTCCCCTACTACGAGGACGGCGGTTACTACCGCTCGGGCCACTACCGCTCGGACTATTACTCGAACGACCGCGACTACTATCCGGGCTATTACCGTCAGGATCGTTACTACATCACCCAGCCGCGCTATTACCAGAGCGCGCCTCGCTACTATCAACCCGCACCTCGTTACTACCGCCCGGCGCCCACGCCCCACTACCGGCCTTACCCGGGGCATCAGGTGAACCAATGGCATGGCAATCCGCGCAACGACTATGGCAATCGCCAGCGCTATGACTATGGGCGCGATCGGGACCGTCATGACTACCGAAACGACAATCGCCGCCCTCAGAATGACCGCTGGCACTCCAATGGCCGTGGGGACAACAACCGGCGACCCGATAACGGACATGGGGACAACGGCCGTAACTGGCGGCGTTGATCATTGACCCCAAGCCCGATCGCGTGACCAAGCCCGCGCGCAACAGGCCCTCGCACTGCCTGCAGGCGCGGGCTTCACCCCAGATCAGCCAGGGGGTGACGCCCTTCCCACACCTTGGCGAAATGCGCCTCGACCACTGCGGCCGGCACTTGGGTGATGTCCGGCCAGTGCCAGTGCGGCTGGTTGTCCTTGTCCAGCAGGCGGGCGCGCACGCCTTCGCTGAACTCCGGGTGGCGGCAGCAGTTCAGGCTCATGGTGTATTCCATCTGGAACACCTGGGCCAGTGACAGGTGCCTGGCTCGGCGGATCTGTTCCCACACCAGATGCGCGGTCAGCGGGCAACCCTCGTGCAGACGGCGACCGGCCTCGGCCAGCAGCGGGTCGTGATGTCGGCTCAAATCGGCTAACGCGCGCCAGGCAGCGGCAGGGTCGGCCACATCGAGCAGCTCATCGATCAGCGCCCGGCGTGGCAGCCACTGGGGTTCGGGCAGGTCGGCGCAGGCCCGGTGCTGTTCGGCCTTGAGCAGGCTGTTCAGTTGCAGGGCGGTTTGTTCCTGCCAGTTCAACTGCAGCAACTCTTCGATCAAGGCTTCTTGCTGATGCTCGCCCAGCAGGCGGTCGGCCAGGCCAAGATCCAGGGCGTCGCGGGCGTTGATCGGTGCGCCGGTCAGCCCAAGGAACAGGCCGAGCTTTCCGGGCAGGCGGGCGAGGAACCAGCTGGCGCCGACGTCCGGATACAGGCCGATGCTGATTTCCGGCATGGCCAGCCGGCTGCTGGGGGTGACGATGCGAATCCCCGCACCCTGCAGCAAACCCATGCCCCCGCCGAGCACGTGGCCATGCCCCCAGCACAGCAGGGGCTTGGGATAGGTATGCAGGCGATAGTCGAGCCGGTATTCGGCGGCGAAGAACGTGGCCGCCAGCGGCGGCACGCTGCCGGGATGGTCGCGGCAGGCCTGAACCAGCGCACGTACATCGCCGCCGGCACAGAACGCTTTGGGGCCGTTGCCACGCAGCAGCACGCAAACGATACCCGGGTCGCTGGCCCAGGCGTGCAGACGCTCGTCGAGCACCTCGATCATTGGCAGGTTCAGGGCATTGAGCGCCTTGGGCGCATCCAGGGTGGCGATGCCGATGCGCGCGCCATCGGCGCCTGTGAGTACCTCGCATTGAATGGACATGGGCGACCTCATGTAGTCATCGCACAAGTATGGACCCCTCAGGCGATCATGACGGTCGTCGGTCGGATCGATTGACAAGGCCGGACGGCTTACCTAGTGTCGCGCCATTGTTTACGGATGGCCCCATGACTGACGACGATCGCATCAAACTCGAACCCGGCTGGAAGGCTGCGTTGCGCGCCGAGTTCGACCAACCCTATATGCACAAGCTGCGTGAGTTCCTGCGTGAGGAATATGCGGCTGGCAAGGAGATCTACCCGCCGGGGCCGCTGATCTTCAACGCGCTCAATTCCACGCCGCTGGACAAGGTGAAGGTGGTGATCCTTGGCCAGGACCCCTACCACGGCCCCGGTCAGGCTCATGGCCTGTGCTTCTCGGTGCAACCAGGCGTGCCCACGCCGCCGTCGCTGGTGAACATCTACAAGGAACTGCACCGCGACCTCAATCTGCCCATCCCCAGCCATGGCTACCTGCAAAGCTGGGCAGAGCAGGGCGTATTGCTGCTAAACACCACCATGACCGTGCAGCGCGGCAACGCCGCCTCCCACGCCAACGCGGGCTGGCAGCCGTTCACCGATCGGGTCATCCAGGTGGTCAGCGAGCAGTGCGAGAATGTGGTGTTCCTGCTGTGGGGCTCTCATGCCCAGAGTAAGCAGAAACTGATCGACGGCACTCGGCACCTGGTGCTCAAGTCGGTTCACCCGTCGCCATTGTCGGCGTATCGGGGCTTCTTCGGTTGCGGGCATTTCAGCCGGACCAACAGCTTCCTCGAGCAGCGTGGGCTGGCGCCCATCGATTGGGCCTTGCCGCCACTCTGAAAAGCGCGTTGTCTTCTTCGCGGGTAAACCCGTTCCCACAGGGTTGGCGATCAGTCTTGTGGGCGCGGGTTTACCCGCGAAGACGTTTGCACGCCGTCACGCTCGGCTCGTGTTCCAGCGCCGGAACAACGGTTCGGCCAGAAACAGCACGAACAACAGCCGCATCACCTGCAGCGCCGTCACCAACGGCACCGATAGCTGCAAGGTCTCGGCCGTCAGGCTCATCTCGGCGATACCGCCTGGCATCATCCCCAAGGTCAGTGAGCGCAGGTCCAGTTGCGTCATCACGCTCAATACCCACGCCGCACTGGCGGCGATCAACATGCACAGGAAGGTCGCCAGCAAGGTCCGTCCGAGGAAGGACGGCGCCCGGCGAAAGAACGCCCGATTGAAGTGGCAGGCCAGGCCACTGCCGATCAGCCACTGACCGATCTGGCTCGCTCCGGGCGGCAAGGCGATTTGCAGGTTGCCGGCCAGGCTCACGCCAGCGGCCACCAGCAGTGGACCGAACAGCCAGGGGTTGGGCTGGCGCAGGCGCTGCCAGATCAACGCGGCCAACACGCCAAGCGGCGCGATCAGTGCCAGCCAGCCCCAGCTGACGCTGCCCACATGGGTCAGTGGCACGCCATCGCCGAGCAGGAACTTGAACAGCGCCGGCACGCACAGGACCACCGCCAGCACCCGCAGGCTCTGGGCCGCAGCCACCTGGCTGAGCACCGCGCCATTACGCGCGCCCAGGTTGACCATCTCCCCCGAGCCCCCCGGCATGCTGGCGAAGAACGCCGTGGCGCGGTCCTCACCGGTGCGCCTGAGCAGCCAGACGCTGATTGCGGCGGACAACGTGGTGATCAGGGCCCCGAAGACGATCAGGGCAAAGTGGCTGGCCACCTGCTCGATGACCGCCGGGGTGAAGTGCAGGCCGATACCGATGCCGATGATCCACTGCCCGCACTTGCGACCGTTGGGGATCTCCGACAGCTGCCAGGGCGTCAGGCAGCGCATCAGTATGATCGCCAGTAGCGAGCCGACCATCCACGGCAAAGGCCAGCCGACCTTGCTGGCAAGAAACCCGCCAGCAAGACCGACCAGCCCGGTGGCCCAGAACAGCGGCAACGACCGATCAGGCATCGGCCATCGCCCGGCGCTGCAGGCTGCGTTTACGCCAGATGCGCAGCAACGGCAGGGTCAGCATGCAGAGGGTCAGCACCCACACTGCCATGCTGATCGGGCTCGACCAGAGGATGCCCAACTCGCCGTTGGAGATCGACAGTGCACGGCGCAGGTTCTGCTCCATCAGCCCGCCCAGGATGAACCCCAGCAGGATTGGCGACAGCGGGAAATCCAGCTTGCGCAGGATGTAGCCCATGATGCCGATGCCGACCATCAGGAACAGGTCGAAGGTGGTGGCATGCACGGCGTACACGCCGATCCCGGTGATGATGGCGATCACCGGCACCAGGGCCCAGTTCGGTACCGCGAGGATGCGGGTGAAGATGCGGATCATCGGGATGTTCAGGATCACCAGCATGATGTTGGCGATGAACAGCGAGGCGATCAGGCCCCAGACGATGTCCGGTTGCTGTTCGAACAGCAGCGGCCCAGGGGTGATGTTGTACAGGGTCAGCGCGCCGATCATCACGGCGGTGGTGCCCGAACCCGGTACGCCCAAGGTCAGCATCGGCACCAGGGCGCCGCAGCAGGAGGCGCCGATGGCGGTTTCCGGGGCCGCCAGGCCGCGGGCGTCGCCCTTGCCGAACGTGCCCTTGTCGCCGGCGATGCGTTTCTCGGTCATGTAGGCCACGGCGCTGGCCAGGGTCGCGCCGGCACCGGGCAGTACGCCCATGACAAAGCCCAGCAGGCCGCAGCGCAGGTTCACGATGAACACCGAGGCGGCTTCCTTGAGGTTGAACAGCATGCGTCCGGTGGCCTTGACCGCTTCGTGGCCGTGGTGGGTTTTTTCCAGCAGCAGGAGGATCTCGCTGATGGAGAACAGGCCCAGTACCAGCACGACGAACTGGATGCCGTCGGCCAGGTGCACGCTGTCGCCGGTGAAGCGGTAAACGCCGCTGTTGGCGTCGATGCCGACGCTGGACAGGAACAGGCCGATCAGCGCGGCGATGAACGTCTTCAGCGGTTTGTCGCCGGCCATGCCGCCCAGGGCGACGATGGCGAACACCATCAGTACGAAGTATTCGGCGGGTCCGAAGGCGATTGCCCATTTCGCCAGCAGCGGGGCGAACAGCACCATGCCGCAGGTGGCGATGAAGGCGCCGATGAACGAGCTCCACGCCGACAGCGACAGGGCCACGCCGGCCAAGCCCTGTCGGGCCATGGGGTAGCCGTCGAGGGTGGTCATCACGGTGGAGGCTTCGCCGGGGATGTTCAGTAGGATCGAGCTGATCCGTCCGCCATACTCGCAGCCCAGGTAGACCGCGGCCAGCAGGATCAGCGCAGACTCAGGCGGCAGGCCCAGGGCGAAGGCGATGGGGATCAGCAGTGCCACGCCGTTGATCGGGCCCAGGCCCGGCAGCAGACCGACCACGGTGCCGATCAGGGTGCCGGTCAAGGCGGTGACCAGGTTGTACGGACTCAGGGCGACGCCGAAGCCCTGGCCCAGGTAGCTCAAGGTATCCATGTGTCAGTTCTCCAGTACGTCCAGCAGGCCGAGGGGCAGGGGCACATCCATCACGCGGTCGAACAGCCAGTAGAGCAGCAGGCTCATGGCGCCTACCACGATCAGGCTGTGCAGCCAGCGCCCGCCATACAGGCGCGCCATGGGCACGCCGACGAGCACGGCGCTGAGGATGAAGCCGAGCGACTCGAACGTGCTGGCGAACACGATCAGCAGGCCGACGCAGGCGCTGATCTTGACCAGGGTTTCACGGTCCAGCGGTGGCTCGTCGTCCTTGTGCACGATGGGCGTTGGGCGAAAGGCCAGGTAGAGCAGGGCCACGCCCATCAGGCCGAGCATCAGCAGGGGGTAGGCGCGTGGGCCTACAGGTTCGTAGGAAAATGCGGCCTGATACGGCCAGGCCATCACGGCCAGGGCCGCGCACACCGCCAGCAGTGCCAGGGCGAAAATGCGTTGCAGGATCATCAAGACATCCTCGGTAGGGTTCGGGACGACGCGCACCCTGTCGGAGCGGGTGTACCCACGAAAGCGCCAGTTGTCACAGCAGCGACGTCTGATCTGACGCATTCGCGGGTGAACCCGCTCCCACAAGGACGTGCAGCGTTCTTGTTACTGGATCAGGCCGAATTCCCGGGCCAGGGTCTTGTAGTCGGCGACCTGCTTCTTCACGTAGGTGTCCAGCTCCTGCCCGGTCATGGCGAATGGGAACAGCTCGCGCTGGTCACGCAACTTGGCGAAGTCCTCCGAGGCCAGCAGTTTGTCGAACGAGGCTTTCCACCAGGCGTAGTCCTCGTCGCTGACTTTTGGCCCCAGGTAGAAGCCGCGTACCACTGGCCAGACGATGTCGTAGCCTTGTTCCTTGGCGGTGGGGATGTCTTTCATTTCTGGCTCATCCAGGCGATTTTCGGAGAACACCGCGAGGATGCGCATGTCGCCGCTCTGGATGTGCGGCATGGAGTCGGAGATGTCGGTGGAGCCGACCTGGATATGCCCGCCGAGCAGCGCCGTGGCGATCTCGCCGCCGCCCTCCAGGGCTACGTAGCGAAGGTCGCGCGGGTTGATGCCAGCGGCCTTGGCGATCAGGGCGGTCTGCATCCAGTCCTGGCTGCCGACGGTGCCGCCGGAGCCGATGACCACTTTGCTCGGGTCTTTCTTCAGGGCCGCGACCAGGTCATCCAGGGTCTTGTAGGGGGAGTCGCTCTTCACGGCGATGGCGCCATAGCTGGTGCCGACCGCCGCCAGCCATTTCACGGCGTTCTCGTCGAAGCGACCGAATTTGCCCTGGGCCAGGTTGAGCAGGGAGCCACTGGACCAGGCCACCAGGGTGCCCGCATCGGCCGGGCGTTGGGCGACCACGGCGTTGTAGGCCACCGCGCCGACGCCGCCGGGCATGTAGGTCACGCGCATGGGCTTGGAGAGGATCTTCTCGTTGACCAGGGCGCTTTGCACCAGCTTGCAGGTCAGGTCGAAGCCGCCACCGGGCGAGGCGGGGGCAATGCATTCGGGGCGTTTAGGTTCAGCGGCCAGGGCATTGCCTGCCAGCAGCAGGCAACCGGTAGCCAGGACGAGGCGGCGCAGTGAAAAGGTCATCGTCTATCTCCGTGAGCGTTGTTGTTATGGGTTACCACAGAGCCACGCTGTAGCTCACCAGCAGCCGGACTTCGTCGGCATCGCGAGCGAAGTTGGAGCGGAAGGTGGCATTGCGCAGGCGAACGGCGACGTCCTTCAACGGGCCGCTTTGTACCACGTACTTGAACTCGGTGTTGCGTTCCCACTCCTTGCCCTCGCCACCGTCGGCTCGGCTGACGTTGTCGCCGCTGATGTAGCGGGTCATGAAGGTCAGGCCGGGGATGCCCAGGGCGGCGAAGTTGTAGTCGTAGCGTGCTTGCCAGGAGTGCTCGTCGGCCCCGGCGAAGTCGTTGATTTGGACGAAGTTGACCAGGTACGGATCGGCGCCATCGACATAGGGGAAGGCGCTGTCGCCGGACAGATGCTGGTAGGCGGCGCTGACCTTGTGGCCGCCCAGGGCATAGCTGAGCATGCCGTTGACGGTGGTGTTGTCGATGTTGCCGGCCTTGGCCTGGCCGGCATCGTCGCTGAGCGCCAGGCGCAGGTCCGCGCCGAAGGTGCCAGGGCCCCAGGGCTGGGTGGCGACCATGCCGATGAAGTGCTGACGGTAGATGTCGTCGAGTTCGGCGAAGTGGTAGCTGCCGGTGATGCGGTCGGTGAACTGGTAGTCCAGCCCGGCAAGGTCGAAATTGTCGGCGCTGAAGCTGCCGCCGAAGCGGCCATTCTTGTTGTTGAGGGCCAGGTCTTCCCAGTTGGTGTCGTTGCGGTCCTTGGCTTTTTCCAGGCGACCGCCGGTGAACGTCAGGCCCTTGAGCTCCTTGGAGGTGAGCAGACCGCCTTCGAAGGTCTGCGGCAGGATGCGTCCGTCGTTGGGCTGCAGGGTCGGCAGTTCCGGGATCAGGGTGCCGACCTTGAGCTCGGTCTTGGAGACCTTGACCTTGCCGGTCAGGCCAAGCTTGGAGTATTCGTCGGCGGCCTTGCCGTCGTCATGGGTCGGCAGCAGGCCGGTATCGGTGCGGTCGGGGCTGGAGTCGAGCTTGATGCCGAGCATGCCCAGCGCATCCAGGCCGAAGCCTACGGTGCCGTCGGTGTAGCCGGATTCGAAGTTGAGCATGAAGCCCTGGGCCCACTCGTCGCGCTTGGACTGCTGGCTGCTGGTGCCATCGCGAAAGTCACGATTGAAGTACATGTTGCGGGTTTCGAAGGTGGCCGTGCTGTCTTCGAAGAAGGCGGCCTGGCTCAGCGGGGCCACACCGGCTAGCGCAAGGGCGCTGGCGATGGCGGACGGGCGTGCGGACAGGGAACGGGTAGGCGCGAACGCCTGCGGCTGCGTGGACAGCATCGTCGGGAGACTCCGTTTATTGTTCTTATCGGGCGCACCTTGCTGGTGCTTTTTTCGGCGCGCGGGGCGACCGTGGTGCGATGCTAGGTAATGAACCTTTCGCTAACCTTTCAGAGCGAAAGGTTTGCCGCGAGGGCTTCACAGGCCCCCGGACGGCGGTACACTCCGCGCCAAAGCCCCACCCGAGCAGGGAGAATCCGATGCGAGTGTTGCTGGTCGAAGACCACCTGCAACTGGCCGAAAGCGTGGCCTTGGCCCTCAAGAGCCAAGGTCTGACTGTGGATGTGCTGCACGATGGCGTGGCCGCCGACCTGGCCCTGGCCAGCGAGGACTATGCGGTGGCCGTGCTCGATGTGGGCCTGCCGCGCATGGACGGTTTCGAAGTGCTGGCGCGCCTGCGCGGGCGGGGCAAGACGCTGCCAGTGCTGATGCTCACCGCGCGCAGTGACGTCAAGGATCGGGTCCATGGCCTGAACCTGGGCGCCGATGATTACTTGGCCAAACCGTTCGAGCTGACCGAGCTGGAAGCGCGGGTCAAGGCGCTGCTGCGCCGTAGCGTGCTCGGTGGGGAGCGTCAGCAGCGCTGCGGGCCGCTGGTCTACGACCTGGACACCCGCCGCTTCACCCTCGGTGACGAGGCCCTGACCCTGACCCAGCGTGAACAAAGCGTGCTCGAAGCCCTGATCGCCCGCCCGGGGCGGGTGATGAGCAAGGAGCAACTGGCGGCCCAGGTCTTCGGCCTGGACGAAGAAGCCAGCCCCGATGCCATCGAAATCTACATCCACCGCCTGCGCAAGAAGCTCGATGGCCATCCAGTGGCTATCGTCACCTTCCGCGGCCTGGGTTACCTGCTTGAGCACCGTGATGCGTGACAATGGCAGCCTGCGTGGGCGTTTGCTGGGCAACTTGGCGCTGCTGCTGGTGGTGCTGATGCTCGCCAGCGGCCTGAGCGCCTACTGGAACGGTCGTGAGGCCGCTGACACCGCCTACGACCGCACGCTGCTGGCCTCGGCACGGACCATCGCCGCGGGCCTGTCCCAGCGCGACGGGACCCTGAGCGCGGATGTGCCCTACGTGGCCCTGGACACCTTTGCCTACGACAGCGCCGGGCGTATCTACTACCAAGTGCTGGATATCCACCAGCGGCTGATTTCCGGCTACGAAAACCTGCCGCCCCCTCCACCGGGTACACCGCGTACCGATGACTACCCAGCCCTCGCGCGGTTCTACAACGCCACCTACCAGGGCCAGGATGTGCGTGTTGTCAGCCTGCTCAAGCCGGTCAGCGAGCCGAACATGAACGGCATGGCCGAGATCCGTGTGGCCGAGACCGAGGAGGCGCGGGTGCGCATGGCTCGGGGGCTGATGGCCGACACCTTGCTGCGCCTGGGCATGCTGGCGCTGGGAGCGCTGGTCATGGTCTGGTTCGCCGTCAGCGCGGCCTTGCGCCCGCTGGAGCGTCTGCGCACGGCGGTCGAAGAACGCCAGCCTGATGATTTGCGCGCCTTGCCGGTGGTCCAGGTGCAGCGCGAGTTGGGGCCCTTGGTACGCGCCTTGAACCATTTCACCGAGCGGCTGCGCGGGCAGTTCGAGCGCCAGGCGCAGTTCATCGCCGACGCCGCCCATGAGTTGCGCACACCGTTGGCCGCGCTCAAGGCGCGGGTCGAACTGGGCTTGCGCTCCCAGGAGCCGGAACAGTGGCGGCAGACCCTCGAGGCTGCCACCCAGGGTACCGATCGTCTGACTCACCTGGCCAACCAGCTGTTGTCCCTGGCGCGGGTGGAAAACGGTGCCCGAGCGATCGCCGAAGGCGGTGCCCAGCGTCTGGACCTGTGCCAATTGACACGTGACCTGGGCATGGCCATGGCGCCACTGGCGCACGCTCGGGGCGTGGCCCTGGCGCTGGAGGCCGAGGCGTCGGTGTGGCTCAAGGGCGAGCCGACCCTGCTCAACGAACTGCTCAGCAACCTGGTGGACAACGCCCTGGCGCACACGCCCAAGGGTGGCAATGTGATTCTGCGGGTGCTGGCCCCGGCCATCCTCGAAGTGGAGGACGACGGGCCGGGTATTCCCGAGGCGGAGCGCGAGCGGGTATTCGAGCGTTTCTATCGGCGCAGCGCCCAGGGTACGGGGCTGGGGCTGGCGATCGTCGGAGAGATCTGTCGTGCGCACCTGGCGCAGATCAGCCTGCATGATGGCGAAAAGGGTGGGTTGCGCGTGCGGGTGAGTTTCATCGCTGATTGAGCGGGGCTTTGCGCCTTGCTGTTTCAGAGGGGCAGGGGCTGTGGGAACAACGGTCCTGTGTTGCCTGTGCCGGCCTATTCGCGGGTAAACCCGCTCCCACAGGGTTTGCGTAAGTCTTAAGAGCGACGCAATCCCGGTCTAGAATCTCCCACAGGGTTTGCGGTGATCCTTGGAAGCGGGTTGGTCAATTCGCTGCTGCACTCGCGGGTAAATCCAGTTCAGCAGTGTTTGCGGTGACCTTGTGGGAGCGGGTTTACCCGCGAATGCGTTGGTCAAGTCGCTGCCGCATTTGCGGGTAAGCTCACTCCCACAGCTGAGGCGTTTCGTTTAGCGCAACATGCTGCGGGCATCGAGCAGGTCGGCGACATCCAGCTCGGTTCCATAGGGCAGCCCGAGGTGCTGGTAGGCGGGCAAGGCGGCCAGGGGGCGGCTGCGGGTCCGATGGCTGAGGTGGCGGGCGATCTGCACGATGTCGATGTAGTCGATACTGTCGGTGCGTCGGTCCAGGTCCTGCACCTGGCTGGGCAGATTGACCAGCTGTTCGGGGAACTCCCAGGCCTTGAGGATCTTGTCGCCCAGCACCGGCTGGATCTGCTCGATCACGTAGTGCAGGCACACCGGATCGGAGAGCAGTTCGTTGTGCTCCTCGGCGTAGATCAGCACGGGCAGGGCTCCGATCTGGTGGACCAGCCCCCCCAGGGTGGCCTGGTCCGGTTTGAGCTGGCTGTAACGACGGCACAGTTCATAGCTGATGCCTGCCACTTCAAGGCTATTGGCCCAGATATCGCGCAGCTTTTGCTCAACGGCCGGGGAGCGGGCATGGAAGATCTGCTCGATCACCAGGCCGATCGCCAAGTTGCAGCTGTAGTTGATACCCAGGCGGGTGATGGCGGTGTGCAGGTCGGTGACCTCCACTGCCGCGCGCAACAAGGGGCTGTTGACCACTTTGATCAGGCGCGCCGAGAGGGCCGCGTCGCGGCCGATCACCTTGCTCAACGCGGCGACGCTGATCTCGCTGTCCTCGGCGGCCTCGCGGATGCTCAAGGCAACTTCCGGAAGGGTCGGCAGGACCAGGTCGTCCTTGTCGATGGCTGCGAGCAACTGTGATTGAACCGTCTCGGCCAGCTTGTTCATCTAACTTCTCTACCGCAATGGTGGTGCGGCCCCGCGCAACGGCGGGGCAGGCTGGTCAGCGCAGGATTTCCCGGTCGCGGTCCAGTTCGTAGGGCAGGTCCAGCAACGTCAGGCGTGGGCCTTCGAGGCTGCCCAGGTGCAGGTTGTCGTCTGCGACGGCTTCGGCGCTGAGCACCGCGAGCAGTTCGCAGCCGTCACCTGCACGGGCCGCGATGACCACTTCGCCCACCGACGATCCGTGGGTGGGCGAGAAAATCTCGGCGCCAGGGACGGGCACATCGTGCTGGGCCAGGGCCAGGCGGTACTGCCGGCGCTTGAGCTTACCCAGATACTGCATGCGCGCGACGATCTCCTGGCCGGTGTAGCAGCCCTTCTTGAAGCTCACGCCATCGACCGCTTGCAGGTTGATCATCTGCGGGATGAACAGCTCGCGTGTCGGCCCCATGACCTGACCGATGCCGGCACGGACCTGGCCCAGCAGCCAGTCGTTGAGGCTGCCTTCTGCCAGGTGGGCGGCGAGCGTCTGGCGCACGGTATCTGCTTGCGCGGCGGGTGCCCAGAGCTCCACGCGGCCGGTGCTGACACCGATCGCGATCAGCCCGTCATGGCGTACCGTGGCGCCGGCCTCGGTCGGTGTGGCCAGGCCCAGCGCTTCAAGCGCAGTATTGCCTTGCGCCAGGCCGAAGCGGGCCCAGGCGGCGCTCTCATCGGTCAGCGTGGCCTTGGAGAAGACGGCGTACTTCTTGAGGTCGGCCAGTTGCGCGTCGAGCAGTTCGCTGGCCATGGCCAGCAGGTAACCGTTGCCTTGCGGGAGGATACGGAAGCTCGATTGCATGCGGCCCTTGACCATGCAGCGGGCGCCGAGGCTCGCATGCTCCTCGCTGAGGTAGTTGATGTTGCAGGTCAGCTGGCCTTGCAGGAACTTGCCGGCATCGGAGCCGCGGACGGCGAGGATGCCCTCGTGGGACAGGAGACAGAAGAAAGCGGAATCGGCCATGGGTCATCGCGGTTGCTTGAGACTGGCGGCCATCATAGAACGCTGGTAACAAAATAGGTAGGTGACTAGACCAACGCCTTGTGCCGCCGCGAGCGCCCCACTGTATACTGGCGGCCCATTCGAGGAGGGCCCCATGGTCGAACAAACTGAACTCAACCGGCTTTTCTGGCACAGCCGCCGCGGCATGCTGGAATTGGACGTACTGCTGGTGCCATTCACCCAGGAGGTCTACCCCACCCTGAGCGAAGGGGACCGCGAGCTGTACCGTCGCCTGCTGACCTGCGAAGACCAGGACATGTTCGGCTGGTTCATGGAGCGCACCGAGTCCGACGACCCTGAGCTGCAACGCATGGTTCGCATCATCCTGGACCGTGTCCAGCCCAAGTGAGCATTTCGAGTGCCGCTGGCAAGGCTCACGCCTGCTGCTGGCGGCCTACCTGACCTGCCAGGTGCTCGCGCTCTGGGCCTTGATCCTGAGCGCGCAATCCTGGTGGTTGAGCATTCTTCTCGCCCTCGCTTGCCTTGCCCACGCCTGCTGGGCCATTCCCCGTCGTATCCTGCTGACCCATCCCGAGGCCATTACCGGCCTGCGCCGTGATCCCACCGGCTGGCGGCTTTTCAGTCATGCCCGAGGCTGGCAGCGGGTGCGGTTGTGTCGGGACAGCGTGGCATTGCCAGGGTTGGTCGTGCTGCGCTTCGTCAGGCCAGGGCGTTGGTTTGGCGAGAGCCAGTGCGTACCGCGAGACGCCCTGGATGCCGATCAGCATCGGCGTCTTCGGGTGAGGTTGAAGTTCAGTCGCAGACGCTGGGCCGACGTTTCGGCGCAATAGCCCGCTTCAGGTGTGTGTTGTCCTGTACTTGTGGGGCGAAGCCTGCGATGGGCTGCAAAGCAGCCCCAGGCCAATCGCAGGCCCCGCCAGTTCCCACGAATACGCGTCAGTTCAGACTGGACTGAGGATGGTGTCCTTGGCCTCGGGCAGCATTCCCGGGTAATCCAGTGTGTAGTGCAGCCCGCGGCTTTCCTTGCGCTGCATCGCTGAGCGGATCATCAACTCGGCGACCTGGGCCAGGTTGCGAAGCTCGATCAGGTCGCGGCTGACCTTGTAGTTGCTGTAGAACTCGTCGATCTCGTCGAGCAGCAGGCGCACACGGTGCTCGGCTCGCTGCAGGCGCTTGCTGGTGCGCACGATACCCACGTAGTCCCACATGAAGCGCCGCAGCTCGTCCCAGTTGTGCGCAATGATCACGTCTTCGTCCGAATCGGTGACCTGGCTTGCGTCCCAGCAGGGCAGGGCGGTCGGCGACTGCACTTCGTCCAGGTGCGCCTCGATGTCGGCCGCTGCGGCACGGCCATAGACAAAGCATTCGAGCAACGAATTGCTGGCCATGCGGTTGGCGCCGTGCAGGCCCGTGAAGCTGGTCTCGCCGATAGCGTACAGGCCGGGCACGTCGGTATGGCCGCGATCATCGACCATCACGCCGCCGCAGGTGTAATGGGCGGCCGGGACCACCGGGATCGCTTGGCGGGTGATGTCGATACCGAACGCCAGGCAGCGCTCGTAGACCGTGGGGAAGTGGTTCTTGATGAAGTCGGCGGGCTTGTGACTGATGTCCAGGTAGACACAGTCCACGCCCAGGCGCTTCATCTCATGGTCGATGGCGCGGGCGACGATATCCCGGGGCGCGAGCTCCTCGCGGGGGTCGAAACGCGGCATGAAGCGCTCGCCATTGGGCAGGCGCAGCAGGGCGCCTTCACCACGCAGGGCCTCGGTGATCAGGAAGCTCTTGGCCTGGGGGTGGTACAGGCAAGTGGGGTGGAACTGGTTGAATTCCAGGTTGGCGACCCGGCAACCAGCGCGCCAGGCCATGGCGATACCATCGCCGCAGGCTCCGTCGGGATTGCTGGTATAGAGGTAGACCTTGGCCGCGCCGCCGGTGGCCAGCACGGTGAAGCGCGCACCGAAGGTGTCGACTTCGCCGGTGTTGCGGTCCAGCACATAGGCGCCTAGACAACGCTCGCCCGGTAGGCCCAGGCGGCGCTCGGTGATCAGGTCGACCGCCACGCGCTGCTCAAGCAGCTCGATGTTCGGTCGCTGGCGCGCCTGGTTCAGCAGGGCCGTGAAGATCGCCGCGCCCGTTGCATCGGCGGCGTGGATGATACGCCGGTGGCTATGACCACCTTCGCGGGTCAGGTGAAACTCGAAACCGCCGTCATCGACGCTGTAATGCTCGTCGCGGGTGAAGGGAACCCCTTGTTCGATCAACCACTCGATGGCTTCGCGGCTGTGCTCGACGGTGAAGCGCACCGCATCTTCATGGCACAGTCCGCCGCCGGCATTGAGCGTGTCCTCGACATGGGACTGGACGGTATCGGTGTTGTCCAGGACCGCGGCGACGCCGCCCTGGGCCCAGAAGGTCGAACCGTTGGCCAGGTCGCCCTTGCTCAGCACGGCGATGCGCAAGTGGCTGGGAAGGTTCAGTGCCAGGCTGAGGCCAGCGGCGCCGCTGCCGATCACCAGGACATCGTGTTGGAATTGTTGGCTCATGTCTTGACACTAGTAATCTTGGGAAGGGGAGCGGCACAATAGTCATGCGCAGATGGCATTGTGAAACTATCGTTAAGCCTGTCCGGCTGCCTTTATAGCAGCCACAGGTGTCTGATTTCCAATGGCATCTGCACCCTGGTGGCGATCTTTATGGGAACTTTCCGATACCGGTGGAAATCCTAAGAAGGCTGCCCGCACGCCACCAAATGCCGCGGCGACGCATGGCGGTAGCTCTATTCGGGCTGACACCTGCGTATTCGAGATCAGATTATCGACGCAGCCGGCCGTGACCGCGCTGCGTCTTTCGTGCGAGCCGACCAAGGGCCGCAGGAAACTTGCTTGGAGGGGAGAACTTTTGCGCAAAGGCCGAGTCTATGGTTGCAAGCCTGAACGATGGCTGTTGCAACGCTCCTTCGAGACCACTGAGGAGTGTTCATGCTAACCCAGGAAGAGGATCAGCAGCTTGTCGAGCGCGTGCAGCGCGGCGACAGGCGAGCGTTCGATCTGTTGGTGCTGAAGTATCAGCACAAGATTCTCGGGTTGATCGTGCGGTTCGTCCACGACACCCACGAGGCCCAGGATGTGGCGCAGGAGGCTTTCATCAAGGCCTACCGGGCGCTGGGAAATTTTCGCGGTGACAGTGCTTTTTATACCTGGCTGTACCGCATCGCCATCAACACGGCGAAGAACTACCTGGTGTCCCGCGGAAGACGGCCACCAGACAGTGATGTGAGCTCCGAGGATGCGGAGTTTTACGACGGCGATCATGGCCTCAAGGATCTCGAGTCTCCAGAGCGCGCGTTGTTGCGGGATGAAATCGAAGGCACCGTCCATCGCACCATCCAGCAACTGCCCGAGGACCTGCGCACGGCATTGACCCTACGTGAGTTCGACGGACTGAGTTACGAAGACATTGCCAGTGTCATGCAATGTCCGGTAGGTACCGTGCGCTCTCGAATTTTCCGCGCTCGGGAGGCCATTGATAAAGCCCTGCAGCCTCTGTTGCAGGAAACCTGAGACAGCGGCGACAGCCAAGAGAGGAACCGCCATGAGTCGTGAAGCTTTGCAGGAATCGCTGTCCGCGGTAATGGATAACGAAGCGGACGAACTTGAACTGCGTCGCGTGTTGAACGCCGTCGACGATCCTGAAACCCGTGCCACCTGGTCCCGCTATCAGGTCGCGCGTGCAGCGATGCACAACGAACTGGTACTGCCGAAACTCGATATCGCCTCGGCGGTGTCCGCGGCGCTTGCCGACGAAGCCGTGCCTGTCAAGGTCAAGCAAGGCCCATGGCGCACCATTGGTCGCCTGGCCGTCGCCGCCTCGGTGACTGTCGCCGTGCTGGCTGGCGTGCGTCTGTACAACCAGGATGAGATCACCGGTGCCGAGCTTGCTGCCCAGCAACCTGCCCAGCAAGGTCTGAGTGTGCCACAGGCACAGGGCCCTGCCGTTTTGGCAGGCTATAGTGAGAGCAGTGAGCAACCGACCGGGCCGATGGCCAACGGCGTGCTGCAGAACCAGGCCGGCTGGGATCAGCGTCTGCCAGGATACCTGCGCCAGCATGCCCAGGAATCTGCGCTCAAGGGTACCGAGACCGCTCTGCCCTACGCACGCGCCGCCAGCCTGGAAAACCGTTAAGTAAGGAGGATCATGCGCGCGCTACCTCTCCTGACGCTGCTATTTGGCAGTTGCATGATGGTGCCGGCGTTGGCGGCCAACTCCTCGCCCGAGGCGAGTGAGTGGTTGAACAAGCTGGCACAGGCCGAGCGAGAACAGAGTTACCAGGGTTCCTTCGTCTACGAACGCAATGGCAGCTTCTCCTCTCACGATATCTGGCACCGCGTCCAGGATGGCAAGGTCAGCGAGCGCTTGTTGCAGCTCGATGGCGCGACCCAGGAAATCGTGCGCGTCGATGGCAAGGTCCAGTGCGTCAGCGGCTCTTTGGTCAGTCGCGTAGGAGCCCCGCCGGACTCTGCGCCGCGTGTGCTCGATCCTCTCAAACTGATGAGCTGGTACGATTTGAGCGTTGCGGGTAAGTCCCGGGTCGCGGGGCGCGACGCCGTGATCGTGACGCTCACGCCGCGAGACCAGCACCGCTACGCCTTCGAACTGCACCTGGATCGCCGCACTGGTTTGCCCTTGCGCTCTTTGATGCTCAACGACAAAGGCCAGTTGCTCGAGCGCTTCCAGATGACCCGTCTGGACACCGATGACGTGCCCACCGACGATGACCTGCTCGCCAGTGCATCGTGCAAACCCGTCGAGCGAGTCGCTGCCGGGACCACCGAGGCCGCCTCCGGCTGGCGCTCGGATTGGTTGCCGCCGGGCTTCGAGCTGATCAACAGCTCCGTGCGCCGCGATCCGGTGCGTGACAGCATGGTCAGCAGCCTCATGTACGACGACGGCCTGGCACGCTTCTCGGTGTTCTTGGAGCCGGTCAGCGACGACGCGGGGCCTGATACCCGCGCGCAGTTGGGGCCGACAGTCGCCGTATCGCGCCGTCTCAATACGCCCAAAGGCAAGGTCATGGTCACCGTGGTTGGCGAGATCCCGCTGGGGACTGCCGAGCGTGTCGCCCTGTCCATGCGGGCCCAGGATGCCCAGGCACGCCAGTGATGGCGTGCCTTCCTACGTCTCGTAGGTCATGCGTCTGACATGAAATTAAAGCATTGTCATTTGCAATCCTTTCGTAAATTTTCTATAGGTCAGGCTTCTCGGGGTCTGGCCTTTCTTGCTTGTGCAAAGGCCTCACTTTGTTAACTACGCTCGTTGTGACGGGAGCCGTATGTCAATACCACGCTTGAAATCCTACCTATCGATGTTCGCCGCCGTGCTGATGCTCGGCCAGGTGCTCACCGCCCAGGCCGAGGAAGCCCTGCCGGACTTCACCACCCTGGTCGAGCAAGCCTCGCCGGCCGTGGTGAACATCAGTACCAAGCAGAAGCTGCCGGACCGCCGCGTCGCCGCCGGGCAGATGCCGGACCTGGAAGGCCTGCCGCCGATGTTCCGCGAGTTCTTCGAGCGCAACATGCCGCAAGCGCCACGGTCGCCCCGGGGCGACCGTCAGCGGGAAGCCCAGTCCCTCGGTTCGGGCTTCATCATCTCCAGTGATGGCTATGTGCTGACCAACAACCATGTGGTCGCCGATGCCGATGAGATCATCGTGCGTTTGTCCGATCGCAGCGAGCTGCAGGCCAAACTGGTCGGCACCGATCCGCGTACTGACGTGGCCCTGCTCAAGGTCGAAGGCAAGAACCTGCCGACGGTCAAGCTCGGCGACTCCGAAAAGCTCAAGGTCGGTGAGTGGGTGCTGGCGATCGGTTCGCCGTTCGGCTTCGACCATTCGGTGACCAAAGGTATCGTCAGCGCCAAGGGGCGAACCCTGCCGAACGACACCTATGTGCCGTTCATCCAGACCGACGTGGCGATCAACCCGGGCAACTCCGGTGGTCCGTTGTTCAACATGAAAGGCGAGGTGGTGGGCATCAACTCGCAGATCTTCACCCGTTCCGGTGGCTTCATGGGCCTGTCGTTCGCCATCCCGATCGATGTGGCGCTGGATGTCTCCAACCAGCTGAAGAAGGACGGCAAGGTCAGCCGTGGCTGGCTTGGCGTGGTGATTCAGGAGGTAAACAAGGACCTTGCTGAATCCTTCGGTCTGGACAAGCCGGCCGGTGCCCTGGTCGCCCAGGTGCTCGAGGACGGTCCTGCAGCCAAGGGCGGTCTGCAGGTGGGTGACGTGATCCTGAGCATGAACGGCCAGCCGATCGTCATGTCGGCCGACCTGCCGCACCTGGTCGGCAGCCTCAAAGATGGCGACAAGGCCCGTCTGGAGATCATCCGCAACGGCAAGCGCCAGAACCTGGACATCACCATCGGCGCGCTGCCCGAGGACGATGCCGACATCGGTACCGGTGGCGAGTCAGGCGCCGAGCGCAACAGCAACCGCTTGGGCGTTTCCGTGGCTGACCTGACTGCCGAGCAGAAAAAGTCCCTGGAACTCAAGGGCGGCGTGGTCATCAAGGAGGTTCAGGATGGTCCGGCGGCGTTGATCGGCCTGCGTCCGGGCGATGTCATCAGCCACCTGAACAACCAGGCGATCGCCTCGGCCAAGCAGTTCACCGAAATCGCCAAGGACCTGCCGAAGAACCGTTCGGTGTCCATGCGCGTGCTGCGTCAGGGCCGAGCCAGCTTCATTACCTTCAAGCTGGCGGAGTAATCTGCGCGTTGCGTAGGAAAAGGGCAGCTTCGGCTGCCCTTTTTCATGAAATATTCCTCAGTCGACACTTGGCCTGGCGCTGCGGTCAGCCCGGAGGCGCACAATCCCAGGGCCTGCCGGCTCCCCCAGGAGCAAAGCTCGTCACCATGTTGCTTGATCTGGAATCTCCCATATCCCCGCGGCTTAAGGTACAATTCCCGGCTATTTTTCGGCGGGCGTCCGGCTCGCAGCCTTTTCGAGTGTTGACCCGTGAGTGATTTGAGTCATATCCGCAATTTCTCCATCATCGCCCACATCGACCATGGCAAGTCGACGCTGGCCGACCGTTTCATCCAGATGTGCGGTGGCCTGTCGGCACGCGAAATGGAAGCCCAGGTCCTCGATTCCATGGACTTGGAGCGTGAGCGCGGGATCACCATCAAGGCCCACAGCGTCACGCTGAGCTACAAGGCCCAGGACGGCAAGGTCTACCAGCTGAACTTCATCGATACCCCCGGCCACGTCGACTTCACCTATGAAGTCAGCCGTTCCCTGGCCGCGTGCGAAGGCGCGCTGCTGGTCGTGGACGCCGGTCAAGGTGTCGAGGCCCAGTCCGTGGCCAACTGCTACACCGCCATCGAGCAGGGCCTGGAGGTCATGCCGGTACTGAACAAGATGGACCTGCCCCAGGCCGACCCGGACCGCGTCAAGGACGAGATCGAGAAGATCATCGGTATCGACGCCACCGACGCCGTTGCCTGCAGCGCCAAGAGCGGCATGGGCGTCGATGAGGTTCTCGAGCGTCTGGTGCAGACCATTCCTGCTCCTGAGGGCGAGCTCGATGCCCCTCTGCAGGCTCTGATCATCGACTCCTGGTTCGACAACTACCTGGGCGTCGTCTCCTTGGTCCGCGTGCGTCACGGCCGGGTCAAGAAGGGCGACAAGATCCTGGTCAAGTCCACCGGCAAGGTGCACTTGGTCGACAGCGTTGGTGTCTTCACCCCGAAACACACCCAGACCGCCGACCTCAAGGCGGGCGAGGTGGGCTTCATCATCGCCAGTATCAAGGACATCCACGGTGCGCCGGTCGGTGACACCCTGACCCTGTCCTCGACCCCCGAGGTCGAAGTGCTGCCAGGCTTCAAGAAGATCCAGCCGCAGGTGTATGCCGGCCTGTTCCCGGTCAGTTCCGACGATTTCGAAGATTTCCGCGACGCGCTGTCGAAGCTGACCCTGAACGACTCCTCGCTGCAATACCTGCCGGAAAGCTCCGACGCACTGGGCTTTGGCTTCCGTTGCGGCTTCCTCGGCATGCTGCACATGGAGATCATCCAGGAGCGCCTGGAGCGCGAGTACGACCTGGACCTGATCACCACCGCGCCGAGCGTGATCTACGAGCTGGTCCTCAAGACCGGCGAGACCATCTACGTCGACAACCCGTCCAAGCTGCCGGATGTTTCGGCGGTCCAGGACTTCCGCGAGCCGATCGTCACCGCGACCATCCTCGTGCCCCAGGAGCACCTGGGCAACGTCATCACCCTGTGCATCGAGAAGCGTGGCGTGCAGCGCGACATGCAGTTCCTCGGCAGCCAGGTGCAGGTGCGCTACGACCTGCCGATGAACGAAGTGGTGTTGGACTTCTTCGACAAACTGAAGTCGACCAGCCGCGGTTACGCTTCGCTGGACTATCATTTCGATCGCTACCAGTCGGCCAACCTGGTCAAGCTGGACGTGCTGATCAACGGCGACAAGGTAGACGCCCTGGCGCTGATCGTTCACCGCGACAATGCCCACTACAAGGGCCGTGCGCTGACTGAGAAGATGAAGGAACTGATCCCTCGGCAGATGTTCGATGTGGCGATCCAGGCAGCCATTGGCGGCCAGATCGTTGCCCGTACGACCGTCAAGGCGCTCAGAAAGAACGTACTGGCCAAGTGCTACGGTGGTGACGTCAGCCGTAAGAAGAAACTGCTGGAGAAGCAGAAGGCCGGTAAGAAACGCATGAAGCAGGTCGGCAACGTGGAGATTCCACAGGAAGCCTTCCTTGCCGTGCTCAGGTTGGATAGCTAGGTCCTATGTCGCTAAATTTCCCGCTGTTGCTAGTCATCGCCGTAGCCGTCTGCGGCCTGTTGGGCTTGATCGACCTGCTGTTCCTGGCCCCGCGCCGGCGAGCGGCGGTCGCCAACTATCAGGGTAGCGTCAGCCAGCCCGAGATGGCGGTGCTCGAGCGCCTGAACAAGGAACCGTTGCTGGTCGAGTACGGCAAGTCGTTCTTCCCGGTGCTGTTCATCGTGCTGGTGCTGCGTTCGTTCCTGGTCGAGCCGTTCCAGATCCCGTCGGGGTCGATGAAACCGACCCTGGAAGTGGGCGACTTCATCCTGGTGAACAAGTTCTCCTACGGCATTCGCCTGCCGGTGATCGACAAGAAGGTCATCGAAGTGGGCGACCCGCAGCGCGGCGACGTGATGGTGTTCCGCTACCCGAGCGACCCGAATGTCAACTACATCAAGCGTGTGGTTGGCCTGCCGGGCGACCAGGTGCGCTACACCAGCGACAAGCGCCTGTACGTCAATGGCCAGTCGATCGCCGAGCAATTGGTCGGCACCGAGCCAGGCACCCTGGGCAGTGCCCAGCTGTACAAGGAAAAACTCGGCGAGGCCGAGCACCTGATCCGCAAGGAAATGAGCCGTTACCGCATGCCGCCGGACCAGCAATGGACCGTACCGGCCGGCCATTACTTCATGATGGGTGACAACCGCGACAACTCCAACGACAGCCGTTACTGGGACGATCCGAACATTCCGAAGGAACTGCACGGCATGGTTCCGGATCGCAACATCGTCGGCAAGGCCTTCGCGGTGTGGATGAGCTGGCCGGAGCCCAAGCTCAGCCACTTCCCCAACATGTCGCGGGTTGGCCTGATCCATTGATACCCAACGGCGCTGTCTGGCAGACAGCGCCGAATGCATTTCTGACATAGGCTGTGTTCTCAGGGATCGAGAGATTCCGCCGCCCACAAGGTGGTGGACCACAGCCAAACAGTCTTTCAGGATGTTGATTTGAACAACGCGTTGAACAATCCACGGGTGGCCCCATGAGTGCTTCCCTCGCGCGCCTGGAGCGCAAGCTCGGCTATACCTTCAAGAACCAGGACCAGATGCTCCTGGCCCTGACCCATCGCAGCTATGCCGGGCGCAACAACGAGCGCCTGGAATTCCTGGGTGATGCCATCCTCAACTTCGTGGCCGGCGAAGCGCTGTTCGAGCGTTTCCCGCAGGCCCGCGAGGGTCAGCTCTCGCGCCTGCGCGCACGCCTGGTCAAAGGCGAGACCCTGGCCCGCCTGGCCCGTGGTTTCGACTTGGGTGAATACCTGCGTCTGGGATCGGGTGAGCTCAAGAGCGGTGGCTTCCGGCGCGAGTCGATCCTGGCCGATGCCCTCGAGGCACTGATCGGGGCGATCTACCTGGACGCCGATATGGAGACCGCGCGCGAACGTATCCTGGCCTGGCTGGCCGGTGAGTTCGACGGGCTGACCCTGGTCGACACCAACAAAGACCCCAAGACCCGCCTGCAGGAATTCCTGCAGTCGCGTGCCTGCGAACTGCCGCGCTATGAAGTGGTGGACATCCAGGGCGAACCGCACTGCCGTACCTTCTTCGTCGAATGCGAGGTGGTGCTGCTGAACAACAAGAGCCGTGGACAGGGCGTGAGCCGGCGTATCGCCGAGCAGGTCGCCGCCGCCGCCGCATTGATCGCCCTTGGCGTGGAGAATGGCAATGACTGAGAACACTTCGACCCGTTGCGGCTATGTCGCGATCGTCGGTCGCCCCAACGTGGGCAAGTCCACGCTGCTCAACCACATCCTTGGCCAGAAGCTGGCGATCACCTCGCGCAAGCCTCAGACCACCCGTCACAACATGCTCGGCATCAAGACCGAGGGGGACGTGCAGGCGATCTACGTCGACACGCCCGGTATGCACAAGGCCAACGACAAGGCCCTGAACCGCTACATGAACCGCAACGCGTCGGCGGCCCTGAAGGACGTCGACGTGGTCATCTTCGTGGTCGACCGCACCCGCTGGACCGACGAGGACCAATTGGTGCTCGAGCGTGTGCAGTACGTGAGTGGCCCGGTGATCCTGGCGGTCAACAAGACCGACCGCATGGACGAGAAAGCCGAGCTGATCCCGCACTTGCAGTGGCTGCAACAGCAGTTGCCCAATGCCGAGATCGTGCCGATTTCCGCCCAGCAAGGGCACAACCTCGAAGCCCTCGAAGTGCTGATCGCCAAGCATCTGCCCGAGAACGAGCATTTCTTCCCCGAAGACCAGATCACCGACCGCAGCAGCCGTTTCCTGGCCGCGGAACTGGTGCGTGAAAAGATCATGCGCCAGCTTGGGGCGGAGCTTCCGTACCAGATCACCGTGGAGATCGAGGAGTTCAAGCAGCAGGGCCATGTGCTGCATATCCATGCGTTGATCCTGGTCGAGCGTGACGGTCAGAAGAAGATCATCATTGGTGACAAGGGCGAGCGCATCAAGCGCATCGGCTCGGACGCGCGCAAGGACATGGAAGTGCTGTTCGACGCCAAGGTCATGCTCAACCTGTGGGTCAAGGTCAAAGGTGGCTGGTCCGACGATGAGCGCGCCTTGCGCTCGCTGGGCTACGGCGACCTGTAACCTCTCCAGCGAACATACTGCTGGCACGTCCCCTGTGGGAGCGGGTTTACCCGCGAAAGCGATAGTGGTTTCACTGGCGCTTTCGCAGGTGAATCCGCTCCCACAGGCACATTCAACACCCAGAGATCGCTGATGGAACAACCCGCCGGCCAGCCGGCCTACGTGCTTCACAGCCGCGCCTACAAGGAAAGCAGCGCGCTGGTGGACTTCCTTACGCCCCAAGGCCGTGTGCGGGCGGTGCTGCGTCGTGCCCGGGGCAAGGGCGGCAGCCTGGTGCGGCCGTTCGTTGAGCTGGAGGTGGAACTGCGCGGGCGGGGCGAGTTGAAGAACGTCGGGCGCCTGGACAGTGTCGGCATCGGCGGCTGGCTGCATGGCGATGCTTTGTTCAGCGGGTTGTACCTCAATGAGCTGCTGATGCGTCTGCTGCCGGCGGAGGCGCCCCATCCTGCGCTCTTCGAGCACTACACCTTGACGCTGCAGGCGCTGGCTGCCGGGCGGCCGCTGGAGCCGCTGCTGCGTGCCTTCGAGTGGCGCCTGTTGGATGAATTGGGGTATGCCTTTGCCCTGACCCACGATATCAACGACGACCCCATCGACACTCAAGGCTTGTACCGCTTGCAGGTCGATGCGGGCCTGGAGCGGGTATACCTCGCGCAGCCTGGTTTGTTCACCGGGGCCGAGCTGCTGGCCCTCGCCGAGGCCGATTGGGAAGCGCCCGGCGCCTTGCTCGCCGCCAAGCGCCTGATGCGCCAAGCCCTGGCGGTGCACCTGGGCGCAAAACCGCTGGTCAGTCGGGAACTGTTTCGCAAGCGTTGAGCACATCGTATGCTGTGGGGCTCAACTTTCAGGAGAGCCCTTTCGTGACTCACAGCAACCGCATGCTTCTTGGCGTCAACATCGACCACGTGGCGACCCTTCGCCAGGCCCGGGGCACCCGTTACCCAGACCCGGTCAAGGCCGCGCTGGATGCCGAGGAAGCGGGCGCCGACGGTATCACCGTGCACCTGCGCGAAGACCGCCGGCATATCCAGGAGCGCGACGTGCTGCTGCTCAAGGATGTGCTGCAGACCCGCATGAACTTCGAAATGGGCATCACCGAAGAAATGATGGCCTTCGCCGAGAAGATTCGCCCGGCGCACATCTGCCTGGTTCCGGAGACCCGTCAAGAGCTGACCACCGAGGGCGGCCTGGATGTGGCGGGCCAGGAATCGCGGATCAAGGCCGCAGTGGAGCGCCTGGCGCGCACGGGTGCCGAGGTGTCGCTGTTCATCGATCCGGACGCGCGTCAGATCGAAGCCTCGCGTCGTGTCGGAGCCCCGGCCATCGAGCTGCACACCGGTCGTTATGCCGATGCCGAAACCCCGACAGAGGTGGCCGAAGAGCTCCAGCGAGTCGTCGACGGCGTGGCCGTGGGGGTAGGGCAGGGGCTGATCGTCAATGCCGGCCATGGCCTGCACTATCACAACGTCGAGGCAGTGGCGGCGATCAAGGGCATCAATGAGCTGAACATTGGCCATGCGCTGGTAGCCCATGCGCTGTTCGTCGGCTTCAAGGCGGCAGTGGCCGAGATGAAAGCGCTGATCGTGGCGGCTTCTCGCTGATTTTCGCGCGGTTGGGGCGGCCTCTTCGCGGGTAAACCTGCTCCCCCTAGGTGCTGCAGAACGCCCAATGGCAGCGTTATCGCTGTGGGAGTCGGTTCACCCGCGAAGAGCCGATCCAGGCACCCGCTATTGCGCTTGGAACACCAAGGTGAATCGGGTCGGGCCAGCAGGCGTACTGCTGGCCTCCACCCGCCCGCCGTGCAACTGCATGATCGACTTCACGATCGCCAGCCCCAACCCAGTCCCACCCTCCAGCCGTGAACGTCCGTATCCGGCGCGGTAAAAGCGTTCGAACAGGTGCGGCAGCTGGCTTTCGGCTATGCCAGGTCCCTGGTTCTGCACCCCTAGGTGTATTTCATCGCCCTGACGCTCGATCAATACCACCACCACTTGGCTTTCGGGGCTGTGGCGGATGGCATTGCTCAACAGGTTGGACAGCGCCCGCTGGAACATCAGACGATCGGCCATGGCCGTCCCCCAACCCTGTAGACGCAGTTCGATTCCCTTGAATTCGGCACTGACAGCGAACAGCTCGCAGACCCGCTGCGCTTCCTGGGACAGGGCCAGTGGCCCAAGCAGGACCTGGGCCTGGGGTTGGCTGACCTGGGCGAGAAACAGCATGTCGTTGATGATGCGGTTGAGGCGGGTCAGCTCTTCGACACTGTCTTCCAGCGCTTCCCGGTAGTGGGCGCTGTCACGGTCTCGGGCCAGGGTGACCTGGGCCTTGCCCATCAGGTTGCCAATGGGTGTACGCAGCTCATGGGCCAGGTCGTCGGAGAATTGCGAGAGCTGGCGGACACCCTGATCCAGACGATCAAGCATGACATTGATGGCCTTGGCCAGCTCGGCCAGCTCCAACGGCAGGCCTGTGTCCGGCAGACGGTGCTCCAGGTCCTGGGCCGAGACGCGTCCGGCGATTCGGCGAAAGTGACGTAAAGGGCGCAACCCCATTTGCATCAGCTTCCAGGCACTGATACCGATCAGCACCAGCAACAGGGGCAGGGCCAGTAGCGTGGAGTTCA
The DNA here is from genome assembly GCF_048068075.1 of Pseudomonas sp. NY15354. Lineage (NCBI taxonomy): Bacteria > Pseudomonadati > Pseudomonadota > Gammaproteobacteria > Pseudomonadales > Pseudomonadaceae > Pseudomonas > Pseudomonas sp. NY15354. The sequence continues at coordinate 304,370 of NZ_JBLUPV010000001.1, forward strand.
GGTAGGCCTGCAGCAGGGCAGTGTCGTCGGCACGGTTGAGCGACATCATCACCCGCACTGTGGTGTCGTCGCGCAGGCGCATCAGGCGGGTGGCGGTGAGGATCTGGTTATCGGCGCTGTCGCGCCATTTGTGGAAGCTCAGCCGGTCATCGACCGGCAGGTCGTTCAGGCGTGCCTCCAGCGCAGGGCCCAGGCTCAGCAGCGAGGGATGGCGCCCGTCGAGGGCCAGGATGCTGAGGCTCAGGTCGTCGTGCCCCATGATCACGTCGAGCAAGGGATGGGCGCGACGGACCAAGTCCTCATTGCGCAGATCGACCCGCAAGTTGTGCTCGATCTGCAGCATCTTGCGGTCCAGGTCCTTGCGAGCCCGGCTGTCGAGCTCGTGCTGCAAGGCGAACACTGCCAGGCAGGCCAGCAGCAGCACCAGCGCGGCGCCCATCAAGGTCACCGAGAGCCCGAGGCGCAGGGACAGGCTGGCGGGTTTCATGGTCTAGCCTCGAGCACGTAGCCGACGCCGCGCAGGGTGTGGATCAGCTTGTCGTCGAACGGATCGTCGATCTTGGCCCGCAGGCGGCGGATCGACACCTCCACCACGTTGGTGTCGCAGTCAAAATTCATGTCCCAGACCAGCGAGATGATCTGCGTGCGCGACAGCACTTCGCCGCTCTGGCGCATCAGCAGGTGCAGCAGGGCGAACTCCTTGGCGGTTAGATCGATGCGCCGCCCGGCGCGGTAGGCGCGGTGGCGGCCAGGGTCTAGCTCCAGATCGGCGACGCGCAGGGTGTTCGGTTGCAGATGCTGGTCGTTGCGCCGCAGCAGGCTGCGGATTCGAGCCAGCAGCTCTGGGAACTCGAAGGGCTTGAGCAGATAGTCGTCAGCGCCCAGGTCCAGGCCTTTGACTCGATCGTCCAGGCGACCATGGGCGGTCAGCATCATGATCCGCGTGGCCGATTCGCTGCGCAGGCGTTGCAGCACGCCCCAGCCATCCAACTCGGGCAGGTTGACGTCGAGGATCACCAGGTCATAGGGCTGCTGGCGGGCCAAGTGCAGCCCATCGATGCCGGTATGGGCACAGTCGACCACGTAGCCGTTCTCGCGCAGACCCTGTTGTAGGTAATCGGCGGTACGCAGTTCGTCTTCGATGATCAGTAGGCGCATGGGAAAGCTCGGTGGAATGAAAGGCGGCGATTCTCGACCCTGTAGCAGGATCAGGGTCAAGGATGCGGATGTTACGGCATGCAACCGAGGGGAAACCTTGAATAACGGATTTGTAATGGGCGGGAAATGTTGCTGAAAGGCGCTGCGCAGGTGTGTGCCGAGGCGCTGTTCAAGTCTTGCAACACTGTAATGTCCGGCTCACCTTGGTGTTAGCTGCGCCTCGCTACGATGGCCTCGAATGACTGGTTATCACGAGGCAAACACGATGAACCTGACCAAATACCTGTTGTTGGCCGTACTCACCCTGGGCAGCTCCGCGGCAATGGCCGAAGGCGGTGCCGAGCGTTCCAAACAGTTCTGGGAGGCCTTCCGGCAAGACCAGCAGCGTCTGCACGGGGACAAAGAGCAAGCGGTGGTGGCGCGTGAGCGCGAGGCGAACGAGAAGGCCCGCAAGCTGGCCAAGGATTGACGCGTAGCCGCCTTCGCAGCCGCTCCTCTGACGAAGGTGAGTCTGGCGCCCTGATGGGGCGCCTTTTTTTATTTGCGGGCCAGCAAGGTGGCGCGACGTGGGGCAGGCAGGCCTTCGATGGTGAGGCTGTGGTCGCTGGGGTCGAGGAAATCGGCAAGCGACTGATAGCGCATCCAGTCGGTGCTGCGTTGCTCCTCCACGCTGGTGACGCTGACATCGACACAGCGCACGTCGCTGAATCCGGCACGGCGCAGCCAGCGCTCCAGCGCCGGTACCGACGGCAGGAACCAGACGTTGCGCATCTGCGCATAGCGGTCCTCGGGCACCAGTACCTGATGCTCGTCACCCTCGACGACCAGGGTTTCCAGCACCAGCTCGCCGCCTTTGACCAGGCAGTCCTTGAGCGCCAGCAGGTGCTCGATGGGGGAGCGACGGTGATAGAACACGCCCATGGAGAACACGGTGTCGAAGCCTTCGAGGTTCGCTGGCAGTTCTTCCAGGGCGAAGGGCAGGTGCCAGGCCGGAAGGTCGGGCAGGTACTTCTGCACAGCCTGGAACTGGCAGAAGAACAACCAATTGGGGTCCACGCCGATGACCATGTCGGCGCCAGCGCCAAGCATACGCCACTGGTAGTAGCCATTGCCGCAGCCGACGTCGAGCACGCGCTTGCCCTTCAGGTCCAGGTGCGGGCTGACCCGCGACCATTTCCAGTCCGAGCGCCACTCGGTGTCCACATGGACGCCGAACAGGTCGAACGGCCCTTTGCGCCATGGGGAGAGCCCCATCAGCGCCTGGTGCATCTGGGCGCGGGTGGCCTGGTCGCAATCGCTGTCCAGGCGCAGGCCGTCGATCAGGTCGATCTCGCTGGGCGTAAGGTCCGGCAAGGCTTCCAGCGCGCCGCGCCAGCGGTCGAGGTCACCGTGGCCTTTTTCCAGCTTGGTGTGCAGTTGTGCCTGCAGCCCCTGAGACCAAGTGGCAAGGGGCGTGTCCGCCAAGCGGCGGACGAGGGGGGACAGGTCGATCATGGCAGGGCAATCAGTGAGGCGAAGTTAAGGCATTGGAACCAGGGCACGACCTTGGAGAAGCCCGCGGCGTGCAGGCGTTCCTTGTGGGCTTCCAGGGTGTCGGGTTTCATCACGTTCTCGATGGCGCTGCGTTTCTGCGCGATTTCCAGTTCGCTGTAGCCATTGGCGCGCTTGAAGGCCAGGTGCAGTTCGTTGAGCAGGTCCTGCTCCTGGTCATCGGCAAAGCGCAGCTTCTCGGAGAGGATCAGTGCGCCGCCGGGCAGCAGCGCCTGGCGGATGCGGCCGAGCAGTGCCAGGCGTTGGTCCGGGGCGATGAACTGCAGGGTGAAGTTCATCGCGACCACCGAGGCCGGCTCGAAGGGCAGGGCGAGGATATCGGCTTCCAGCACCTGGACCGGCAACAACTCCTGGAACATCGAGTCCTGGGCAGTGAGGTACTGGCGGCAACGCTCGACCATGGCGGCGGAGTTGTCCACCGCGATCACCCGGCAGCCATCGGCCCGCACGTGGCGGCGCAGGGACTGGGTCACCGCGCCCAAGGACGCGCCCAGATCGTACAGCGCGGTGTGCGGCTGGGCGAAGCGGGCGGCGAGCACGCCGAGGTTCTCGACGATGGTCGGGTAGCCGGGCACCGAACGCTTGATCATGTCCGGGAATACCCGCACCACGTCCTCGTTGAAGGCGAAATCGGGCACCTGCTCCAAGGGCTGGGCGAAGAGGCGGTCGGGTTGTTGGCTCACAGGTGTACCAGGTGGGGGTGTAAAGAGCGTGCATTTTAGCCAACCCTGACCGTTTGCGCATCGCCTCTGGGCAGGTTCAGTCCACCGTCACGGCGCAGTCGAACGTTTGCGCGGGGCGCACTTCAGGTGCCCAGGGTTGCTGATACACCAGAATGAGATGGCTCACGCCTTGGCCCTGGGCCTGGAAGCGCCACAAGGACTGGCCTGCACTGCCCACCACACCGATGTCCTCTGGATCGCTATACACCTCAGGCCCCAGGCTGCGCAGGATGTTGGCCGCCGGGTGCTGAACCAACCAGCGATAGCCGGTGCTGGGATTGCTGGGCAAGCGCAAGGTCAATGTTTGCCCGGGTACCAGGGTGATTGGGCATTCACTGGCTTTTTCCAGAACGATCGGCTCAGGTGATGAGGGGTTTTGGCTGCAGGCGCTCAATAGCCCGAAGGCCAGGGGAAACAGTGCAAGGCGAGATCTCATGAAGTCTCCTGTCTGAATATACCAATAGAACTTGTAGGAGGAACGATTGCCATCTGATGACTCATCGGAGCGAGTCATAGCTTTGTATCACCAAACCAGCCCGGTTTGGGTACAAGGAGAAATGTATGAGTTTCCAAAGAGCCAGCTATGAAACGCTGGCAAATGAGGCGGCCAGCCAACCTGTAGCAATGGTTACAGCCATGGCCGAGCGCGACGGTAGTAATGAGGGCGGCCTGACACTCAGCCGCGAGCACATCGTCACTATCAACCAATATGCCAATTTTGTTTTTGGTCTGCCCAAGACCCCGCAAACCGTTGAGCAATGGCTGGGCTACAAGACCATCGATGAGCCTGAGCTGAAGCCCTCTGCCATGTCCAGCCTGTTTGAGGGGCTGCGTCGTCATGCCAACGCCTGGACAACACTGTCAGATCGCAGCAAGCGGCTCTCGAGCGAACTGGCAACCACCGCAAACTTGATCGATGTCGTTGGCGAGGAAATTGTTGAAGAGTGCAGTCGCCTGAGATTTCTGAAACCGCAAATGACCTGGGAGCAGGTAGCGCTCGCGAGACCGGTCAAGCTGGGCGCCGAGGACCAGAAAGTCGTCACGCAACTGGTCGAGTACATGCAGATCCTCAACGACGATGTCAGGAACTATGCCAAGCGTGTAGACGGTGTAAAGAAAGGCAGCGAAGCCTTCAGGGACACCGTTAAAAAGGAGTTGCTGCCTGCAGTCGGCAACAAGGACAAGGCGCTAAAACGCAAGAAACAAGACGGGCTGGTTGAAGAGTTGCGCACGGAACTCAAAGCCCTCGACGTCGAGATCGGCGAACTTAAAAAAGAATACGACAGGTACCTGTCCAGCGGACTGAGCAGCCTCACTGGGGGGCCGCTTGGAGCTATTGTCGGCGGTGCGATCTATGGCGCCAAAGCAGAATCTGCGCGTAAGCAACGTAAAAAGGCGGAACAGCAACGCAGGGTGGTCGCAGCGAAACTTAAGGCCCGTGTGAATCTGGAAGGCCGGCTCAAGGAAATGACCCAGTTTGTGGATGACCTGGACGTGCGTCTTAACGATGTCCTGACCTCGGCCTCCCATTTGCAGACGGTCTGGGAGCGTGTCGAGGTCTACATCACCAGCTCCATCGAGGAACTCGGAAAGATCACAGATGGCCAGCGGCTGGCGATCTTCCTGATCTTTTTCAAACGATTCCTCCGGCAGTGGAAAGAAATCGAGCGAACTTCGCTGCAACTGACAGCGGTTTTCGACAATGCCGCATCGGCACGCTAATTCATTAAAGGACTATCACCATGAATACCAAGGTTTCTTATCTGTCGCCAGCCAGCCAGCAACCTGCGCTGGACGACATTCTCTCGACGACACGTATTTTCCTGCTTGAGTGGCAGCAGGGCAACCTGAAGTCCTTGCCGACGTTATATGAATCGATTGAGCGGCATGCCAAGTTTCTGGACAGCATTACCAAGCGAATGGCAACTCAAGCCCTTCGAATGGAGGCAGAGCTGCATGCAAGTGGATTAGAGGATATCGTCGAGGCGCTTGAGGACATCGGCGAAGACCCTGAGCTTCTGTTCATTGCCCAGGAAACAATCAATAAAGTGCTGTCGAATCTGACGATTCAGATCAATGGTGTGAAGAATGCCTCGACGGAGTTGTCGGCTTTGTCTGCCCCCAACGCCTCCCGCGACGAAGCCCGTTTATTCAGGCAGCAGATGGAACTGGAAACGACCAGTGTCGCCTTGAAAGCCGAAATAGACGCCGAGTCGTCCAAGATCGAGGCACTGCATACCGCCCTCAAAGCGCTGGAAGCCATCGATATCGAGGTCAAGTTCGACGGCCTGATTCCCACGCCCGAGCAATTGGCTGCGCTGGCAGTGCCCGGTGGGCAGATCGCCTTACTGAGTGAGGCCGCAGCCCAGGCCCTGAAAAACCTGGAGAAAACGCTTGGACAGTTGTCTGCCGACCTCAATTACAGCCGACTGCAGGCAGAGCGTCGGCAATTGACGCTCGGACTCAGAACGCTGCAGCGGGAGCTTGCCGCCAATAGCCGAAACCTGGCGGCATGCCGTCAGCAGCTCAAGGCGCTGGAAAATGTGCCTGGGCTCGTTGCGCAACGTAAGGCCTGCCTGATTGCCTTGAATGCGCTGAGCATGGCGTTGGGGAGTTTCTACAACCTGCTGAAGAACGCCAAGTACAAGGGAGTCGAAGACCTGCGTGCTATCGATGCGTTTTTGAAGACGCTCCTGGCTTATCAGCGCAGCATGAACAAGCAGATCAGCAATGCATTTTGATTCGTGATCAATAGCCTGACTGCCATTCATCAGAGCGGCGGTCAGGCCTTCGGAGTTAATGCTCATGGAACAAAGGATGCTGATGCCTATGGGGAACGCTGCGAGGGCGATGGAAGTGCGAGTGGCAGCGCTCTTCGAACAGGCGCGCAGCGGCAGGGGTGACCTAAAAGCCTCCGTTGCGCAGTTGGATGCCTATGTCCGCAGGGTTCACGATTTACCTCAAGGACGATTGTCGCGTTGGGTGAGCTATTCGTATGTCTCTGAGCCAGTCCTGAATATTGGTAATTTGGAACGGCTGATCGCTAGGCTGTCCTACAGGAGTGGTTTTTGGTGGTCCTTGCGTGAGCGTGGAAGTTCGCTGAGTCAGGCATTGGCCGGGCATACCCAAACGGTCACGCAGCGGAGTGCAGAAATACAGAACATTGCGTCTCGGCTCGAGATGGCGAACGGTCATGCCGATAGATGGGAGGCGTTGTCTCGCGAAAAGGATCTGGCACTCAGTCCCAGGGATTTGACGCGTGTGGAAACAATGGTTGCGTACGTGGTCAGCCTTCGGAGGGAGGTCGAGGCCTTTGACATCCATCTCACTGAATACATGTCAGGTATCGAGGATTTTCGCGAGACTCACCGGCGTGAATTACAGCCCGACCTGGATAGGGTGATCAAAGCGCTCGATACGGTTGAGGTGCTCAAGTGCACGCTGAGAGTCGAGCCGTTTTGGACAAACTGTCGGAAAGCGACTTTTGAAGAAGAAGATCGCGAACAGCTTAGGGCTTTGTTTGGCGTGCGTGATCTACAGCTGGCTGGCGTGCATGGCAATATTGAAAAACTTCATACGGCTTGGCAAGCGATAGGCACGTATGTCGAAAGTGCACACAATCATTTGAGCAAAGTGAAGCGCCAGCGAGAGCTGGCGCTTTTCATGGTGTACTTCAAAATATTCTTGGGACAGTGGAAACAGGTTGCCGTGCACGCGCAGCGATTGCGTGAGGCTTTTGCCTGAAAACCAGAGGGGCCGTGGCCCCTCTGTTCAATCAAGCGAACAACACTTTCGCCACGTCGGCATAGCGCTTGGCGAAATGCACGGTCAGCCCTTCGCGCAGGTAGTCCGGTAGCTCTTCGAAGTCGCCACGGTTGGCCTCCGGCAGGATCAGCTCGAAGATTTTCTGTCGCCGTGCGGCGATGACCTTCTCACGGACGCCGCCGATCGGCAGCACCTGGCCGGTGAGGGTCAGCTCGCCGGTCATGGCCACGCCTTTCTTCGGCGCTTGGTCGCGGGCGAGCGACAGCAGGGCGCTGGCCATGGTGACGCCGGCGCTGGGGCCGTCCTTGGGCGTGGCACCTTCCGGTACGTGCAGGTGGATGAACGACTCGTTGAAGTAGTCGGGTGTGCCGCCGTACTGCTTGAGGTTCGAGCTGATGTAGCTGTAGGCGATTTCCGCAGACTCCTTCATCACATCCCCCAGCTGGCCCGTCAGCTTCAGGCCACGGTTCAGGGTATGGATTCGCGTGGCTTCGATCGGCAAGGTGGCGCCGCCCATGCTGGTCCAGGCAAGGCCAGTGATCACGCCCTTGCCGGCGAGCACCTGTTCGCTGCGGAACACCGGCATGCCGAGTGCGGCTTCCAGGTCCTTGGTACCGATCTTGAGCTTGGCGTCCGGCGTTTCCAGCAGCTTGACCACCGCTTTGCGCACCAGTTTGCCCAGCTGTTTTTCCAGCTGACGTACACCCGCCTCGCGTGCATAACCCTCGATCACCATGCGCAGCGCGCTGTCGCTGATGCTCAGGCTGGTCTTGGCGACGCCGGCCTTGGCCAGTTGCTTGGGCCACAGGTGACGCTTGGCGATCGCCAGTTTCTCTTCGGTGATGTAGCCGGAGAGGCGGATCACTTCCATACGGTCGAGCAGCGGGCCGGGGATCGAGTCCAGGGTGTTGGCGGTGCAGACGAACAGCACCTTGGACAGGTCCAGGCGCAGGTCCAGGTAATGGTCGAGGAAGTCGACGTTCTGCTCGGGGTCGAGGGTTTCGAGCAGGGCGGAGGCAGGGTCGCCCTGGTAGCTCTGGCCCATCTTGTCGATCTCATCGAGCATGATCACCGGGTTCATCACCTCCACGTCCTTCAGCGCTTGCACCAGCTTGCCGGGCTGGGCGCCGATGTAGGTGCGGCGGTGGCCCTTGATCTCCGCCTCGTCGCGCATGCCGCCGACGCTGAAGCGGAAGAACGGCCGGCCGAGGCTTTCGGCGATGGACTTGCCGATGCTGGTCTTGCCGACCCCTGGCGGGCCGACCAGCAGGACAATGGAGCCGCTGATTTCGCCTTTCCAGGCGCCCACGGCGAGGAACTCCAGGATACGGTCCTTGATGTCATCGAGCCCGGCGTGGTGTTGATCGAGCACCTTGCGCGCATGCGTAAGGTCGAGTTTGTCTTCACCGTACACGCCCCAGGGCAGTGCGGTGGCCCACTCCAGGTAGTTGCGGGTGACGGCGTATTCCGGCGAGCCGGTCTCTAGAATCGCCAGTTTGTTCATTTCCTCGTCGATGCGTTTTTTCGCCTGCTCCGGGAGGGTCTTGCCCTCCAGGCGCTGCTGGAACTGCTCCAGGTCGGCGCTGCGGTCGTCCTTGGTCAGGCCCAGCTCCTGCTGGATGACCTTGAGCTGTTCCTTGAGGAAGAACTCGCGCTGGTGCTCGCCGATCTGCCGGTTGACCTCGGCGGAGATCTCGTTCTGCAGCCTCGCGACTTCGACCTCCTTGCGCAGCATCGGCAGGACTTTCTCCATGCGCTTGAGCATCGGCACGCAGTCGAGCACTTCCTGCAGCTGGGCGCCGGTGGCCGAGGTCAGCGCTGCGGCGAAGTCGGTCAAGGGCGACGGGTCGTTGGGGCTGAAGCGGTTGAGGTAGTTCTTCAGCTCTTCGCTGTACAGCGGATTGAGCGGCAGCAGCTCCTTGATCGCATTGATCAGGGCCATGCCGTAGGCCTTCACCTCGTCGGTGGGCTCGGCGGGTTGGTGCGGGTAGTCCACTTCCACCAAGTAGGGCGGGCGATGGTGCTTGAGCCAAGTGCGGATACGCACCCGTGTCAGGCCCTGGGCGACGAACTGCAGCTTGCCGTTCTCGCGGCTGGCATGGTGAACCTTGACCAGGGTGCCGTACTGCGGGAGGGACGAGGTGTCGAAGTGGCGGTGGTCTTCTGGCGGTTCGTCCATGAAGAACAGGGCCAGGGCGTGATGCGGGGTCTTGGCGACCAGGTCCAGGGTTTCAGCCCAGGGCTCTTCATTGACGATCACCGGCAGGACCTGGGCCGGGAAGAACGGGCGATTGTGGATCGGGATCACGTAGACCTTGTCCGGCAGTTGCTGGCCGGGCAGGGCGAGGTGGTGGCCAGGGGTGGCCTTGGCGTGGAGGTGTTCGACTGTTTCGTGTTCGTCTGGATGGTCCGGTAGATCCTGCTGGTCGCTCATGGGGCACCTGCGTAAATGACTATGGTGCTTAGATGGGGCGGGGGGGGATGGGTTTCAAGCTTCAAGCTTTAAGCTTCAGGCCGCAAGAAAAAAGCGGGACCTCGCAGGCCCCGCTTTCTCTTGTTGCTTGTGGCTTGCCGCTTGAAGCTTAGTCGGCGAGCTTGTAGGCGATGATGTAGTCGCCCATTTTGGTGCCCAGCGAGCCGTGGCCGCCGGCGGTGACCAGCACGTACTGCTTGCCATCCTTGCCGGTGTAGCTCATCGGCGTGGCCTGGCCACCCGCTGGCAGGCGGGATTTCCACAGTTCCTTGCCATTGTGCACGTCGTAGGCGCGCAGGTACTGGTCCAGGGTGCCGCTGAGGAAGCCTACGCCACCTGCGGTGACGATCGAGCCACCCATGCTCGGTACGCCGACGGGCAGGCCGATCGGCACCGGGGTGCTGTCACGGGTGGTGCCGTTCTTGTGCTTCCAGATCACCTTGTTGGTGAACAGGTCGATCGCCGCGACGTAGCCCCAGGCCGGGGCCTGGCACGGTACGCCCAGAGGCGACATGAACGGGTGCATGATCACCGCATACGGCGCGCCGGTGTTCGGTTGTACGCCACTGGTCTCGCTCTCGCGCTTGCTGCCGGCGGCGACTTGCTCGCGTGGCACCATCTTCGAGACGAACGCCATGTAGTTCGGCGAGGTGAACAATACCTGGCGGACCGGGTCGACCGACACGCTTCCCCAGTTGAACACGCCGACGTTGCCTGGGTAGACCAGCGAGCCCTGCTCGGACGGCGGGGTGTACTGGCCTTCATAGCGTAGGCTGCGGAACTGGATGCGGCAGAGCATCTGGTCGAACGGCGTTGCGCCCCACATGGTCTTTTCGGTCAGTTCGGGGCCGAGCAGGTTGAGGTCGGAGCGGGCCTGGGTCGGTGCGGTGTGATCGCCTTTGACGGCGCCTTGCGGTACCGGGATCTCGCGGATCGGCACGATCGGCGTGCCATCGCGACGGTCGAGCACGTACAGGCTGCCTTGCTTGGTCGGCACGATGACCGCGGGCTTGATGCCATCGTCGGTCTTCAGGTGCACCAGGGTCGGCTGGCTGCCCACGTCCATGTCCCACAGGTCGTGGTGGGTGAACTGGTAGTTCCAGCGTACCTTGCCGGTGGCCAGGTCCAGGGCGACGATGCCAGCGCTGTACTTCTCGGCACCTGGGGTGCGGTCGGCGCCCCATTGGTCCGGGGTCTGGTTGCCCAGGGGCAGGTAGATCATCCCCAGGTCTTCATCGACGCTGGCGATCGACCACATGTTGGCCGAGTTGCGGCTGTAGGTCTGGCCGGCGGCCAGCGGCTTGGTGTCTTCGGGCTTGTTGCTGTCCCAGTTCCACACCAGGTGGCCGTCATGCACGTCATAGGCGCGGATCACGCCGGACGGCTCGTTGGTCGACTCGTTGTCGGTGACATGACCGCCGATGATCACCAGTTCATGGGTGATCGCCGCAGGTGAGGTGGAGTAGTAGCCGCCAGCGGTGAACGGGCCGAGGCCGGTGGTCAGGTCGATCACGCCCTGGTTGGCGAAGCCTTCGCAGACCTTGCCGTTGTCGGCGTTGATGGCGATCAGGCGGGCGTCGGCGGTCGGCAGGTAGAGGCGGCGTGGGCAGGTCTGGGCCACGACCTGGCCTGCGTCGGAGATCTTCGGTGCCGGCTTGCCGTCGCGGCTGACGTAGCGGTTTTCGTCATAGTAGGAAACGCCGCGGCAGGTCATGTGGGCAAAGCCCTTGAGCGAGCCGGTCGGGCTCTTGATCTGCGGGTCGAAGCGCCAGATTTCGGCACCGGTGTCCGGGTCCAGGGCCAGCAGCTTGCTGTGGGCGGTGCAGGCATAGAGCATGCCGTTGACCTTCAGCGGGGTGTTCTGGTTGGTCAGTTCCACCGGGTCGTCATCGGTCGGCAGATCACCGGTGCGGATGCGCCAGGCTTCTTCCAGACGGTAGGCGTTCTGCGGGGTGATCTGGCGCAACGGCGAGTAGCGGTCGCCGTGCTCGGTGCGGCCGTAGGCCTGCCATTCGCCATCCGGCATGTCGGGCGCGGCGCTGCCCATCTCGCTGTTGTCGCGATTGAGGGTGCCGAATGTCTCGCCGGGATGGGTGAACTGGCTGCCCAGGGCACTGGCGCCAGAGGCGACCACCGCGATGCCGAGCAGCGCGGTGTTGATCTTCGACGACGGGCCGACCAGCGGGCGACGTGCCCACGGCAGCAGCAGGACGACGCCGATGGCGAACCAGATCGCCAGGCGTGGCACCAGTTGCCACCAGTCCAGGCCGACTTCCCACAGTGCCCAGATGGTGCTGCCCAGCAGCACCAGGCCATACAGGCCCAGGGCGATGCGACGCATGGCCAGCAGGAGGATGCCGGACAAGGCAAAGCCAATGCCGGCGATCAGGTAGTACAGGGATCCTCCCAACTGGCTCAGCTTGATGCCGCCGGCCAGCAGGGCCAGGCCCATCAGCAACAGCAGCACGCCCAGAAGGCGCGGTAGCCAGCGGGTTCCATTCTTGGCACCGTCAGTGCTCATCGTATGTTCTCCGTAGGTCGAAGGGGTGGGTTAGAAACTGCTCTGGATCTTCAGGCCGCCGATCAGGGCGGCGTCGACCTGCGACACACCGCCCGGATGGCGGATGTACTGCAGGTTGGGGCGTACGGTGAGCCAATCGGCCAGGTGGATGCCGTAGTAGAGCTCGGCGCTGTACTCGGTGTCCTGGACGGGCAGGTAGCCAGGGTTGTCGTAGTCGTCCAGGCCGGCGGCCTGGTTGATGAGGCGGGCGTTCTTGCGGTAGCCGGGGTTGACGTGCACGCGGGCGAGGGCGAAACCGATGTCGTCCTTGGCGCGGGCATCGAAGGGCCCTTTGTACACCACACCTGCCTGAACATAGTTGTCGATGGCATTGGTCTTCTTGTCGTGCATCGTGGCATTGGCGAACAGGCTCAAGCCGCGGGAGTGGTCCGAGGCCAGCGACGTCACCTGCTGCTGGGCACCGAGCCAGAAACCGTGTTTGCTCGAGCTGCTGCGGTAGGCCTGGCCGCTCAGCGCGGCCGCCTGGCCATTGCTGTCCTTCAGAACATCTTGTGCCTTGGCATTACTGTAGTAGTAGCCAACGCGATATTCCCCTTCCAAGCCATTGACTCGTGGGCTCCACACCAGTTCGATCGGCATGACGGCGCCCTGGGTGCCGCTGCCGCTGAGCTTGAAGCCGTTGCCACTATCAAGGTTCGAGGGGTTCTGTTCGAAGACGCCGACCTGGGCGTACAGCGTGTCGTTGAGGTTGTAGCGCACGCGCAGGGCCCATTGGCTGACCGGCCAGTTGTACCAAATGCCACCGGCCCAGTTGCCCACCTGGGAGCCGCAGAAGGCCAGGTTCTGGAAGTCGCAAGGGAAGCTGTTGAAGTCCTCGCCTTCGCCGAAGCGGCCGAATTTCACGTCCAGGGCGCCATCGAAGTACTTCTGCTTGATCCACATCTGAGTGAGTCGCCAGGTCTGGCCACGGCCCCAGACTTCCTGGGCCGAGGTAAAGCCGCCCACGCGCGGGTCGTTGATCCGGTCGTTGCTGATGTTCTGGCCATGGCGCTCGGTGATCGCCAGCTTGAATTCGGCATCGTGCCAGCCAAGGATTTTGTCCAGGTCGAGGTGGCTGGCGAAGGTGAACTGGTCGCTATAGCGCGCAGTGCGGTCGTGGTCATAGCCACCGTGCAGGTTGCTGCCCATCTCGCCGGTGTAGCCGAAAGTGAAGTCGTAGCCTTTTTCCAATAGCTCGGTGCGGGTGCCGCCCCAGTCACCGAGCATCCAGGGGGAGTCACTGGCGAACAATTCATGGGCTGCACTGGTGGACGAAAGCCCGCCCAGGACAGTGGCAAGGGCGAAACTGGAAAAACGGATGTGCGGCAGTTGGAGCATGAGATAGCGCTATCTTTTGATTATTGAAAAAACGGCAAACGCATCGAAGGGTAGGCCCTTCGATGGAGATGGCTGCAAGGTTCATGGGTGAAGCGTTTCAGCGTTCGGCGTGGAGGATATAGAGGAAGTTGTAAGAAAAAAAGACAAAATGTCGCAGCGGATTGTTGCTCAGCGAGTAATAGTTGGGGCGGCTGGGCAGCCTTTTGCAGGCTTCACCAGCCCCGCGCCACCGAGGGAACTGGCTTGCCCTGGCACCGGACCATCGCGATTGGGCCCGTGGTGCCGCCAAAATGCTTAGAACGAGGTGCGCAATCCCACCTGTACGCTACGCCCAGGCGCTGGCGCGATGTCCCGCAGGATGGAACTGGCATAGCGCACGGTCTGATCGGTCAGGTTTTCCCCGCGAACAAAAGCCAGCCACTCGCTCTGACCGATCTCGAAGCGGTAGCCCAGGCTGGCGCCGAGGGTGGTATAGCCGTCGGTTCGGGTCTCGTTGGCGGGTTTGCGGTGCTGCGAGGCCGCATGCTGCACGTCGACCCGCGCTTGCCAGCGGTCCCGTTCCCACAGCAACCCGCTGTTCAGGCGCAGGGGGGCGATACGGGGCAGGGGCTCGCCACTGTCGAGGTTCTTGGCGCGGGTGTAGTCGCCGGACAGCTCCAGGGCGAAGCGGCCATAACGGTTTTCGAGCAACTGCCAGCGATCCTGCGCCTCGATGCCATAGAAGCGGGCGTGTACCCCCTGGTACAGGTATTCGGGCAACTCGCCGTGGTCATGATCGTGATCGTGATCGTGATCGTGGTCATGCTCATCATGATCGTGATCGTGGCCCTCGCGCAGGTTGCCGGTGCCGATCAGGCCGATGTAGTTGTGAAAGTGGCTGTAGAACACGCCCACGCTGCCTTTGTGGGTGCCATTGTCGAAACGCAGGGCCAAGTCGGCGGAGGTGGCTTTCTCCTTGTTCAGGCTCGGGTCACCCACTTCGAAGGCGCCGGTGGCCACATGCGCGCCGTTGGCGTACAGCTCGTAGAAGGTCGGGGCGCGTTCGGTGTAGGCGAGGTTCGCAGCCAGCGACCAGATCGGGTCGAGTTGGTACACCGCACCGGACGATAGACTCGAGGCGGTGAAGCTGTTCGAGCTGTCAGCACTGGCGAAGGTGGCGTTGCCCTTGGCGTCCGGGTCGATGCGGGTGTGTTCCAGGCGTGCGCCGAGGCTCAGGTTCAGGCGTTCGCTGGCCTGCCACTGCTCGAGCAGGAACAGCGCGAGGCTGTCGGTGTCGGTGTGCGGGACGAAGGCTTCCTCGCCCAAAGCGGAGAATTCGTTGCGGCTGACTTGCGCGCCCAGCACCCCTTCGACCGGCCCCAGCGGCTGGTGGCGCGCTTCGAGTCGCGCCTCGTAGCCTGTGTTCTTGAACGTGGTGTGGACTTCGCCGCTTTCGATCTCGCGATGCTGGTAATCGGTGTAGCCCGCGTCGATCTTGACCGAGCTGAACAGGCCTTCTAGGTCGCGTAGCTCGCTGGCAAAGCCATAGTGATCCTGCTGCATGTCCAGACGGACCCCGGGCTCTGCGACTGAGCCGTAGTTGCTGTCATAGCGGCTGTACGAAAGGCCGGTGTAGCCGTGGTCCCAGTGGTAGGCGCCGCCGATGGCACCGCCGTCCTGGCGCCCGTCGCTGTTTTCCAGACGATGACGGCTGCCTGGCTCGTCGCTGTCGCGCACGTTCGAGCTGCGGGCATAGCCGGGGATGCGCAGGTCGTTGAACTGGCGGCTGTTGGCGTCCAGATGCAAGGCGAAAGCGCCATTGCCGGCTTCCAGTTTGCCGGCGCTGCTGCGGGTGGTGTCGGCGCCGCCATAGCGCAGCTCGCCTGCGCCATGTATGCCCTCGATGGGGGCGTCGGGGATGCGGTTGTCGAACGTGTTGACCACACCGCCGATGGCGTTGCCACCATAGAGCAGGGCGGCCGGGCCGCGGACGATTTCGATGCGCTCGACATTGACCGGGTCCAGTGGCACGGCGTGGTCATAAGACAGCGACGAGGCGTCCAGTGCGCCCACGCCGTTGCGCAGTATGCGGATGCGGTCGCCGTCCAGGCCGCGAATCACCGGGCGACTGGCCCCGGGGCCGAACCAGGTGGAGGCGACGCCGGGCTGTTTGTTGAGGGTTTCACCGAGGCTGCCTTGTTGCTGTTGCAGGAGGTCGTCGCCTTGCAGCACGGTGCTGGGTGCGGCGAATTGGCGGTTGCCCAGGGGGTTGGCGGTGATGATCTGGGGTTCCAGTTCCACGGCCTGGCCGGGCATGGAGGCCAACCAGAGTGCGGCGGCGAGCGGGGAGAGACGCAGGGACATGTGACGCATGGGGTTGTGACGTTCCTTGGCAGATATCTTTGCTGTTACAATATAACATCACTATTGCAGCACAAGGATTCGCGTTTTGGCCAGTGCTTTGTGCAAATGGCAACTCGCAGTACCGAATCAGCGCCGCCTGTCACTACACTCGTGTAAGGTGCGCATCTTTACCCGCGGGAGCACAGGCATGAGCACGGCCCAACACAACGCGCTGCACGGCAAGACGCTGGAGCAGATCCTCACCGAGCTGGTGGCGCACTACCAATGGCAAGGCCTGGCCGAGCGCATCGACATTCGTTGCTTCAAGAGCAACCCGACCATCAAGTCGAGCCTGACCTTCCTGCGCAAGACGCCCTGGGCGCGGGAGAAGGTTGAGCAGCTCTACGTGAAACTCCAGCGGGCGGGCTGATGCCGCGTCGTCCCTGGCTGACCTTCGCCGCCTGCCTCGGCTGGACGGGCCTGGCGATACAGGTCTACCTGGTGCTGTGGGCCCGCTGGCAGGAGCAGGCCAGCCTGATCGGCGGTTTGGTGAATGTGTTTGGCTATTTCACGGTCCTGACCAATACCTTGGTCGCCACTGTGCTCAGCTATGCGTCGTTTGGTCGGGCGTCGGGCGCGCGGCGGTTCTTTCTGTCGCCGGTGGTCGGCTCCGGCATCACCGCCAGTATCGTACTGGTGGCGTTGGCCTATAGCGTACTGCTGCGCCATCTGTGGCAACCCCAGGGCTGGCAATGGCTGGCGGACGAGTTGCTGCACGATGTGATGCCGGTGTTGTGCGTGTTGTATTGGTGGCGCGTGGTGCCCAAGGGCAGCTTGCGACTCTGGCATCTGGCGATGTGGAGCCTGTACCCAGCGGTGTATTTCGCCTATGCCTTGTGGCGGGGTCGAGAGATCGGTGTGTATGCCTATCCCTTCATCGATGTCGCGAGCCTGGGCTACGGGCAAGTGCTGCTCAATGCCTTGGGGGTGCTGGTGGGGTTCTGGGTGATCGGGCTGGTGTTGATCGGGGTGGATCGCTGGCGGGGACGTCGGTTGGCGCAGGCCTGTTGAGGCCGTGGCGGCCCGTTGGCGGGTACACCCGTTCCCACAGGTACAGCAGTGTTCTCGATAGCACCGGAGAACCTGCGGAACCGGGTTTACCCGTGAAGAGGACGCTACAGCGCAAGCCAGTTGACCTTGCAACGCATGAGCTGCAAAACATCACTCGTCATCGGCACTGCCATCTTGGCGCCAGTAGGCCGCGGCTTTCAGCGCATCGTCCTTCACACCTTTGTTCAGTAGCAATGCCTTGGCTTGGCGGGTCAGGGTCTTTTCCAGTGCAACCCAGGCGTACAGCGCTCCGGGGGGCAGCGCCAATTGTTCGAGCATCGCCAGCAGGTCGTCCTGGTGGCGACGTACCCAGATCACCTCGACGTGCGCCTTGCTCGGCAATGGCTGTTGTTCCTGCTCGTCCTCGATCTGGATAAGCGCCAGCACCTGGCGGCCAGCCGGTAACTCGTCGAGACGTCGGCCGATGGCGGGAATCGCGGTCTCGTCACCGATCAGCAGGTAGCTGTCGAAGATATCCGGTACCACCATCGAGGCACGCGGGCCGGCGATGTCCAAGGTCTGGCCCGCTGCGGCCTGCGCCGCCCAGGTGGACGCCGGGCCATCGCCGTGCAGAACGAAATCGATATCCAGTTCATTGGCGACCAGATCGATGCGCCGGGGCGTGTACTCGCGCATGGTCGGGCGAGCACCGCCGTCGCGGCCAAGATTGCGGGCGTCGATGGCCTGTTGCTCTTCGGGTGTCTGGGCGAACAGCAGCTTGATGTGGTCGTCGCTGCCGACGCTGGTAAAGCCTTGCAGTTCCACGCCGCCCAACGTGATGCGGCGCATGCGCGGGGTCAGGTCGGTGACGCGCAGCACCTGCAGGCGGCGTTGGCGGATCTCGTGGTTGACGCGATGAATGGTGTCGCTCATGGGGCGTTCTCCGTAACAGCCTCGGTGGGGCCTGAGGCGATGGCCTTGGCGGTGTCGTTGAGCAGGGTGCGTACCCGCTCGATCTCATCGGGCGACCAGCGACCGCTGTGCATGTGCAGGGCGTGGCGCAGGTTGCCGACCGCTTCGTGGATTTCTGGCGGGCGATCGTGCCCACGCAGGGCACGTTTGCTGACTTCGATACGCATGCGCACGCCATCGAGCGCCACGGCTTGCTCGGCCAGGGCATCACGCCCCGCTTCGGTGATAGCGTAGAGCCGCTTGCTGCCCTGGACCTGGCCTGTGATCAGCTCGGCCTCTTCGAGGAAGTTCAGGGTGGGATAAATGACGCCCGGACTTGGGGTGTAGCTGCCGTCGAACAGGCTTTCGATCTGGCGGATCAGGTCATAGCCATGACCGGGCTGCTCGGCCAGCATCGACAACATCAGTAGTTTCAGATCGCCTGGGGCGAAGACCCGAGGGCCACGCTCGCCCCGGGCAGGACGGCGTTCGAAGGGATCGTGGGGGGAATGGTCGCGCATGGAGAGTCGGCTCCGTGTGTTTAGATATATCTCAAGATATTACTCAAGATATATCTAAACACAAGCGCTAAAATACGGATGATTCTTATCTTTATTTTCGATGGGTCGAGCGGTAAGGCCTGCCCCGCGTGTTACGGCGTATGCATTGCCACTTCCGGTGCCTTGCACTCGGTGGCACTGCCAGGCTCCAGGTACGGCATGAGGATCGGTGCCATCCCCTTGAGCACCTGCACCGGCAACGCCGAGGTGAAGGTAAACGCCTCGGCCGACCGTCCCGGAACGAACGCGGTCAGGGTGCCGAAGTGGTTCTCGCCCAGGAAGAACACGAACGTGGCGGTCCGGTTGAGCGAGCGCGAGCCGATCAGGCGGCCGCCCGCGCCGAAGCTTTCGATACGGTTGTCGCCGGTACCGGTCTTGCCGCCCATCACCAGCGAGGTGCCGTCATGCAGCTTGAAGCTGCCGGAGATACGCCGCGCGGTACCGGCATCCACCACCTGCGACATCGCGCCCTTCAGGGCCCTGGCCACTTCCACCGGCAGGATCCGCTGGCCACGGTCCGGGTCGCTGATCAGCTTGGTTTCGTAAGGGGTGTTGGCGGCAAAGTGCAAGGTGTCGATGCGCAGGGTCGGCAGGCGCACGCCGTCGTTCTGGATGATCCCGACCAGCTCGGAGAGCGCCGCCGGGCGATCGCCGGAACTGCCGATGGCGGTGGCCAGCGACGGCACCAGGTGATCGAACGGGTAGCCCACGCGCTTCCAGCGCTGATGGATATCCAGGAAGGCTTCGATCTCGACCATGGTGCGGATGCGGCTGTCGCGTGCACCCTGGTGGCGGCTCTTGAACAGCCAGCTGTAGACCTCCTGGCGCTCGAAGCGGCTGGCGTTGACCATCTCGGTGAGCGAGGCGCCAGGGTTCTTCAACAGATAGCCCAGCAACCACAGGTCCAACGGGTGGACCTTGGCGATGTAGCCTTGGTCAGGCAGGTCGTACTTGCCGGGCCCATAGGCCTCGTACATCTCCGACAGGCGTCCGTCGGTGAGCTTGGCCAGGGCCTTCTTGTCGTTGACGCTGTGGGCGCGCACGAAGGCGTTGAAGGTTTCCTGCCCGGCTTCCGGGAACAGGTAGCGGTGCACCGCGGCCAGGCGCTGCGGGGTGACGCGCATGCTGTCGAGGAACGTATCCAGACGCTGCTGGGAGGTCTTGCGCTGGTACTTCTTCCAGAACCGCATCAGGTAGTTGGTGCCTTCCTTGTCGGCAAAACGTGCCAGGTATTCCTGACGGCGCGGGTCGGAATCGTCCTTGAGCAGCGGCTCGCGATTGAACGGCTGTTGGTAGGTGACATAACGCACCAGGTCGCGCATCAGGCGGATGAACGGTAGGTTGATCGACTCGCGCAGGGCGATCTTGAGGGTCGGGTTGCGGCTGTTGTCTTCCTTGCGGAAGTTGTTGAACACGTGCATGCCGCCGCCGGTGAAGAAGGCCTCGCCGGTGTTGGCCGAGTACTTGCGCTCCAGGGCCGCGTCGAGCATGGCATCCAGACTCTGGTTCTTGGGGTTCTGCATCAGCCATTCCAGTGACCACTGGGTGATGCGATCGAGCTCGGCCACCGGGACTTTCTTGAGCTCCGCGGCAGGCTTGCCCGCGTACTTGTCGTGCAGTTCGGCGATGATTTCCAGGTAGGTGGTCAGCACCCGCAACTTGGCCGTGGAGCCCAGCTCCAGCTTGCTGCCTTCGTTGATGTCGAAAGGCTGGTCGGTGCTGTCGGTCTGTACCCGCACCCGCGAGCCGTCGGCGGTGCGCTCGAACAAGGTGAAGCTGTAGCGCACCTGGTCGGTGGTCTTGGTCGTGAGCAGGCGCTCGCCGATCAGCCCCATCTGCGCGGCAAACTCGGGGTCGGAGAGGTTCTTCAGGTACTGGCTGACCTGCATCTGCAAGTCGGCCTGCAAGGTGCTGGTGGCCGAAACGTCGAGGCGGTCGAGGTCATATAGAGGCCGGTTGAGCATGGCTGCGAGGCGGTTGCGGGCCAGGCTGATGCCTTTGTTGGTGATGATCGGCACGATGGTCGGCTGGGCCACCCAGTCGCGGTACACCGCCTTGCTGGCCAGGGCGGCATCGGCCAGGGGGCGGTCGATCACGTCGTTGGCGGCAAGCACGCGGATGTGCGCGTCGGTGAGCTCAGCCAGTTCTACCCGGCCCTTGGACAGGTAATGGGACGGCCGGCGCTGGGCGATCATCAGCGACAGCACCTGGCGCAGGGCCAGGCCGCGGGCGGCGAGTGACTCAGGATCGGTGGTGGTGGCGGCCAACGCCTGGTTGACCTGGTCGAAGTCAGCGCCGTACCAGACCCGCAGCCCTTCGGCCATGCCGTGCACCTCGCCGTGGCCCGGCACCGCCGACAGCGGCACGCTGTTGAGGTAGTCGCGCACGATGCGTTCGCGCGCCACCGTGGTGTCCGGCCCGCCCTGGTAGGCCCGCACGCTGGCAGAAATCATCTGGCGGATCTTCTCGGCCCCGGAGACGGTCAGGCCATCGGGGGAGTGGCGGTACTTCTCCAACTGCGTCGCCAAGGTACTGCCGCCAGCCGACTGGCCGGGCAGGGCGAGGTACTTGGCCACCTGGCTGTAGGCGGCCTTGGCGAAGCGTGGCCAGTCCACGGCCGGGTTGTTGCGTGGGTCCTGCGGGTCGAGCAGGTCGCGGTTTTCGATAAACAGCAGGCTGTTGACGATGATCGGTGGAATCGAGGCGAAATCCGGGTACAGGTGCTGTGGGTAGTTGTAGTGGTACAGGTCTTGGCCGCGGCAGTCGGTAATCGACAAGCCGGCCTGGATCTTCTCCACATAAGGGACGAACAGGCCATGCTCAACGTAGTTCATCAACGCGGGCGAGAACTGCACCTGCTGGCTGATCAGGTAGTCGCGCTTGAGCAGTCGGGGTAGGAATTCGCCCAGGGCGCTGTAGCCCAGGCGCTTGTCGAAGGGGCCGTCACCCGGGTAGATGATCGCGTCGCTCGGGCCAGGTTGCAGGGAGTAGGTGAGGGTGCTGGCCAGGCGGCTGAATTCCCTGGATTGCAGCTTGGAGGTGCGCATTTCGTCGTAGGCGGCAAAGCCGATGACGATGATCCCCAGCAGCACGATGAGCAGGATCAGCCGCCACCATAGCCGACGCTGGCGGGGAGTCTTTGGCAGTGGCGCTTCAGCCGGAGATGTTTCGGGTGCTTCCGTTCTGGTTGGTTCCGATTGCCACAGTGCGCCCATAGTCTTCAATCCGGCCAGGTACTTTTCGTCTTGCTTGTCTGAAGCTTAGACGTTAGGCGGGGTTGGTGAAAAAATTGTAAGAAGCCTCGCAATCTTGGGTGGGAATATCCGCCTTTGGTGCAGCTTCCATTCTTCGGCAATGTTGTTATGGTAGCCGCCCCATTCTCCTCGAGAGGGCGCGCGAGGATTTTCTCTCTTCCGCGAAAGGGATTTTGGCCGAGAATTCTCTCCAAATTTCCTTGTTTATATAGTGAAAAGCCCTACAGGCGGATTCCTATACTGCTCGACCCCTTCGTCTGCCGAATTTCGGCGGACAGGCGGGCCCACAAGGCTCGCTTGGCAAGACGACGCCACGCCCATCGGCATGGCCGGCGCTGCACGGAGGTCATATCCAATAACAAAATGAGGTTGTATTGCTATGCCAGTCGGCAACCACCCTGCCCATGGTGAGACCGCCCAGGGCGGCCCACTCAAGCGCGAGCTGGGCGAACGGCACATCCGTCTGATGGCGCTGGGCGCCTGTATCGGTGTCGGCCTGTTCCTCGGTTCGGCCAAGGCCATCGAAATGGCCGGTCCCGCGATCATGCTCTCCTACATCATCGGTGGCCTGGCCATCCTGGTGATCATGCGCGCCCTCGGCGAAATGGCCGTTCACAACCCTGTCGCCGGCTCCTTCAGCCGCTATGCCCAGGATTACCTCGGCCCACTGGCGGGCTTTTTGACCGGCTGGAACTACTGGTTCCTGTGGCTGGTGACCTGCGTGGCGGAAATCACCGCCGTGGCCATCTACATGGGCATCTGGTTCCCTGACGTACCTCGCTGGATCTGGGCCCTGGCGGCGCTGGGCAGCATGGGGGCAATCAACCTGATCGCGGTCAAGGCGTTTGGCGAGTTCGAATTCTGGTTCGCCCTGATCAAGATCGTCACGATCATTGCCATGGTCCTGGGCGGCATCGGCATCATCGCCTTCGGCTTCGGCAATGACGGCGTGGCAGTGGGCATCTCCAACCTGTGGAGCAACGGCGGCTTCATGCCCAACGGCGTGACCGGTGTGCTGATGTCGCTGCAGATGGTGATGTTCGCCTACCTGGGCGTCGAGATGATCGGCCTGACCGCCGGTGAAGCGCGCAACCCGCAGAAGACCATTCCCCAGGCCATCGGCTCGGTGTTCTGGCGCATCCTGCTGTTCTATGTGGGCGCGCTGTTCGTGATCCTGTCGATCTACCCGTGGAACGAAATCGGCAGCCAGGGCAGTCCGTTCGTGATGACCTTCGAGCGTCTGGGCATCAAGACCGCCGCCGGCATCATCAACTTCGTGGTGATCACCGCCGCGCTGTCGTCCTGTAACGGCGGCATCTTCAGCACTGGGCGCATGCTCTACAGCCTGGCGCAGAATGGCCAGGCGCCGGCGGCCTTCGCCCGCACCTCCAACAGCGGCGTGCCTCGCAACGCCTTGCTGCTGTCGATCGGTGCGCTGCTGCTGGGTGTGCTGGCCAATTACCTGGTGCCTGAGAAGGTCTTCGTCTGGGTGACTTCGATCGCCACCTTCGGCGCGATCTGGACCTGGGTGATGATCCTGCTGGCCCAGCTCAAGTTCCGCGCTGGCCTCTCCACCGCCGAGCGCCAGGGCCTTAAGTACCGCATGTGGCTGTGGCCGCTGAGCTCCTACCTGGCCTTGGCCTTCCTGGTGCTGGTGGTCGGCCTGATGGCGTACTTCGAGGACACCCGCGTGGCTCTGTACATCGGCCCGGCGTTCCTGGTGCTGCTGACGGTGCTGTACTACGCGTTCCGCCTGGCGCCGAAAGAGACGCAAGGCGCGGCCAGTACCGCCTCCTGACGAACGAAGCCCCGGCCTGCGCCGGGGCTTTGTTTTTTGGGTTCTTGTTCTGCCCGTCAATGGTTTGTGGAACCGACCGCTGGCTGGCGCCGCTGGCTGCGAAGCAGGCCTTCTGCCAATACCATCAGGCTCACGCCCAGCAGCGCCAGATCCTTGATCAGAAAGCTACCGGCGCGATTGAGCCAGGGGAAACCACCAGAGGCGGTCTCCCAGATTGGCACGGCAAGCATGATCGACAGTGTCGTGGCGAAGGTGAGCGCGCAAAGCCCTCCACCGGCAATGGCAGCTTTGGTCGACCATCGGCTGGCCAGGACCAGCACAGCGGCCAATATCTCCACCACCCCCAGCAAGTAGGATGTCCCCACCTCGCCAAACACGGCATACAACCAGCTCAGCCAAGGTGTCTGGCTGATGAGCGGTTTGAGGGCTTGTACTTCGAGCGATGTGAATTTGAGCAGGCCGATCATCAACATCGGCATGACAACGCCCAGCACGGCGATCTGCCTGGCGAGCGCCAGTAGACGCTGAGGCCTGGACGCCGAGCAGGTTTCTGGAAAGTGTGGATTGTTGATCGACGACATGATGTGCACTCCTGAATGAGAGGCATCGAGCATGTCGGCCATTGATTAACGACCATTTAATGGATGAGTAGGAGGCGACTTGGCGCGTTGTAGGACATCGCTCTAAATTACCCGATGTGCCCGGCCCGGCGCCGGCACATCGAGTGGGAGGTTTGTTTCAGGCGGCGACCTCGGTATGCGGTTCGAAACTGTCCGCCCGGGCCATCTGCCACATGCGCGAATAGAACTGCCCATTCACCTCGCCGGTGAGCAACTCGCCTGGTTTGAGGAACACATGCATCTGCGAGAACAGCTTGATCTCGGTGGCGGATATACGCCGTACCAGGTGCTTGGCCTCCAGTTGCGCCGGATGCTCCAGGCCCGCCGCAGCCAGCATCTCGGCCAGGGCGCGCAGGGTATTGTGGTGGAAGTTCAGCACCCGCTGGGCCTTGTCTGGAACCACCAGGGCGCGCTGGCGCAGGGCGTCCTGGGTAGCCACCCCGGTCGGGCACTTGTTGGTGTGGCAGCTTTGGGACTGGATGCAACCGATGGCGAACATGAAACCGCGCGCCGCGTTGGCCCAATCGGCGCCGATGGCCAGTACGCTGGCGATGTCGAACGCGCTGACGATCTTGCCGCTGGCGCCGAGCTTGATCTTGTCGCGCAGGTTCAGCCCGACCAAGGTGTTGTGCACGAACAGCAAGCCTTCGCGCAGCGGCACGCCAATGTGGTCGGTGAACTCCACGGGCGCTGCGCCAGTGCCGCCTTCCTTGCCATCGACGACGATGAAGTCCGGCAGGATGCCGGTCTCGAGCATGGCCTTGGCGATGCCCATGAACTCCCAGGGGTGACCCAGGCAGAACTTGAAGCCCACCGGTTTGCCGCCGGACAGCTCACGCAGGCGGGCAATGAACTGCATCATCTCGATGGGCGTTGAGAAGGCGCTGTGACGTGACGGCGAGATGCAGTCCTCGCCCATCAGCACGCCACGGGTCGCAGCGATTTCCTCGGTGACCTTGTGCTTGGGCAGGATACCGCCATGGCCGGGCTTGGCGCCCTGGCTCATCTTGATCTCGATCATGCGCACCTGCGGGTTGCGCGCCTGCTCGGCGAAGCGCTCGGGGTCGAAGCGTCCGTCCGGGGTGCGGCAACCGAAATAGCCCGAGCCCAGTTCCCAGACCAGGTCGCCGCCATTCTCGCGGTGGTAGGGGCTGATGCTGCCTTCGCCGGTGTCGTGGGCGAAATTGCCCAGCTTGGCACCCTGGTTCAGGGCTCGGATCGCATTGGCGCTGAGTGAGCCGAAGCTCATGGCCGAGATATTGAAGATGGACGCCGAGTACGGCTGGCTGCACTGCGGGCCACCGACCACCACGCGAAAGCTCGACGGGTCCGCCAAGGGCGCCGGGCGCATCGAATGGCCGATGAATTCGAAGCCCGACTCATAGACGTCGATCAGCGTGCCGAAGGGTTTGTCCGACGCTTCGTTCTTGGCCCGGGCATAGACCAGCGAACGCTGGGCCCGGGAGAAGGGCAGGGCATCGCTGTCGGCTTCGAGCAGGTACTGGCGAATCTCTGGGCGAATGGCCTCGACCAGGTAACGAATGTTGCCGAGGATCGGGTAGTTGCGCCGCACCGCATGGCGTTGCTGCAGCAGGTCGAACAGGCCGATCAGCGTGAGCACGCCGGTGGTCAGGGTGAACGGCCACAGCCATTCATGGTGCAGGAAGGGCAGGCTGGCCAGGGTGAACAGCACACAGGCGGCGAAGAAGGCATAGCGACTGAGAAGTGACAGGCTCATACAGGGTCCTTGCGATGGCTCGGTCAGGCTCAGGGGCCTGGGTCAAACCCCGACCATAGCCCCATTGCGTGGCGTATTGCCAGTCGATGGCCCGCTGTACACATGAAAGATTGGTCATGCGCAAGGGCGGCTGTCCTTCAGTGGCAAGCATTTTTGTGGGTAAACCCCACACAGGATTCACCGCAGGCCAGGTGGGAACGGGCTTATCCGCGAACGGACGCGAAGCGGCCTCAGGGCCTGTCGCGCAATAACTGCTGTCGCCAGGCTTGCTGCTCCGTCGCCGGCGCTTCCAGCAGGAACTCGTATCGTCCCGCCACGCGGGTCGCGACCGGCACACCATCGCGATACAGCAACCGATTGCCGCCGACCGCGGCCACCTTGTTCCCTGGCAGCAAGGTCCCCAGCAGGTTGAGCGGGTCGCAGGCGCTAACCATCACCAGTTCGCCGTGTGACGTACGCTTTCGTACCTGACGCAGCAATCCGACCGCCTCGGGGAGGGCGAATTGCTCGCCGGCCAGCCCTGCGATGAAGCGCCCACCACGTATCTCGCCGCGTGCTTCCAAGCGGTGATAGCAACGCAACAACTCACGCCAGGGCGGCAGGGCGTCGCTTTCGCGCTCCAGCAAACGCCAGCAGATCACCCCATATCGGCGCAGCAGCGTCCGTGCGATGTGTTCCAGCCGCTGCTCGTGGTCTGGCGCGGTACTGCTTCGGCGCAGCAGCGCCCAGCGCCCGGCGTGGGCCATGCTGCTGGAGAGTGGCGGATGGCCCCGGCGGCTGTTGCGCGAGGTGCGCTTGTTGGCGGGCGTGATCAGGCTGCGCAGGCCGGTGAAGCTGTCGGCGCCGACCAGCCCTGCGCCCACCAATTGCTGCAGGGCTGTTTCGAGTTCGCTGGGCAGCAGATGCGCCTCGTGGGCCAGCTCGTCGAAGAACAATGCACCCTGGGTCTGCAGGGTTTCGTACACGCGCTGCGCCCTGGGCGCCAGCTCATCGGGCGCCGGGGCCGCGGCGAGGCTGCGCCAGAGACTCAGATGCTCCCGAGGCAACAGCACCAGTGGCGTGCTCGACAATGTGCTGCCTGAAACCGTGGTCGCCAGCCGGCTCCAGGCCCACTGCCCGCTGCGGCAGGCATCGTCGAGCCAATGTGGGCTGTAGTCCTTGATGCGGGCAGGCAGCAGCTCCGCTTCCCAGGCGCCGGCTGCACTCGGGAACCCTTGTAACTGATCGAGCACCAAGGCCACCGCCTGCGGGCCTTGCACGCGCTCGCTGGTCGCCAAGTGTTGCCAGTCGAACAGAAAACGCATGAAGTCCTGCAGGGTGACCGGCTCGATCTCCCGGCGCAGGCGCTTGACCGTGTAGCGATGGATACGCGCCAGCAGATGCCGCTCGCACCATTGCTGGGTGTGCTGGCCTGGGCTGAAATGCCCGCGTAGCACGTAGCCTTCGACTTCCAGGCGGGCGAGGGCCTGTTCGATAGCGCTGCTGGGTAGGCCCAGGGGCGCGGCGATCTGCGCCACGGTCAACGGGCCGAAACCGCTCAGACGCGAGCGCAGCAGTTCGGTCAGCGCGGTGTCTGGCTCGACAGGATGGTCGAAGCCTGGCAGCAGTGCGAACTCAGGCGCCAGGCGGCCTTGCGGATAACACGCCAGCAACAGGTTCTGGCGTTCGCGTGCAAGCCACAGGCTGTGCTCGCCGGTGTGCAACTGACAGGCGCGACCTGTATCGGCCAATTGCCCGAGCAGGCCAGCCCAGGGCGCATTGGCCTGTACCTCGGCCTGGCTGATGGCGCCCAGGCTCATCAAGGCTTCGTGCATCTCGTCGGCACTGCCCGGCTGCGGCCAGGCTTCGGCCTGCACGGCGGTGATGGCGTCGACGTCCAGCGCGCCCAGATCGTCGCTGCTGTGGACTTCATTCCAGCGGCGGTTGAGCACCGCCTGGGTACGGCGCTCCTCCAGGGGCGCGTCGTCCAGGAAGGTATAGGGCCGCGCATTGAGGATGGCCGAGGCCAATGGAGACGGGGCCGGGAGATCGCGGGCGAGCAGTCGGATCTGGCCGTTTTCCATGCGTCGCAGCATGGCCAGCCAGCCCTCGCTGTCCATGGCTTCATGCAGGCAGTCGTCGAGGGTCTGCTCCACCAGCGGGTGGTCGGGGATCTGCCGTTCGCCCGAGATGTTTTCGAGGCAGGCGATCTGGTCGGGGAACACGGCGGCGATCAGGTCTTCGCTTTTCATCCGCTGGATCTGTGGCGCCACCTTTCGCCCCCCGATGTAACGCGGCAAGGCCAGCGCCACGCCGGCATTCCAGCGCCAGCGCACGCCGAACAGTGGCGCGTCGAGCAAGGCCTGGACCAGGATCGGCTGCGCGCTGGTGCTGGACAGATAGCGCCAGACGTCGTCCAGCGCGAAGCTGTGGCTGGTGGACAGCGACAGCACGATGGCGTCCTCGCTGGCCGCAGCTTGCAGTTCGAAATTGAACGTACGGCAGAAGCGTTTGCGCAGGGCCAAGCCCCACGCCCGGTTGATGCGGCTGCCGTAGGGCGAATGGATGATCAACTGGGTGCCGCCGGACTCGTCGAAAAAGCGCTCCATCACCAGCGTCTGTTGCGAGGGCAGGGCACCGAACACTTGCCAGGTGCGCCCCAGGTAGTCGAGCAGTTGGCTGGCGCTGTCCTCGTCCAGCGCGAAGGCCTCCTGGAGCCAGGCCAGCACCGGGGCGAAGTCGCCGGCGCTGGCCTGCAAACGCTCATCGATGCGCGCCTGCAGGCGGGCCACGGCGGCGGACAGCTCATCGCTGCGCCCGGGCGCTTCACCGAGCCAGAATGGAATGGTCGGCGGCAGGCCGTGGGCGTCTTCGACCCGCACCCGGCCTGGCTCGACCCGCAAGATGCGATAGGAGGCGTTGCCCAGCTGGAAGATGTCGCCAGCGATGCTCTCCACCGCGAAGTCTTCGTTGACGCTGCCGATGTTCAGCGACTGGGGTTCGAGCAACACGGCGTAGTCGGCGGTGTCCGGAATGGTCCCACCACTGGTCAGTGCGGTCAGCTGACTGCCCCGGCGCCCGCGTAAGGTGGCGCTGACCGCGTCGCGATGCAGATAGGCGCTGCGTATGCCCTGGCGACCGTTGTAGCCCTCGGCGAGCATGCGCAGCAATGCCTGGTAATGATGCTGATCCAGGGCGCTGTAGGGCGTAGCCTGGCGCAGACAGTCGTACAGCGCCTGTTCCGGCCAGGGCTGGTTGGCCACTTCGGCGACGATCTGCTGGGCCAAGACGTCAAGCGGCGCCGTGGGGATGTGCAATTCGTCGAGTTCACCGTGGCGTATGCAGTCGAGCAAGGCCACGCATTCGATCAGGTCATCTCGCGAGGTCGGGAACAGCCGCCCCTTGGGCACCCCCTTCACCTGGTGTCCGGAACGCCCGACCCGTTGCAGGAAGGCCGAAATCGAGCCGGGCGAGGCGATCTGGCACACCAGCTCCACCTCGCCAATGTCGATGCCCAGCTCCAACGAGGCGGTGGCCACCAGCACTTGCAGCTCGCCCGCCTTCAGGCGCTGTTCGGCGGCCAGACGGTACTCCTTGGCCAGGCTGCCGTGGTGCGCGGCCACGGCGTCCTGGCCCAGGCGCTCGCCCAGGTGGCGGGTCAGCCGTTCGGCCAGGCGCCGGGTATTGACGAACACCAGCGTGGTGCGGTGTTCGCGGGCGAGGGTGGCGATGCGGTCGTAAACCAGACTCCACACATCGGTGGCCATCACCGCCCCCAGCGGTATGGGCGGGACCTCGATGGCCAAGTCGCGGCGGCGGGCATGGCCGACGTCGACGATGGCGCACGGGCGCTGGTGACCGACCAGAAACTGCGCCACGCGTTCCACGGGACGCTGGGTCGCGGACAGGCCGATGCGGCGCAAGGGGCGTGCGCACAGCGCTTGCAGGCGCTCCAAGGTCAAGGCCAGGTGACAGCCGCGCTTGTTGCCTGCCAAGGCATGAATCTCGTCGACGATGACCGTGTGCACAGTGGCCAGGCCCTCGCGGCCAGAGGCCGAGCCCAGCAGCACGTAGAGCGATTCGGGGGTGGTCACCAGAATGTGCGGCGCCTGCTTGCGCATGGCTGCACGTTCCTTTTGCGGTGTATCGCCGGTGCGCACTTGGGTGGTGATGCGCGGCGCCGGCAGGCCTTGGGCTTGGAGCGCCTGACTGATGCCTGCCAGGGGCATTTCGAGGTTGAGACGGATGTCGTTGGACAGCGCCTTGAGCGGCGATACATAGACCACCTGGGTCTGCGCGGGCAGTTCACCGCCTTGTGCCAGGCCTTGGCAAAACAGCTCATCGAGCACGGCAAGGAATGCGCTCAAGGTCTTGCCCGAACCGGTAGGGGCGGCGAGCAGCATCGATTGGCCACCGTGGATCAGTGGCCAAGCCCGGGCCTGGGCGTCGGTCACGGTGGCGAAATGTTGCCGGAACCAGGTGCCGATGGCGGGGTGGAACAGGTCGAGCACCGGGTGGTGCTGGGCAGGGAGGTTCATGTGTTGTTTATGGAGGGCGAGACGGACATTGGCAAGAGGCCGTTCGTCATGAACTTTGCGTCCAACCTTTCGCGGGTAAACCCACTCCCACAGGTTTTCCGCTGCGCTGACTGCCGCCGCTGGACCTGTATGAGCGGCTTTAGCCGCGAAACAGACGGCGCGGTGTCTTGCACCGGCTGCGCCGGTGTTCGCGGGTAAACCCGCAGGTCGTGGGAGCTGGCGCAGCCTGCGATGGGCCGCAACGCGGCCCCTTGTCCGTACCGTGCCCCCGTGTGATCCTTCTCGCCTTTTTTACCTGCAAGCGAGCCCTCCATGTCCCAGACCATCCGCATCGCCGCCGCCCTGCTGATCGACCCGCAAGGTCGTACTCTGCTGGTGCGCAAGCGCGGCACCCTGGCCTTCATGCAGCCCGGCGGCAAGATCGATGCGGGGGAGTCGCCGCAGGCGGCGCTGGTGCGTGAGTTGCACGAGGAACTGGGGCTGCGGTTGGACCCCGAGCAGGCAGTCTATCTTGGCCAGTTCAGCGCACCGGCCGCCAACGAGCCTGGGTTCGAGGTCCAGGCGCAGCTGTTTAGGGTCGACAGCGCCTCGGCCGTCGTACCGGCTGCCGAGATTGAAGAAGTGGTATGGCTGAGCGCTGACCAGGTCACGGACCTTGAGCTGGCACCGCTGACCCGTGACCTGATTCTGCCGCTCTACCGCCAGGCGGTCAGCGCACCGCGCTGACGCCGTCGAGGGTGGAAAAGGACGTGTCCTTGGCTGTGAGCAGGAAGTCGCGCATGTAAGGCGCATCGAGCATGTCGGTGCGCACCGCCGCGTGCAGCGTGGCGAACAGGCCCTTTTCACCCAGGCGCTTGCCCTTCACATAACCGCGCGAGCTGTATTCGTGCAGCGCCCAATGCGGGATACCGCACACGCCACGGCCACTGGCCACCAATTGCATCATCATCACTGTCAGCTCCGAAGTGCGAACCGCGGCCGGTTCGATGTCGGCCGGCTCCAGGAAGCGGGTGAAGATGTCCAGGCGGTCGCGCTCCACCGGGTAGGTGATCAAGGTCTGATCGAGCAGGTCCTGGGGCACGATGTAGGGCTTGCTGGCCAACGGGTGCTGATTGGCGACCGCGAGCATGGCTTCGTAGGTGAACAGCGGCACGTAGGTGATCCCCGGCAGGTCCACGGGGTCGGAGGTCACCACCAGGTCCAGATCGCCGCGGGCCAAGGCCGGTAGCGGGGCGAAGGCAAAGCCTGAGGCCAGGTCCAGTTCCACCTCCGGCCAGGCATCGCGGAACTGGTCGATGGTCGGCATCAGCCATTGGAAACAGCTGTGGCACTCGATGGCCATGTGCAGGCGGCCTGCGGTGCCACCGGCCAGCCGGGCGATGTCACGTTCGGCGCCACGCAGCAGGGGCAGGGTGGCATCGGCCAATTGCAGCAGACGCAGGCCAGCACTGGTGAAGCGGATCGGCTTGGTCTTGCGCACGAACAGCGCCATTCCCAGGCGTTCTTCCAGTTCCTTGAATTGATGCGAGAGGGCCGACTGGGTCAGGTGCAGGCGTTCGGCCGCCTCCACCAGGCTGTCGGCTTCGCGCAAGGCATGAAGGG
Organism: Pseudomonas sp. NY15354; assembly: GCF_048068075.1. Taxonomy (NCBI): domain Bacteria; kingdom Pseudomonadati; phylum Pseudomonadota; class Gammaproteobacteria; order Pseudomonadales; family Pseudomonadaceae; genus Pseudomonas; species Pseudomonas sp. NY15354. Next base: position 336,349 of record NZ_JBLUPV010000001.1, read on the forward strand.
TTTTCAGGTGGCGGATTTCCAGCACAGAAGGCTCCGGGGGTAGAACGGGAGAAAAAAAGCGTGATGTTGAGTTTCTCTCATGTTGTGGGCGGCTGTCGACGGGGGATGCGATGACCGCTCGGCAGGCTTAATAAAACTGTCACGATTCTGTGGCAGCGCCCTCGAAGAGATTTCATCAGACTCGCGATCTACTGGGGATCTGCATTCTGGTGTTTCTTTCATGCGGGCTTTATGGGTTTTTTTCTTTCTATTGTTCAGCGCATCGGCCACTGCGTCGGCGTCGCGCTGCGACGCGCAGGTGCCGGTGCAACGGGCCGAGCTGGGTGAACTGAGCCTGGTGTACCAGAGCGTGGGGGCACCGTCGGACCCTGTGTTGCTGCTGGTCATGGGCTTGGGCGGACAGCTGATCCATTGGCCCGATGACGTGGTCGAGGCCCTGTGCAACCAAGGTTTCCGGGTCATTCGCTATGACAATCGCGATGTCGGGCTGTCACGCTGGAACCAGCTGCCAGCCTCGGCCAATCTGACCGTCGAGCTGTTGCGTTACAAACTGGGGCTGCCGGTGTCGGCGCCCTATACCTTGACCGACATGGCCACCGATGGCTTGCGCCTGATGGATGAGCTGAAGGTCGAGCAGTTCCATGTGCTGGGAGTGAGCATGGGCGGCATGATTGCCCAGCACCTGGCGGCAATGGCTCCGCAGCGCGTGCGCAGCCTGACGCTGGTGATGTCGAGCTCCGGCGCCGAAGGCCTGCCGGCGCCAAGTGCTGCATTGGTGCAACTGCTGGCCCGGCGGGACGCGCCGAATCGCGAAGTGGCCATCGAGCACCAGGCGGACCTGCTGGCCGCCCTGGGTAGCCCGACGATCCCGGACGACCGAACAGCGCTGTTGCATCAGGCGGCAGTGGCCTATGACCGGGCGTTCAATCCAGAAGGGGCCCAGCGGCAGATCATGGCGATTCTCGCCGAGCCCAGCCGGGTGGCACTGCTCAACCAGTTGCGCGTGCCCACGCTGGTGGTGCATGGCACGGCCGATCCGCTGTTGCCGGTGATGCACGGGGTGCACCTGGCCGCGCACATCCAGGGCAGCCAGTTGCGCCTGATCCCGGGGCTGGCCCACCGCTTCCAGGAGCAGTTCAAGGCGCCGCTGCTGGCGGCGGTATTGCCTTACCTGAGCTCACATCGCGAAGACCTCCGGCACGTGGCCGGGCTTTGAGCGGCGTTGCCTTTTTCGCGGGTAAACCCGCTTCCAGAGGGATCACGGCAATTATTGTAGGCGCGGGTCTACTCGCGAAAAGGGCCGCACGGTTGCCTAGGCTCTGTACGAAAAGCCTTGATACTCGGTGATGCTGCGTTGAAAACAGCCTCGGAATGCTCATTTACAACCCGTAAAGTCGAGCGCGACTCCGACCGTTCCTTGGCTGTTTTCGCCTTGCCTGACCTTCGTCTCAAGACTTTTCATACAGACCCTAGTGAAAGCGTACCCACAGCGTGACCAGCACCGTCGCCGCCACCAGCCAGGCCACTGTGGCCAGGGCCAGCGAGGCTTCCAGGCGCAGACGGTCGACCAGCACGTACAAGGTGGCCAGGTAGACGAAGTACGGAATGATCGACCACATGCCGAACAGGATGGTGGCCTTCAGGTCCTCAAGCGAGCGCCCCTTGCCCACGATGTAATGGGCGATCAGGGCAAAGGTCGGAAACAGCGGCACCAGCCCTGCGATGTAATAGTTGCGGGTCTTGGAGAGGATGGCCAGAAGCACCACGACGGCGGCGCCCAGGCTGGCTTTGAGTATCAGGTCCACGGGTTTCCCTTGGCCTCAACTGAGGCCGTACTTCTTCACTTTGTCGAACAGCGTGGTCTTGGCCATGCCCAGCTCCTGGCTGGCCTGGCTGAGGTTGCCGCCGGTGCGTTGCAAGGCGTCGCTGAGCAGGTTGCGTTCGAAGGCCTCCACCGCCTCGGCAAAGCCCAGGCCCTGGCTGGCGCCACTGGCGTTCTTCTTGAACGCCGGTAGGCCCAAGGCATAGCGCTCGGCGACGTTGCGCAGTTCGCGCACGTTGCCAGGCCAGTCGTGGGCCATCAGCCGTGACAGGGTCTGGCTGTCCAGCTCCGGAACCTCACGGTCGAAGCGCAGCGCTGACTGCTCCAGGAAGTGCTCGAACAGCTGCAGGATGTCCTCGCGGCGTTCGCGCAGAGGCGGCAGCTCCAAGGTCACGACGTTCAGGCGGTAGTACAGGTCGCTGCGAAACTGCCCGCTCTGGCCCATGGCGTCCAGGTCCGACTTGGTCGCCGCGATCACACGACAATCCACCGGGATGCTCTGGTTCGAGCCCAGGCGCTCGAGTGTGCGCTCCTGCAGCACGCGCAGCAGTTTGATCTGCAGATTGATCGGCATGCTCTCGACTTCATCGAGGAACAACGTCCCGCCATTGGCATGTTCGATCTTGCCGATGCGCCGCTTGCCGGCGCCGGTGAAGGCATTGGCCTCGTGGCCGAAGATCTCGCTTTCGAACAGGTTCTCCGGCAGGCCGCCGCAGTTGAGTGCCACGAACGGCTGGCCCTGGCGACGGCTGAAATCATGCAGGCAGCGGGCGACCAGTTCCTTGCCGGTGCCGGTCTCGCCTTCGATCAGCACGTTGGCCGAGGTGTCGGCGACGTTGGCGATCAGTTCGCGCAGGTTCTGCATCGCTGGCGAGCGACCGATGATGCGACCTTCCAGGGAGCTGTGGCCGGCCAGTTGGCGGCGCAGCGCGTGGACTTCGCGGGACAGGCCGCGTTGCTCCAGGGCGCGGCGGACCACATCCACCAGGCGCTCGGGGGAGAAGGGCTTCTCCATGAAGTCGTAGGCACCGTTGCGCATGGCGCCAACCGCCATGTCGATGTCACCGTGGCCGGTGATGAGCACCACCGGCAGACTGCGGTCGCGGGCCTTGAGCCGGCCGAGCAGCTCCAGGCCATCCATGCCGGGCAGGCGGATGTCGCTGACGACGATGCCGGCGAAATCATCGCCGATGCGTTCCAGGGCTTGCTCGGCGCTGCCCACGCCTTCGCAGGCGATGTCTTCCAAGGCCAGGGCCTGCTGGCAGCCCAGCAGCACATGGGGGTCGTCTTCGACGATCAGGACAGTCAAGGGCACTTGGTTCATAGGGACCCTGCGTTCATAGAGGTTCTACCGATTTGCCGGTGGGCGTGACCAAGGGCAGGGCGAGCAGGAAGGCGGTCCCGCCGCTGGCGGGGTGCTCGACGCTCAGCGAGCCCTTGGCGGCGGCGGCAAGGCTCGCCGACAGGGTCAGGCCCAGGCCCAGGCCATGCTCGCCCGGTTTGGTGGTGAAGAAAGGCTCGAACAGGTGCTTGCGCGCCTCGGCATCGATGCCATGGCCATTATCGCGCACCCGCAGGCGGTATTTGTCGCCTTGCAGCTCGCCCTCGAGCCAGAGCTGCGGGGTTGGCTGGTTGGCCATGGCGTCTAGGGCGTTGCCGACCAGGTTGACCAGGATCTGCTCCAGGCGTGTCTGGTCGATGGCCAGTTGCTGGTCGTCGAATTGGCTGTGCAGTTGCAGCTTGCAGCCGGCGATGCGGTTGGCCAGCACTTGCAAGGAGGCATCCACGGCCTTGCCCAACGAGGCCTGGCCGCTGTCATCGCCACGCCTTGCGAAAGATCGAAGGCTGGCGGTGATCCGGCCCATGCGGTCGATCAGGTCGTTCATGGTGCGCAGGTTGGTGCTGGCGGTCTCCAGGGCGCCGCGCTCGAGAAAACGCACGGTGTTGCCCGACAGCGTACGCAGCGCGGCCAGGGGCTGGTTCAGCTCATGGGCGATGCTGGTGGACATCTGCCCGATGGCCGCGAGCTTGCCGGCCTGAACCAGCTCGTCCTGGGCGTGGCGCAGGGTCTGCTCGGCGTGCCGACGCTCGCGGATCTGCCCCTTGAGCCGTTCGTTGCTGGCGCGCAGATCGGCGGTGCGTTCGGTGATGCGCCGCTCAAGCTGGCTATTGGCCTCTTCGAGGGCTTCGCGGGCGGCCAGGCGGGTGGCGATCACCTTGCGGCGCTCGTTCCAGGCGATCGCCAGGATGGTCAGCAGGGCGAAGGCCACGCCTGCCAGGATGCCCTGAACCATGGATTCGCGGTGCAGGTCTTGTAGGGGGGTGAGCAATGTGAAATGCCAGGGGGTATCCACCAGGCGGCGGGTCTGGGCCAGGTAGGCCATCTCGCGGGGCTTGCCTTGGTCGGTCTCGCTGTTGGCGGGGAAGGTGAGTTTCTCCACGCCATCGGACAGGGTCTCCCGCGCCAAGGGCTGCAGTTCGTTCAGCGGCCACCAGTAATACTGAAGGCTGCGCGCCAGGCGCTCCTTGATCTGCGGCGTCAGCGGGCGCACCGACTTGAGCCGGCGTGCCGGGTCGCTGGAAAGAATGATGATGCCGTTCTCGTCGCTGACGAAAGCTTCCAGGCGGGCGCGTTGCCAGCGCTCTTCGAGGGTGTCCAGGCGCACCTTGATCACCGCCACGCCGATGATCTTGCCGTGCTCCTCCAGCCCGTGGGCCAGGTAATAGCCTGCTTCGCCAGTGGTGCTGCCGATGCCATAGAAGCGGCCAGGCTCGCCGCGCACGGCGTCCTGGAAGTAGGCGCGGAACGACAAATCCTCGCCGAGGAAGGAGTCGGCGTCGCGCCAGTTGCTGGTAGCCTGGACACGGCCGGTGGTGTCCAGCACGAAGATGGCCCGGCTGCGGCTGCGGCGGTTCAGGCCTTCGAGGTATTCGTTGACGGTCTGGCGGTAGCCCGCCTCAGGGTCCGTGAGCAACTTGGAGACGCTGTCCTCGAGTTCCAGCAAGCTCGGCAGGTAGGTGTACTTGCTGATCTCGCTCTCGACGGTACGCGCGTGCAGCTCCAGCTGGCGTTCGCCGTTCTCGCTCAGGGCACGGATGCCATTGCTCTCGCTGATCAGGTAGCCAGCCATGCCCAGGCCGACCATCAGCAGGATGATCAGAGGCGGCAGCAGCAATTGACGGATCAGGCGGGATTTCACGGCGGGTTGGGCAGGGCGAAGGAGCGAGGGGTCGCATTTCATCACAGTGGCCTTGTCACGACCAGCGTCCGCTGCCCGGGGGACCGGGCAGCGGCATGGCCGACTCAGTGCTGCAGGATCTTGCTGAGGAAGTGCTGGGTGCGCTCGTGGCGGCCTTCAGGGTTGCCGAAGAAGTCTTCTTTCTGGCAATCCTCGATGATGCTGCCCTTGTCCATGAAGATCACTCGGTTGGCGACCTTGCGGGCGAAGCCCATCTCGTGGGTCACGCACATCATGGTCATGCCTTCGTGGGCCAACTCGACCATCACGTCCAGCACTTCGTTGACCATTTCCGGGTCCAGCGCCGAGGTCGGTTCGTCGAACAGCATGACGATCGGGTCCATCGACAGCGCGCGGGCGATCGCCACACGCTGCTGCTGGCCGCCAGAGAGCTGGCCAGGATGCTTCTTGGCATGGGCGCCCAGGCCCACGCGGTCGAGCAGGGCCAGGCCTTTCTTGGTGGCTTCGGCTTCGCTGCGGCCCAGTACCTTGCGCTGGGCGATGGTCAGGTTCTCGGTGATCGACAGGTGCGGGAACAGCTCGAAGTGCTGGAACACCATGCCGACCCGCGAACGCAGCTTGGGCAGGTTGGTCTTCGGGTCGGCGATGGAAGTGCCGTCGACCACGATGTCACCCTTCTGGAACGGCTCCAGCGCGTTGACGCACTTGATCAGCGTGGACTTGCCCGAGCCGGACGGTCCGCAGACCACCACCACTTCACCTTTCTTGACCTCGGTGCTGCAATCGGTCAGCACCTGGAAGTCCCCGTACCACTTGTTGACGTTCTTGATGGAAATCATACGGTGATCCTTTTTTGCAGGCGCTTGACCAGCCACGAAGCGGAGAAGCTGATGAGGAAGTACACGACCCCGGCGAAGATCAGGAACTCATGGGAGCGTCCGATGATGTCGCCGTTGGAACGTGCCGAGTTGAGGAAGTCCACCAGGCCTACGGTGTAGACCAGCGAGGTGTCCTGGAACAGGATGATGCTCTGCTGCAGCAACAGTGGAGTCATCTTGCGAAACGCCTGGGGCAGGATGATCAGGCGCATGGTCTGGCCGTAGGTCATGCCCAGCGCCTGGGCGGCGCCCATCTGGCCCTTGGAGATCGACTGCACACCGGCTCGCACGATCTCACAGAAGTAGGCGGCCTCGAACATCATGAACGCCACCACGCAAGAGGTGAAGGCGCCGACCGGCGTATCCTCGCCGGTGATCCAACGCAGCACGAACGGGACCGCCAGGTAGAACCAGGTGATCACCAGCAGCAGCGGGATGGAGCGGAAGTAGTTGACGTAGGCGCCAGCCAGGTTCGACAGCAGCTTGCTCGACGACAGGCGCATCAATGCCAGGATCGTACCCAGCACGATACCGCCGACCACGCCCATGACCATCAGTTGGAGGGTCATCACCATGCCTTCCCAGAGGGCCGGCAGGGCGGGGATGATTTCGCTGAAATCCATGTCCATTTACTTGCCCCCCACGGAGATCAGGCCGGGTACCGAGACTTTCTTCTCGATCAGGCGCATGAACAGCATCAGGCCCATGTTCAGGGTGAAGTAGATCAAGGTGGCCAAGGTGAAGGCCTCGAACAGGTTGGCGGAGAACTCGGCGGTCTGCTTGGTCTGTGCCAGCAACTCCATCAGGCCGATCAGCGACGCCACGGAGGAGTTCTTGAACACGTTCAGGAATTCCGAGGTGAGCGGCGGGATGATGATCCGGTAGGCCTGGGGCAGCAGCACGTTCATGTAGATCTGCGGCAGGCTGAAGCCCAAGGCCCGACCCGCCGACTCCTGGCCGCGCGGCAAGGCCTGGATGCCGGTACGCACCTGCTCGCACACACGGGCGGCGGTGAACAGGCCCAGGCAGACGACCACGCTGATCAGCGCCGAGGTAGTCGGATTGAGGTCTTGCTTGAACCATTCCTGTGCGCTCTCGGGCAAAAGGTCCGGCACCAGGAAGTACCAGATGAACAGCTGCACCAGCAGCGGCACGTTACGGAACAGTTCGACGTAGGCGGTGGCGATCCCCGATACCATGCGGTTCGGCACGGTGCGCATCACGCCGAGCAGTGAGCCCAGCAGCAAGGCGATGATCCAGGCGGTCACGGCAATGGCGATGGTCCAGCCCAGGCCGGTGATGTACCAGTCCAGATAGGTTTCGCTGCCTACGCCGGTGGACTTGAAGAATACGCCCCAGTCCCAGTTGTAATTCATCGGGATTTCCCCTCAGACGGTTGTTTCACGGGCACCTTCGAGCAACCGAGGGCGGCGAGCGCCCTCGGTTGAAAGGTTAGACACTAATGAGTGGCCTGTCGGGTTGATTACTGCTCGGGTCGAGCATCAGGCCACTGGCTGGGGGTCAGGACTTCTTCTCGTCCGCCGCCTTGTCGGTCGGCTCGGCGATCAGTTTTTTCAGCTCGTCGCTCATCGGGAACTGAAGGTTCAGGCCTTTTGGCGGGATTGGCTGCTGGAACCACTTCTCGTAGCTCTTGTTGACCGCACCGGATTTGAAGTACGCCACGATGGCGTCGTCGACTGCCTTCTTGAACGCATCGTCACCCTTGCGGACCATGCAGCCATAGATCTCGTAGGACTGCGGGGTGCCGGTGATGACCCAGTCGGCGGGCTTGCGGGCCTTGGCCATCTCGCCAGCGAGCAGGGCGTCGTCCATCATGAAGGCTACGGCGCGGCCGCTTTCGAGCATGTTGAAGGCTTCGCCGTGGTCTTTTGCCGAGATCACGTTCATCTTCATCTGCTTGTCGGCGTTCATCGCCTTGAGGATGCGCTCGGAGGTGGTGCCGGCGGTGGTCACCACGTTCTTGCCGGCCAGGTCCGGGAAGTCTTTGTAGGCTGGCTGACCGTCCTTGACCTTGGTCAGCAGGCGGGTACCGACTTCGAAGATGCCGACCGAGAAGCCAACCTGCTGCTGGCGCTCGACGTTGTTGGTGGTGGAGCCGCACTCAAGGTCCACGGTGCCGTTCTGCACCAGCGGGATGCGGGTCTGGGAGGTGACCAGGTTGTAGCGGACCTTGATGTCCGTACCCAGTTGTTTTTTCAGCGCGTCGACGACGGCCAGCTGGATGTCGTGGGAGTAGCCCACGGGTTCTGGCTTGCCGGCCAGGTAGGAAAATGGAATGGAGGAGTCGCGGTGGCCCAGGGTGATGGTGCCCGAGTCCTTGATCTTCTTCAGGGTGCCGGTCAGCTCTTCGGCCATGACAGGCGATGCGATGACAGCGGCCGCGATGGCGGCGCCCAGCAATTGACGAACGATGCGCATCAAATTTTCCTCGACGTGTTTGTTTTTTTTATGGAGCCGTTGGCGGACTCTTCGTTCCACGAATACAGCATCAAACGTGGTGCATTCGGCTACCAAGTGTAGAGCATGAGTCGTGCCAAGCCCTGCTGTCGATCATATCGCCGCGAAATTACTGGTTTTGAGGCTTTTGTTTACTGTTTTTTGCCATGGCAGGTGTACGGGTTTCCGAATGAGTACTCTCTTTTGTGTTCGGAAATCCGAATGAATGGGCGATGATGCGGGTGGTAGCCCGGTACTGCGTCGCGCGGGGAGGCAACTGGTGATATCGAGCTTTTCAACTGCTCGAGAGTGCGCGCTATGTCTGATCCCTCCTTCCCCGAAGATTCCATCGACACGTTGTTCGCCCAGCGTATGCCGGACTGGTTGAGACGAGAGGAGGGCGGTCCGCAGCGTGTCGATCGGCTGCGCGCGTTTCGCAAGGCCCTCTCCAGGCAGGAAAACGCAGTGGCTGCCTTGCGCCCGGTCCTCGCGCAGATCCCCTCGATCGAAGCGTTCGCCGAACCGCTGCTGCGGGAAAAACTCACTCGGCTGGGTGAGGCCGACGCCGACCTGCGGCGCAGTCAGGTGTGTATCTGGCGGCGTCCGCCTATACCCTCGTTTGCACTGACGCTTTCGTTGCGCCAGTTCGTTCCTTCCTCGACGCAGAGCCTGTTGGCGGCTGCGCTGCATAACTTCCATCTTGCCGAGACCCGGCCCACGGACGTGCGCAGGGGGTATCTTCGCACGAGCGCTGGCAAGCGAATGGCCTTGGGTTTTCATGCTTTTGCCGGGCGCTGTCGGGAATTGGATATCGGCGCAAAGTACCAAGAAAAGCTCAAGGCGATTCTCAGGCCCAAAGGCGGCGCGCAGGCCATGCAGCGGCTGTTCCAGGAAAACCAGCAGGCGCATCTGGAGGTGGCGGTGCGCAGGGCGCAGCTCAAGGGCGAGCTGGACGAGGACAGTTTCCAGCACATGCTGGCCTTGATGATGTCCCCGTCGGTCGTGCCCGCCACCTCCTCCACCGTCGTGCTCCGGCGCTTGTATCTACTGGGGGTTCCCATTCATGGGGTGGCCTGCGCCGAGGTCAGCGCGCCAGGGGGCGGGGCGTTGCACAGCGTGATCGTCTGGGTGCCCAACGATCCGGATTGCCCGGTGAAGCGTTTTGGTTCATGGCAGCAGGTCTACGATGGTTTGGCCAGGCGGTTGGCCAATCGTCGCTATCGGCAGTTTTTTGCCCGATTCGTCAGCGAAGCCGACCGCGTCAGTTTCTTCAGCAGCCTGGCCGAGCAGTCCAAAGGCTGGTCGCACGAACGGCTGGCGACCTTGACCGGGGGACATGAGCCGATCGAGGCGTTGCCGGAAAAAACGATCGGTGAGCGCTTGAGCATTTTTCTGGCCAGTTCGCAGATCGACAAGATCTTCAATGATGCCGCTGTACTTGCGGTGCCGACAGGCAAGGAAGATGAAAACGATCGTAATGCACGGCTAAGCGGTTACGAGTCCCTGGGCTTGAATGTGCTCAATATTGCTGCCCTGTTCGTCCCGGTATTGGGAGAAGCGCTGCTACCCGTGGCCCTGGTGCAGATCGCCGATGAGTTCTACGAAGGTTATGAGGATTGGCGTGTGGGTGATCGCCAAGGCGCCATCGATCATGTATTCGGCGTGGCCGAAAACTTGGTCGCCGGAGCACTGTTGGTCAAAGGAGGGGCGGTGGCCGTGCAAGCGCTCAAGCGCGTGGCGTTCGTTGATGAACTCAGCCTGGTCCGTACTCGCCAAGGTCAGGTGAAACTGTTCGATGGCACGCTCGAAGGCTACCGGCTCGACCCCGCCAGCACAGCTGTGCAGACCCCACAAGAGCTGCGCTTGCTGCATGGAGACGATCAGCTTTATCGCCTATCGGGCGAGCGCGACGGGCGCATCCGTCATCCCACGCGAGCCAACGTTTACACGCCGGTGATCGAGGACAACGGAGCAGGGGGCTGGCGCCATGAGTTCGAGCGGCCACAAACCTGGAGCGGTGCCGGGACGTTGCTTCGCCGGTTGAGCGGACGCCTGGCTGATCTTTCTGACGAGACGGCAAAGCATCTGTTGCAGGCGACCGGGTACAGCGAAGCGCAGATTCGCCAGTTGCACCTTCAGAACCTGGGCGCGCCTGCGCGATTGCTCGATGCACTGGAGCGCCATCAATTGCATCGACAGCATCCCCATTTGGGAGGTGAAGCACTCGAGGCGCTGTTCAAGGAGCGCCAGCCTTGGCCGGGACCCACTGAAAGCAAAGTGCTGCGGGACTTTCCGGGGTTGTCGCTGCGCTGCGCGCGCGAAATCTGCGCCCAGGCCACAGGTGCTGAAATCACCCGTCTGCAAACCAGTGACCGGCTGCCGTTGGCCTTGGCCGAGCGGGCTCGCTGGTACCTGCGAGAGAGTCGTCTGGACCGTGCTTGCGCCGGGTTGCGTCTGTTCAGGGCGACCAATGCCGACACCGAACGTTTGGCGCTTGGCCTGATCGATGCGCTGGCACCCTGGGCTGCGGACCTGCGAATCGAGATCCGCGAAGGCACCCTTGAGGGGCCGCTGCAGGCCAAACAAGGCAAGGCGCAGGCCGCCAGGCTGAGGCGGATCATCCGCTCCGGTATTCGGTACACGCTCGAAGGACAGGGCGGCGAGCAGGACTTGATGTCGTCGTTGTTCAGCCTGTTGAGCGATACGCAAAAGCGCACGTTAGGTGTCGCAGGGCAGCAAGTCAGCGCTCTGGAGGATCACTTGGCGGCCTATGCCAGCAAGGAGCGCGGGCGGGTCGCCACAGTGTTGGGCCTGAGCGACGCGAAGACGTTGCGTCCTCCGCTGCGCTTTGGCGACGGGCAGGCAGGCTACTTGCTCAGTGGCAGGGGGGCCTCCGACAGCCAGGCCATTGTGCGAGGTATCCATAGAATCTTTCCCACTTTGAGCTCATTCGAACTCGATGCTTATATCCGCGAACTGACGACGCGTCGGGTTGGGCTGTATGAGCACTTTTCGATGTTGTCGCGGGATCTGGAGCAATTGCGCACGACCTTGGACGCTTGGCGCAGCGATACCAGCGGACTGTTCACACGACTGCGTCGGCGTCGGGTCGCCGACCAGATCAGGCGTAGCTGGCGGCGCAAGGTCATCGATGAAGACGGTGTCTATGTTCTGGCGATCGACAGCGAACCGGTCGGCAGTCTGCCGAGATTGCCCCAGGGCGTGCGGTTCGATCATGTCCGACGGCTGGTTCTGCGCAACATGGACCTGACCGACATCGAGGCTGATTTCCTGGGGCGATTCGCCAACCTGCGCGAGCTCGACCTCACGGGGAACCGGCTCGAGCGTATTCCCCCAGGACTGGAGCATCTTGGGCAGCTCAGGCTGCTCGATCTGTCGCGTAATCGAATCGTCCTGGATGAGCCCGGCGAACGTTGTTTGCGTGGCCTGACCCAGCTTCGACATCTCAATCTCAGCCATAACAGCGAACTTGGTCGCGCGCCGGAGCTGAGCCATTTGCCGAATTTGCGAGAGATGCGTTTGCGTGCTGCGGGGCTGGTGACGTTCCCTGAACGTCTGCCTTTTGCCGCGCTGGTCGACCTGCGCAGCAATCGTATCGAGATGCTGCAGCGAGACAACCACCTGCTGCGCCATCGGCTCGAGCGGGTGCTGTTGCACGATAACCCGTCATCACGAGGGGGCAGCGAGGGCTCAGCCAGTTCCGGCGACGTGTCGGTGGCGCCGGTGAGGGCGCTCGAGGGCGGGGATACCCAGGAGAACCCTGGCTTTCAACATGCCAGGGTCGATGCTTCACTGCGTGCTCGCTGGCTGGAGGACGGGGCGGATGAGCCCAACAGGCAAGCCCTCTGGGACACCCTCCAGGAGGAGCCGGGCTCGGCATCGCTGTTCCAGTTTCTGGCTGACTTTGCCAGCTCCCGGGATTTCAAGAGGAATCCACAGCGTTTCCGTGCGCGTATCTGGTCACTGCTGCAGGCGTGCGCCGATCGGGAATCGCTGCGCCAGCGGTTGTTCACGATCATGGATGGCCCACGCGGCTGCGATGACCGATTGTTGCTGACGCTTCGTCACCTGGAGGTGAGCGTGCTGGCGGAGCAGGCCATTCTCGGCGTTGCGAAAGACCAAGTGGAAAGCACGTTGCTCGGCCTGGCACGGCCATTGTTTCGCTACGATGAGATCGAGCGGATCGCCAAGGAGCATATCGCGCGCCTGGAGGCCGAACGTGAGGCGCAGATGGTGTTGGGGCTCGAGACGGAGGCGGTGGATCCCGTTGAAACGGAACTGGCTTATCAAGTTGCGCTTTATGAGTGGATCGGGCTGCCACTGCAAAAGGACTGGATGCATTTCGGGCGTTTTTCCAGGCTTACGAAACACGACGTCGAGATTGCCCAGGCGCGGGTGCTTTCCCTTGAAAATGATGAAGCGCTGATCGGCTCGCTCGCCCAACGACCGTTCTGGGTCGACTACGTCAAAACGCGCTATGCGCAGCGCTTCGACGAGGTGCACCAGACGTCGTGGTCGCAATTGGATACGCTCGATGAGCACCTCGCCGCAGACCAGATCACGGAAGGGGAATACGCACAGCGAGCGAAGGAGATGGTCGAGGTATTCAACCAGGCCGAACGTGAGCTGGTGAAGACGCTGGCCCAGGAGGTATATATGCGCGCCAAGCCCTAGGGGATCCCCTGGCTGCGCGCGTGCGCCTTGCCAGGGGGCTCAGGATCAGGCGGCCTGCACCGCGGCTCGGCTGGAGTGGGCGTGGTGCAGGTAGTCGGCCAGCGCCTGTTTTTCGGTCGCGCTGGTGAACAGGCCAAGCTTGGTCCGGCGCCAGAGCACATCATCGACGTCGACCGCCCACTCTTGGGTGATCAGGTAGTCCACCTCACGGCTGAACAGACCGCCACCGATGGATTGTCCCAGGTCCTGCGGACCGTTCACGCCATCGAGCAGTCGCCACACGCGGCTGCCATAGGTCAGTGCCCAGCGCTTGGCGATATCCACCGGCAACCAACCGTGGCGAGCCAGCAACGCATCGACCAGAGCCTGGACCGTGGTCATGTTCTCACCGCCTGGCAGCGTGGCAGTGGCCGTCCAGCTGTCACGCATCTGAGTGAAGAAAGGCTTGAGTTCGCCCATGGCCGACTCGGCCAGCTTGCGGTACGTGGTGAGCTTGCCACCGAACACCGACAACAATGGCGCCTGGCCGTGGCTGGCGGACAGCGCCAAGGTGTAGTCGCGGGTCACCGCGGAAGGGTTGTCGGATTCGTCATTGCATAGCGGACGCACACCGGAATAGGTATGCAGGATGTCGGCGCGGCTGAGCTGGTGGTTGAAGTGCTCGTTGACGACCTTGAGCAGGTAGTCGGTTTCCATCTCGGTGATCGCCACCTTGGCCGGGTCGCCGCTGTATTCGCGGTCGGTGGTGCCGATCAGGGTGAAGCGCTCCAGATATGGGATGGCGAAGACGATGCGCTGATCTTCGTTCTGCAGGATGTAGGCATGTTCGCCTTCATACAGGCGCGGCACGATGATGTGGCTACCTTGGATTAGACGGATGCCGTAGGGCGCGTCGAGCTTGAGATCGTCCTTGATGAAACTGGCCACCCAGGGGCCGGCGGCGTTGACCAGGGCGCGGGCGCGGATCGTGCGTTGGCTGCCATCGGCCTGCTGCAGTACCACCTCCCACACGCCTTCGACGCGCTCGGCACGCAGGCAGCGAGTATGGGTGTGGATGTGCGCACCCTTTTCGCGGGCGGCCATGGCATTGAGTACCACCAAACGAGCGTCGTCGACGGCGCAGTCGGCGTACTCGAAACCGCGGGTGATGGCGGGCTTGAGCGGGTTGCCTGGGCCGAAGCGCAGGCTGCGCGAGGCGCCCAGGCGCTTGCGCTTGCCCAGGTGATCGTAGAGGAACAGGCCCGCGCGGATCATCCAGGCCGGGCGCAGGTGCGGGCGGTGGGGCAGGACGAAACGCATGGGCTTGACGATGTGCGGCGCCTTGGCCAGCAACACCTCGCGCTCGGCCAGGGCCTCACGGACCAGACGGAACTCATAGTGCTCCAGGTAGCGCAGGCCGCCATGGATCAGCTTGCTGCTGGCCGAGGAGGTATGGCTGGCCAAGTCGTCCTTTTCGCACAGAAAGACCTTCAGGCCACGCCCTGCTGCGTCGGCGGCGATGCCCACGCCATTGATACCCCCCCCGATCACGGCGAGGTCGTAGCAATCGGCGAGTGGCGGCTGGGACGGAGCGGACTGGGACACGGCAAGGCCTCCTGAGGCGCAGTTCATATCGAAAATGAACATTTGTGTTCGTTTACGAAAATACTAGCGCAACAAAAAGGGGTTCGCCAGTCAGTCTCTATAGAAAAAACTGATCAGATGACAAGGAAATGAACAATAGCGAACATGTGCCAGGCACCGCGAAGCTTTACGCGATAGGAGCGGCTCAACGCCTGTAGGACGGCCTTGCGCCGCGAAAGGGCTGCACAGCAGCCCCAGGGTCCGATGAGCGCCGCCAGGTCTGGATCAGACCACTTCGAGGCGAATCTTGTGCTGGTTGAGCAGTTGGGTGAGCGCGGGGGTAGGGGGCTGGTCGGTCACCAGGCAGTCGACCAGGCTGATCGAGCCCAGGCGAACCATGGCGTTGCGGCCGAACTTGCTCGAGTCGGCGGCCAGGATCACTTGGCGAGCATTGGTGATGATCGCCTGGGAAACCCGCACTTCCTGATAATCGAAGTCCAGCAGGCTGCCGTCCTCGTCGATGCCACTGATGCCGACCAGGGCGAAGTCGACCTTGAACTGATTGATGAAGTCCACGCTCGCCTGACCCACGACCCCGCCGTCGCGGCGCACGGTGCCGCCGGCCACCAACACCTCGAAATCATCCTTGGCACCCAGGATCGCAGCCACATGCAGGTTGTTGGTGATGACCTTGAGGTGGTTGTGATTGAGCAGGGCGCGGGCGATCGACTCGGTGGTGGTGCCGATGTTGATGAACAGCGAGGCATGGTCGGGAATCTGCCGGGCCACGGCCTCGGCGATGCGTTGCTTCTCGTCGCGCATCTGGTCAGCGCGCATGGCGTAGGCCGTGTTCTCGATGCTCGAGTCGTAGGCCGCGCCACCGTGATAGCGTCGCAGCAGGTTGACCTCGGCGAGCTGGTTGATGTCACGGCGGATGGTTTGCGGGGTGACGACGAACAGCTGCGCCATTTCTTCGATACTGACGTAACCGCGCTCGCGCACCAGTTCGAGGATTTGTTGTTGGCGGGGAGGCAGATTCATGGGCGGTCCTTTGGGGCTGCCGGACAAATTCTGCAATGATGCCGTAGGAAGGGGATGACGACTAGCCTGCAGCCTACCGACCGCTTCGCGGGTTGACCCGCGAAGCGGTTCGCACAGGGCTCAAGCCTCGTGATCTTCCCAGTCGCGGGTACGCTCCACGGCCTTTCGCCAACCTTTGTAGAGCTTTTCTTTCTGCGCCTCGTCCAGTTGCGGGCTGAATTCGCGCTCGATGATCGCCTTGTCCCGCAGCTCGTCCAGGCCACTCCAGAAACCACAGGCCAGACCTGCCAGGTAGGCGGCTCCAAGGGCGGTGGTCTCACGCATCTTCGGCCGCTCGACGCAGGTGCCAAGGATATCGGCCTGGAACTGCATGAGGAAATTGTTGGCCACCGCGCCGCCATCGACGCGCAGTTCACTCAGGCGCTGACCGCAATCCTGCTGCATGGCATCGAGTACGTCGCGGGTCTGGTAGGCGATCGATTCCAGGGCCGCGCGGATGATGTGGTCGACCTTGACCCCGCGGGTCAGGCCGAACAGCGCGCCACGGGCATAAGGGTCCCAATAGGGCGCGCCTAGGCCGGTGAAGGCGGGTACCAGATAGACGCCATTGCTGTCCTTGACCTTGCTGGCGAAGTACTCGGTGTCATGGGCATCGTTGACGATCTTCAGCTCGTCGCGCAGCCACTGCACAGTGGAGCCGCCATTGAACACCGCGCCCTCCAGGGCGTAGGCCACTTCGCCTCGGGGGCCGCAGGCGATGGTGGTGAGCAGGCCGTGTGAGGATTTCACCGCCTGCTTGCCGGTGTTCATCAGCAGGAAGCAACCGGTGCCATAGGTGTTCTTGGCCTGGCCGGGCTCAACGCACATCTGGCCGAACAGGGCGGACTGCTGGTCACCAGCGATACCGGCAATGGCGATACCGCTCTTGGTATGGCCATACACCTCGGACGATGGCCTTACCTGAGGCAGCATCTGGCGAGGGATGCCTAGAGTCTGCAGCAGCGTGTCGTCCCATTCCAGGGTATGGATGTTGAACATCAAGGTGCGCGAGGCGTTGGTGTAGTCGGTGACATGCACCTTGCCACCGGAGAACTTCCAGATCAGCCAGGTATCGATGGTGCCGAACAGCAGTTCGCCCCGTTCGGCACGCGCGCGGACACCTTCGACGTTGTCGAGGATCCACTTGAGCTTGGTGCCGGAAAAATAGGGGTCGGTGACCAGGCCTGTCGCTTCGCGGATATAGGCCTCATGGCCATCGCGCTTGAGCTGCTCGCAGATCTCAGTGCTGCGCCGGCACTGCCAGACGATGGCGTTGTACACCGGGCGGCCGGTTTCCTTGTCCCAGACCACGGTGGTTTCACGCTGGTTGGTGATGCCCAGCGCAGCTACCTGGGCATGGCTGATGCCAGCCTGGGCCAGGGCCTCGACCATGGTCGCGCTCTGGGTGGCGAAGATTTCCATTGGGTCGTGCTCGACCCAGCCGGCCTGCGGGTAGTGCTGGGCGAACTCGCGTTGCGAGGTGCCGACCACATTGGCGTCACGGTCGAAGATGATGGCCCGCGAACTGGTGGTGCCCTGGTCCAGGGCGATGATGTAGTTCTTGTCCTGGGTATCTGTCATGTCGGTGGCCTTGCACAAAATAGGGAGAGGTCAGGGCTGGCCGGGCGTATGGCCCGGCGGCGGCTTCAGGAAACCTGGGTCTTGCCCTGAGGATTATCGTCTGTTTGCAGGTTCGCGGCGTGTACCGTCGGCAGATTGCGGGCGATCAGGCCCCGGTACAGGGCGGCGCCCAGGCAGGAACCAAGGATCGGTGCGAACACCGGAACCAAAAAGTAGGGGATATCACGGCCACCTGTGAAGGCGATTTCGCCCCAGCCGGCCAGGAAGGTCATCAGCTTGGGCCCGAAATCCCGAGCCGGGTTCATCGCAAAGCCGGTGAGTGGGCCCATGGCGCTGCCGATCACCGCGATCAGCAGCCCGATCAGCAGCGGTGCCATGGCGCCTCGGGGCAAACCATTGTTGTCGTCGGTCAGCGCCATGATCACGGCCATGAGGATGGCGGTGATCACCACTTCGACCACAACGGCCTGGGCAATGGACAGCGAAGGGTGTGGGTAGGTGGAAAACACCGAGGCCAGCTCCAGGCTGGCCTGGCTGCCACGCACCATGGCATGGGCCTGTTCGAAATCGAAGAACAAGTTGCTGTACAGCGTATAGACCAGCGCGGCGGCACAGAAGGCGCCACAGACCTGGGCAAGGATATAGAACGCCAGCTTGCGCTTCTCGAAATCGCCGAAAAGGCACAAGGCAATGCTGACGGCGGGGTTCAGGTGGGCACCTGAAATGCCGGCGGTGAGGTAGATCGCCATGCTGACGCCAATACCCCAGATGACACTGATTTCCCACAGGCCGAAGCTGGCGCCTGCGACTTTGAGGGCCGCGACGCAACCGGTGCCGAAGAAAATGAGCAAGGCAGTGCCGAGAAATTCAGCCAGGCATTGGCTTGATAGGGTGGGTTGTCGTAGAGCAGTCGTCATGTGAAACCTCGTTTCTTGTTGTTGTGAGGCACTGGGCGCTCGACAGCAAAGGCTCGGTGTCTATCCCCATAAACGCCGGGCAAATGTGGGAAATGCACCTTTAAGGGGCATCATTTATTCAAAAACGAAAAAATATAGACAAGAAACGCTGATGTCAAAGGTCGAAAGTGAACCATCAGCCACTCTATGACTGCGTGAATCAAGGGCGAATGCCCGTGCCAGACACGGTGAGGGGCGGTTCGCTGGTCGCCCTGTGGGATTTGCCCTAAAGTAGCCGGCGACTTGCCATCGATTGGAGCCGTACATGACCCCCGCCCTCGACTTGTTGAAGAAGGCGCGTGCCGAACACCGCGTGCACAGCTATGAACATGACCCCAAGGCAGCCTCCTACGGCCTGGAGGCCGCAGAGAAGCTCGGGCTCGACCCGCAGCGGGTGTTCAAGACCCTGTTGGCCAGCAGTGAAAAAGGCGAGTTGCTGGTGGCGGTGGTGCCGGTGGGAGGCACCTTGGACCTCAAGGCCCTGGCCCACGCGGCAGGGGTGAAGAAGTGCGAGATGGCCGACCCGATGGCTGCGCAGCGTGCCACGGGCTACTTGGTGGGCGGGATCAGTCCGCTGGGTCAGAAAAAGCGCCTGCGCACCTTCATCGACGACTCGGCGCAGCAGTTCGAGAGCATTCATGTGAGCGCCGGTCGACGCGGGCTGGAGGTAGAGCTGGCGGCGGCGGTGCTGGCTGAGCACACCCAAGGGAAGTTCGCCGGGATCGGGCGCGGCTGAGCGACAGCCGATTCGAGAGGGGAACGCTGCGCGCGTTAGCGACAACCGGGAATGGGCCGCCCGGCGGCCCTTTTCGGATTGTTCAGGTCGCCGAGCTGTAGCGGCGAACGCCGTTCTCCTGACGTGGCAACTGCGCTGCGACGCTGCCAGGTACCGGGAACAGCACCAGATGGTCTGCCGCCACGCTGATGCCGACATCCTGACCGATCTGATGATCGATATGGCTCGGGAAGATCGCCTCCAGCTGACTGCCGGTGGGTAACTGCAGGCGATACAGCGTCGATGCGCCGAGGAAGCTCTTGCCGATGATGTTCGCGCGCAAGTTGCTGTCAGGCGAATGGAGGATGTCATCCGGACGCAGCAACACGTCTACCGAGCTGCCCAGCGCCATGCTGTAGGCACGGTTGCCGCGCAGTTCGCCCAGTTCGGTATTGACCG
Source organism: Pseudomonas sp. NY15354 (assembly GCF_048068075.1). Lineage (NCBI taxonomy): Bacteria > Pseudomonadati > Pseudomonadota > Gammaproteobacteria > Pseudomonadales > Pseudomonadaceae > Pseudomonas > Pseudomonas sp. NY15354. The sequence continues at coordinate 355,755 of NZ_JBLUPV010000001.1, forward strand.
CGTCATGGCTGCTCATCTGGCCACGGATGAAGTAGCCCTGGCCGATGAAGCTGGCGACGAACGGCGTCTGCGGCTCGTGATAGAGGTTGTAGGGGGTATCCCACTGCTCCAGGCGGCCTTCTTTGAACACGCCCACGTGATCGCTCACGGCGAAGGCTTCTTCCTGGTCATGGGTGACCAGAATGGCGCTGGTGCCGCGGCTCTTGAGGATGTCGCGCACTTCATGGCTCAGACGGCGGCGCAGCTCGACGTCCAAGTTGGAGAAGGGCTCGTCGAGCAGCAGCAACTGCGGTTCCGGGGCCAAGGCGCGGGCCAGGGCCACCCGTTGTTGCTGGCCGCCGGACAGCTCGTGGGGGTAACGACCACCCAGGCCGCCGAGCTTGACCAGCTCCAGCATTTCATCGACCACCTCACCTTGGCGCGGATGCTTGCCAATGCCGAAGGCGATGTTCTGTGCAACGGTCAGGTGGGGGAACAGTGCATAGTCCTGGAATACCATGCCGATGCGGCGTTTCTCCGGCGCCAGGGTGAACCCTGCGCGGGAAATGACCTCGCCGGCCAGCTGGATCTCGCCCTCATGCACCGGCTCGAAACCGGCGATGGCGCGCAGGGTTGTGGTCTTGCCGCAACCTGAAGACCCCAGCAGGCAACCGATGTCGCCTGCGTTCAGGTGCAGATTGAGGTTCTGGACGATGCGCTGGTCGCCATAGCCACAGGCCAGGTTGCGCAGGTTGAGCAGTAGCGGATGACTCATGCGTGGTGGTAAGCCGGTTCTACAAGGAATTCCAGAAGGGCCTTCTGCGCATGCAGGCGGTTTTCAGCCTGGTCCCAGGCGACCGAACGTGGGTCGTCGAGCAGATCCTGGCTGATTTCCTCGCCACGGTGGGCGGGCAGGCAATGCATGAACAGGGCGTCGGGTGCCGCCAAGTCGAGCAATTCGCGAGTGACTTGGTAGGGCGCGAAATGCGCCAGGCGCCGTGCAGTTTCCTCCTCCTGCCCCATGGAAGTCCAGACATCGGTGGTCACAAGGTGTGCACCGCGCACGGCCTCCTTGGGATCACGGACGATGGTCACACGCTCGCCGCCTAACTGGAGGAAGCGCGGATCGGGCTCGTAGCCTTCCGGGCAGGCGATGCGCAGTTGGAAGTCGAACTGGTGGGCGGCTTCGATATAGGAGTTGCACATGTTGAAGCCATCGCCGATCCAAGCCACGGTCTTGCCCTGGATCGAGCCACGGTGTTCGAGGAAGGTCTGCATGTCGGCCAGCAACTGGCACGGGTGCGACTCATCGGACAGGGCATTGATCACCGGGACGCGCGAATGGGCGGCGAATTCGGTCAAGGTGCTGTGGGCATGGGTGCGGATCATCACCACGTCGAGCATGCTCGACAGGACGATGGCGCTGTCGCTGATCGGCTCGCCACGGCCCAGCTGGGTGTCACGTGGCGACAGGAAGATGGCCTGCCCGCCCAGCTGGATCATGCCGGCCTCGAAGGACACGCGGGTACGGGTCGAGGACTTTTCGAAGATCATCCCCAATACGCGGTTCTTCAGGGGCTCGAACAGCACGCCTCGCTTGCGCAGGTCCTTCAGCTCGATGCCTCGGCGGATCACACCGAGCAATTCGTCGGTGGTGAAATCCAGCAGGGAGAGAAAGTGCCTAGCGCTCATGATTGACTACCTTATCTGCAACGGTTTGCAGGTCGACCGTATGGTTTTGTTGACAACGGGAGTGACCTGCGGCGTAAGCCGCACGAGGCGGACGGAATAGGGAAAGGCGCAATACTATAATTAAATGTCGCCTCAAACCAAGAGGGGAAACAGCGGCTCTATTACAGCGGGTGTCATAACCCCTTGTGAGGCAGCTGTTTTTTATTTTCTACAGGGGTTGTACACGGCTTGCCGACGGTTTGGCAAACCCCTTGTCGCGAATCGCGCATCACAAGGCGGGGGATGTTCAGGTCACTGCGCGGCGGCGATGCGCATGTGAAGGCCGCTGCGGTGCTGGCAAGGCCGAGCATGCTGCTCGGCTTTCCGTTACAATGCGTCACCGTGCCGACGATCGCGTCGGAAAGTTCAGCCGAGGTGCTTCATGGATATCATCGAAACAATCAAAGAGCAGATCGCCAACAACACCATTCTGCTTTACATGAAAGGCTCGCCGAATGCCCCGCAGTGCGGCTTCTCGGCGCGTGCTGCGCAGGCCGTGATGGGTTGTGGCGAGAAATTTGCCTACGTCGACATCCTGCAGAACCCGGAAATCCGCGCCAACCTGCCCAAATACGCCAACTGGCCAACCTTCCCGCAACTGTGGGTCGGTGGTGAGCTGGTCGGCGGCAGCGACATCATGCTCGAAATGTTCGAGAAGGGTGAGCTGCAGACCCTGATCAAGGAAGCCGCCGCCAAGGCCAAGGCCTCCGAAGCCTGATCCTGCTTCAGCCCCGCGACCGAACAGGCCTGGCGGGGCTGACAAAGTTTCACAGACAGGCATGAAAAAGCCCCGCACATGGCGGGGCTTTTTCATGCCTGACTCAATTTATTCTTCGCCCATCTGCGACTGCAGGTAGTTCTCGATGCCGATCTTGTCGATCAGGCCTAGTTGGGTTTCCAGCCAGTCGATGTGTTCTTCCTCGGACTCGAGGATATCTTCAAGCAGTTCGCGAGAGCCAAAGTCGCCAACGGTCTCGCAGTGAGCGATCGCAGCCTTGAGATCGACCAGGCCCTTCTGCTCGATCTTCAGGTCGCATTCGAGCATTTCCTTGGTGTGTTCGCCGATCAGCAACTTGCCCAGGTCCTGCACGTTGGGGATGCCTTCGAGGAAGAGAATACGCTTGATCAGTTTGTCAGCGTGCTTCATTTCATCGATGGATTCCTTGTACTCATGCTTGCCGAGTTTGTTCAGACCCCAGTCTTCATACATACGTGCGTGCAGGAAGTACTGGTTGATTGCGACCAGCTCGTTTCCGAGGATCTTGTTGAGATGCTGGATGACGCTTACGTCGCCTTTCATGTCGGGTTCCTGCCCTGTTGAAATGTGTCAATACAAGAAGTCTGATCCCGCAAATGCCCTCTGTCAAACCTAAGTTATTGAATAGTAAGTGAAAATTAATAGGAATAAGAATGTTTGTGAACCGCGTTAGAACGCTAACTTCTTGAATTCTAGGCATAAAAAAACCGGACACTTGGTCCGGTTCTTCGAATTCTCTGGTTTCAGGCCGCGGTGAATTCAACGGGGTAGGGCAGGGCGGCTTGCTGACTGACCTGGAGTTCGGTCAGTGTGTCGCGGACTACCTGCTTGGCCAGGCACGCGCATTTACCACATTGGCTGCCCACATTGGTGGCGGCTCGGACTTCCTTGTAGCTGCAGCATCCTTCATAGATCGCATCGCGGATCTGTCCGTCGGTGACGCCGACACAAAGACACACATACATAGGGGAGACCATCGCTGGTTGAGGCTCGATGGGGTGGAGCTTAATGGTAATGAGAATGCGTGTCAAAGAACTTTCGGCGAGCCCCGGGCTTGAGCGACCGGTGGTTGGATTCGGCCTGTCACCAGAAGCCGTGTATGATGGGCGACCTTTGCTGGATGCCGGGCGGCTCCGCCCACCCAGGCATCGGTATTTCATCACCCTCAGGAGATCACGAATGAGCGTACTCGTTGGTAAACAAGCCCCTGACTTCACCGTCCCAGCCGTGCTGGGCAACGGCGAAATCGTCGACAGCTTCAACCTGGCTTCGGCCATCAAAGGCAAGTACGGCCTGGTATTCTTCTACCCGCTGGACTTCACCTTCGTCTGCCCGTCCGAGCTGATCGCCCTGGACCACCGCATCCCTGACTTCCAGGCGCGCGGCGTGGAAGTGATCGGCGTGTCGATCGACTCGCACTTCACCCACAACGCCTGGCGTAACACCCCGGTCGACAAAGGCGGCATCGGCCAGGTCAAGTACACCCTGGCAGCTGACATCGCCCACGACATCTGCAAGGCCTATGACGTCGAGTCCGAAGGCGGTGTTGCCTTCCGTGGCGCCTTCCTGATCGACAAGAACGGCGTCGTCCGTTCGCAGATCGTCAACGACCTGCCACTGGGCCGTAACATGGACGAACTGCTGCGCCTGGTCGACGCTCTGCAATTCCACGAAGAGCACGGCGAAGTCTGCCCTGCCAACTGGAAGAAAGGCGACAAAGGCATGACCGCTTCGCCGGAAGGCGTCGCTGCCTACCTGAGCGAGAACGCTGGCAAGCTGTAATTGTCACGCGCATAAAAAAACCGGCCTTCGTGGCCGGTTTTTTTATGCGTTGGGTTCGAGCTCAATCATTGAAGTCGCGCCAGCCGCCCATTTCCTTCCAGCGGTTGACGATGCCGCAGAACAACTCGGCGGTTTTCTCCGTGTCGTAGCGGGCAGAGTGGGCCTCACGACCATCGAAGTCGATGTCGGCGCTCTGGCAGGCCCGTGCCAACACGGTCTGGCCGTAGGCCAGGCCGGCCAGGGTGGCCGTGTCGAAGCTGGAGAACGGGTGGAACGGATTGCGTTTGAGGTCGGTGCGTGCCACCGCGGCATTGAGGAAGTTCAGGTCGAAGCTGCTGTTGTGCCCGACCAGAATTGCCCGTTTGCAGCCATTGGCCTTCAACGCCTTGCGCACGCCGCGGAAGATGTCGGTGAGCGCAGTTTCCTCGCTAACCGCCATGCGCAGCGGGTGGTCCAGCTTGATACCGGTAAACTCCAAGGCAGCCGGCTCGATGTTGGCCCCTTCGAACGGCTCGACCCGGTAGAAGTAGGTGTGCTCCGGGAACAGGAAGCCCTTTTCGTCCATGCCGATGGTGACTGCGGCGATTTCCAGCAATGCATCGGTCGCACTGTTGAATCCGCCGGTTTCAACGTCCACCACGACGGGCAGGTAACCGCGGAAACGCTCGGCCATCGGATGGCGAGCGCCGCCGCCTTGACCTTCCTGGTCCTCTTCGTAGAACGCTTCGCTCACGCCTGGCCCTCCAGCAGACGCCAGCGCAGCTTCTCGCCCGCGCGCAGGGGAATCACAGTGTTGTCGCCCAGTGGCAGGCTGTCCGGAGCAGTCCACTCCTCGCGAACCAGGGTAATGGTGTCGGTGTTCGCCGGCAGGCCGTAGAAGGCCGGGCCGTGCAGGCTGGCGAAGCCTTCCAGCTTGTCCAGGGCATTACGCTGCTCGAACGCCTCGGCATACAGCTCGATGGCGGCATAGGCGGTGTAGCAGCCGGCGCACCCGCAAGCGGCTTCCTTGGCGTGACGGGCGTGTGGCGCCGAGTCGGTCCCCAGGAAGAACTTGCTGTTGCCGCTGGTGGCCGCGTCCAGCAGGGCCACCTGATGGGTGTTGCGCTTGAGGATCGGCAGGCAATAGAAGTGCGGACGGATCCCGCCCACCAACATGTGGTTGCGGTTGTACAGCAGGTGCTGGGCGGTGATGGTCGCGCCGACGTTGGCCGGGGCCTGCAGGACGAACTGCGCGGCGTCGGCGGTGGTGATGTGCTCGAACACCACCTTCAGGGTCGGGAAACGCTCGACCAGGCGAACCAGGTGCTCGTCGATGAAGCGCTTCTCGCGGTCGAACACATCGACTTCGGCACGGGTCACCTCACCGTGCACCAACAGCGGCATGCCGGTCTCGGCCAGGGCTTCGAGCGCTGGTGTGATGTTGTCCAGGCTGGTCACGCCCGAGTCGGAGTTGGTGGTGGCGCCGGCCGGGTACATCTTGGCGGCATACACGAATCCGCTGGCCTTGGCCGCGCGGATGTCCTCGGCGCTGGTTCGGTCGGTGAGGTACAGCACCATCAACGGCTCGAAGCGGCTGCCGGCCGGACGCGCGGCCAGGATGCGCTCACGATACGCACCGGCCTCGACGGCATTGCGGACCGGCGGGACGAGGTTGGGCATGATGATGGCGCGGGCGAAGGTGCGCGCCACATCGCCAACGGTATGGGGCAGGACGGCACCATCGCGCAGATGGATGTGCCAGTCGTCGGGACGCAGGAGGGTCAGGCGATCGGACATTGGGGATTCCAGGCGGGTCGAACTCAAGCCCCCATGCTACCGGAAAACCCTGGTGCGAGCACGGCTATCAAGTTTTCGCGCAAGCGTCCGATAGCTTGCAGGTAAGCCGTCAGAATCAGTGGAGCCGCCCGTGCGCCAGCGTTACCTAGCCCTGTTCACCTTGCTTGCCAGCCTGCCGGCCGGGGCATTGACCTTCCAGACTCGCGTGGAGAACGTTACCTGGAACGTCGAGGGGGACCAGTTCGAATGTCGCCTTGTCCAGCCGATCGACGGTTTTGGCAGCGGTGAGTTCGTGCGCAGGGCCGGTGAGCAGCCGATCTTCCAGTTGCGCTCGCACACCAATGCGCTGGGCGCGGGGGGCGCGACGCTGTTGGCCGCGGCTGCGCCGTGGCAGCCCGGACGCGGCGATATCAACCTCGGCTCGGTGCGCATGGGCCGTACCGGCGTGCTGTTCACCTCGACCCAGGGCCAGGCCAGTCGCTTGATCAATGGCTTGCTCGATGGGCGCAGCACAGTGGTGCGCAACTACACCGGCGAAGGTGGCAGGCCCATGGAAGTGCGTGTGCTGCCTGTCAGCTTCGCCAAGGCATATGGCGACTACCAAGTGTGCGCCAGCAAATTGTTGCCGATGAACTTCGATCAGATCCGCCAGACCCAGGTAGGCTTCCCTCGCGGCATCGAGCTGGACAGCTCGGCCAGGGCACGTCTGGACGTGATCCTGGACTATCTCAAGGCCGATCCGTCGGTGAACCACATCGAGCTCGATGGCCACTCCGACAACAGCGGCAATCGCTTGACCAACCGGGACACCTCACGGCGCCGGGCGCTGGCGGTTGCCGATTACCTCAAGGCCCATGGCGTGCCAGAGGAGCAGATCACCGTGCGCTTCCACGGCGAGCGTTACCCGCTGGCCAAGAACAACAGCGCCGCCAACCGCGCACGCAATCGCCGGGTGAACATCCAGCTGGACCGTGTCACGCCCGTCGAAAAGCCGGTGGAAAAAGCGCCTGAAAAACCCACGCTACAGCCGCCGGCAGCCCCTGCCGCCACGCCTCCAGCAGCACCGGCGGCCGCTGCGCCGCGTCCAGTTGCCGGCAAAACCGCCTGAATGCGACCGCTGGTCGCGGTCTTGACCGTTACTGTCGCTTTGTCGTCACAAGCTGTCGCCCCATTGTAAATATTTCAGTGGGGCCGGTAGAATCAACCGCTTTCCGTACAACCCCGTGGAGTGATGGCATGGCGGACGTAAAAAAGGTCGTACTGGCGTATTCCGGCGGCCTTGATACTTCGGTGATTCTCAAGTGGCTGCAGGATACCTACAACTGCGAAGTGGTGACCTTCACCGCTGACCTGGGGCAGGGCGAAGAGGTCGAGCCGGCCCGCGCCAAGGCCCAGGCGATGGGCGTGAAAGAAATCTACATCGACGACCTGCGCGAAGAGTTCGTGCGTGATTTCGTTTTCCCGATGTTCCGCGCCAACACCGTCTACGAAGGCGAGTACCTGCTGGGTACTTCCATCGCCCGCCCGCTGATCGCCAAGCGTCTGATCGAAATCGCCAACGAAACTGGCGCCGATGCCATTTCCCACGGTGCCACCGGCAAGGGTAACGACCAGGTGCGCTTCGAGCTGGGCGCCTATGCGCTCAAGCCAGGCGTCAAGGTCATCGCACCATGGCGTGAGTGGGATCTGCTGTCCCGCGAGAAGCTGATGGACTACGCCGAAAAGCACGGCATTCCGATCGAGCGCCACGGCAAGAAGAAGTCGCCGTACTCGATGGACGCCAACCTGCTGCACATCTCCTACGAAGGCGGTGTCCTGGAAGATACCTGGACCGAGCACGAGGAAGACATGTGGCGCTGGAGTGTCTCTCCGGAGAACGCCCCAGATCAGGCTACCTACATCGAACTGACCTACCGCAACGGTGATATCGTCGCTATCGACGGCGTCGAGATGACCCCCGCCACCGTGCTGGCCGAGCTGAACCGTATCGGCGGCGCCAACGGCATCGGTCGTCTGGACATCGTCGAGAACCGCTACGTGGGCATGAAGTCCCGCGGTTGCTACGAAACCCCTGGCGGCACCATCATGCTCAAGGCCCACCGTGCCATCGAATCGATCACCCTGGACCGCGAAGTCGCTCACCTGAAAGATGAGCTGATGCCGAAGTACGCCAGCCTGATCTACACCGGCTACTGGTGGAGCCCGGAGCGTCTGATGCTGCAACAGATGATCGACGCCTCCCAGACCAACGTTAACGGCGTTGTCCGCTTGAAGCTGTACAAGGGCAACGTCATCGTCGTCGGTCGCAAGTCGGACGATTCGCTGTTCGATGCCAATATCGCGACTTTCGAAGAAGATGGCGGCGCCTACAACCAGGCCGATGCTGCAGGCTTCATCAAGCTCAACGCCCTGCGTATGCGCATCGCTGCCAACAAGGGTCGTTCACTGCTCTGATCCTTGCGAGTACCTTGAAAACCCCGGCCCTGCGCCGGGGTTTTTTTTTGGCCTGGACTTCAGGAGGGATCACGTTTTTCGTCAGTGCCCAGAGCGCTGACCGAAAGATTGATGCGAACACGGGTATCCAGGTTGTCGAGAATCCAGCTGCGGGGGAGGGCATGAGACTGGGTGAGAGCATGCAGAATATGGGTTTCGATGATCTTGCGCGTGTCCGGGCCGCAGAGGGTGATGCTTATGGTTTGTACCGGCACTGGTGTTGTCGAGGGCGATCGCGCTGGCAAGACGTTTTCAGGCGCTCGTGCAAGGGAGGTATGTATGTCGGTCTTTTCCCCTGCCTCCGGGGGAGGTGGCTGGTACAAGGATTGATTGTTGAAGTTCAAAGTCAGGAAAAACAACATGGTCAGGAAGAAGGGAAAGCCCACTAGGAACCAGGTGTAGATTTCCTGGCTGTTCTCGCTGAGAAACGGCAGCGTTGCCAGTGCAGAGGCTTCGATGACGCCAGCGAAGATGGCGATGATTGCCAAAGGGCTGATGGAGTCGGTTTGCATGGTCATGGCCCACGAATATTTACCTATCTCTCGCCTGATTTGAGGCAGATGAAAAGATAGAGCTGTTTCCCGTGGAGTGACGTGGCGCTTTATGTTCATCGAATTCTCTAAAGTTACCCGCAGGAATAGAGAATTCCTTCAAGTCAAAAGCGTTATGGTGGTGGGGTTTTATATTGCTTATTGTTAGTTTGTAGGCGGCGCCTTGCTGTCAGAAGTTTGAAGTAATTAGTTCGTAGGAAATTTCTTTATTTTATGTAGGGGCTCTCTCTGCTTGGTGATGGGCGGCATTTCGCTGCGCCATAAGGCGGTCAGCTCGGTTATCGTAATGCTTTGGAGTTGTAATAGTGAATCAATGGATGCCGCATGAATAAAGTGCTTATCGTGGATGATCATCCGGTAATTCGTCTTGCCGTACGCATGCTGATGGAGCGGCATGGATACGAGGTGGTGGCGGAAACCGACAATGGTGTGGATGCCTTGCAATTGATCCGGGAGCATCTTCCGGACATCGTGATACTGGATATCGGTATTCCGAAGCTCGATGGCCTGGAGGTCATTGCCCGCATGGCATGCATTAGCCCAGGCAGCAAAGTGCTAGTGCTGACCTCGCAGGCTGCGGGGCATTTTTCGATGCGTTGCATGCAGGCCGGCGCCGCCGGTTATGTGTGCAAGCAGCAAGACCTGACCGAGTTGCTCAGTGCGATCAAGGCGGTGCTGTCCGGATACAGCTATTTCCCCAATCAAGCGCTGCACAAGACTCGGGGATGCGTGAAAGGCGGTAGCGAGGAGGAGATGGTCCAGCGTCTCTCCGGCAGGGAGGTGATGGTGTTGAAGGAACTGGCCAGCGGCAAGAGCAACAAGGAAATCGCTGACAGCATGTTCCTCAGCAACAAGACGGTGAGCACCTACAAGACGCGTCTATTACTCAAGCTCAATGCCCATTCGCTGGTCGATCTCATCGAACTCGCCCAGCGCCATGGCTTGTCCCGCCCCTGAAACACCAAGCCTCCGCAAGGGAGGCTATAAGGACGCCTGACCCCTCACAGGTCGTAGTCAAAATCGGCGAGTTGCTTTTGCAGGCGCCGCTCCTCGAGAAGGTTGTCGATGGTGCGGCGTTTGCTCAAATTGGTCTTTGCAGGTTCCACCTGAGGCTCTGCGTCGTCTTCCGAGGTGGAAAATTCGTCGTCGATTGACAGCTCGTCTTTATCGGTGCTCATGAGTCACTCCAAGCCAAAGGGCCGTTGGCCGTCCTTATAGCGAGAAACCTGATTCCGGTAAAAAAGATTTTTTCAATCGTATACAACCATTTCTTTCTATTGCATCAATCGTCAGAAGTTTTGTGCTTGTACTCACACAAGTCTTCGATCCGACAGCTTCCACAGCGAGGCTTACGCGCTTGGCAGACATAGCGTCCATGGAGGATGAGCCAGTGGTGCGCGTCGAGCAGATAGTCTCGGGGCACGAACTTCATGAGTTTCTTTTCCACCTCCAGCACGGTCTTGCCAGGGGCGATGCCGGTGCGATTGCTGACACGGAAAATATGCGTATCGACCGCCATGGCGGGCTGGCGGAAGGCGGTGTTGAGCACTACGTTCGCAGTTTTGCGACCTACGCCAGGCAATGCTTCCAGGGCTTCGCGGGTCTGTGGCACTTCGCTGCCATGATGCTCAATCAGCAAACGACACGTTTCGATGACGTTCTTGGCTTTGCTGTTATAGAGGCCGATGGTCTTGATGTATTCGCTTAGTCCTTCGACACCCAGGGCATAGATAGCCTCTGGGGTATTGGCAACTGGATACAGTCGAGCGGTAGCTTTGTTGACGCCGACGTCTGTCGCCTGTGCGGAAAGGATCACAGCAATCAACAGTTCGAAAGGCGTGGTGTAGGCCAGTTCGGTTTTCGGGTCGGGATTGTCTTCGTGCAGCCTGCGAAAGATCTCGAGGCGTTTGGCAGCATTCATGGGCTCAAAGGCTTCCTTGACGGCGTGAGGGGGCAGGCCCCGGGCGCAGGCGATTGTACAGGGCCAGCAGCAGGCCAAGCAGTATCAAACCGCCTGGTGCAAGGCTCGCCAGGTGGATGCCTGGCCCGCTTGCCAGCCATTGTCGACAGGCGCCAAGCAGTGTGCACAGCACCAACAGGGCGACCACATAAACAGCAAGATGACGCCAGCGCTCCGTCGTGGGCAGCAGGTAGTCCACTGCGAGGCTCTGCATGCATAGCAAGGCCGGGTAGTGGCCGAGCGCCAGTGCCAGAGGCAGCGACCAAGCGTTCAAGCCCAATTGCAGGCAACTGGCCAGACCCGCGAGCAGCAGCAGACTGGCCAGCAAGCGGGGAGTGTCAGCCGGCGTCTTGCGCAGTGGGACCATCAAGGTCTGGTGGATGATGATCATCCCGGCCGCGCACAGGCCAATCATCACCCCTTGCGCCAGTGTCGAAGTGGCGCCGACCAACGATATCGCGCTCACTCCCAGTAGCCCGAACCTAGTCATGAGCACGCGCCTCCAGCAGCACGGTTCGATGTGTGTCGAAATAGCGCAAGGCGTCCTGCAAAGCGTCGATCACCGCTCGTGAGGTGACAGTGGCCCCCGCCAGCTGATCGAAGTCCCCTTGATCGCGCTTCAGTGCCCATCGGCTGGTCGCGGTGTGACCCGCAAATTGAGCCAACCAGTGCACGCCAGGATCGATCAACCGGGCCCCCAGTCCTGGGCTTTCTTGTTGTTCGAGCACCTGGATGCCCAGCAGGCGGCCATCGGGAGCGATAGCGATCGCCAGGACTATCGGGCCGGCATAGCCCTGAACCTGACTGCGCAGCAAGATGGCGCTCGGCTTTCCCCCCAGTGTGGCACGGTAGCCGGCGAGCAGTTCGCTATGGGGCAGGCGGGCATCGCGCAGGGCCAGGGGCGTTTGCAGGGGCTGGTTGTCGTAGCTGCTGTCAGGAAGCACTGAAAGCCATTGACGGTTTTGCAGTTGTTGCTCGGCTTGCTGGATCGCCGGGCGCGTCCAATGCCTCCAGGTCAGCGTCACGCCCAGTGACAGTACGCCGACCATCGTCACCAACAGGGCACCACGCGCTGTACGGTTCATGGCATGGCCTGCGTGCGGCGTGCGGCATATCGCTCCAGAACCGGCACGACAAGGTTCATCAGTAAGATGGCGAACGCAGTACCGTCGGGGTAGCTCCCCCAGGTTCGGATCAAGTAGATGAGTAAACCCGTGCCGAAACCGAACAGCAGCCGGGCTTGAGCACTCTTGGGGCCGGACACAGGCTCAGTGGCGATGAAGAACGCGGCCAGCATGGTGGAGCCGGAAAACAGGTGCAGCAGGGGCGAGCCATTGGAGTCGGAGCCCGAACCGTTCCAGCACAGCAGACTGAACAGGAATAACCCGCCGAGCAATCCTGCCGGCGCGTGCCAGCTGATGATCTTGCGCTGAAGCAGGAACAGCCCGCCCACTAGGAACCCGGCATTCACCCATTCGCTGCCTCGCCCCCCGACCGCGCCGAACCCTGGGTGCTGCGTGAACAGTTCGTCGATGGTCAGGCTGCGATTGTGACGTAGGCCATCGAGCACCGTTGGGGTAGCCCAGGCGTCGATTTGTCCGCTGTGGGCCCAAAGTCCGTGCAGGCTTTCCATGAGCCCAGGCGATTGGCCCGGCCATTGATTCATCTGCAACGGGAAGCTCAGGAGCACGAAGGCATAGCCGACCATCGCGGGGTTGAAGAGGTTGCGGCCGACGCCGCCAAAAGCTTGTTTGCCAATGCCGATGGCGATGCTCGTGGCGATGACCGGCAACCACCAGGGGGCATGGGAGGGAAGTGCGGCGGACAGCAGCACGGCGGTCACCAAGGCGCTGCCATCGGCCAGCGTCGGCTGTGGAGGATGGCCGCGCAGGGCCAGGAGCAGCGCTTCGCAGGCTAGCGCGGTACTTGCGCAGAACAGCAAGTTGAACAACACCCCCCAGCCGTACAGCCAAAGCAACCCCAGCAGGCCAGGCACACAGGCCAGCAGCACCTGGCCCATGGTGCTTTGCAAGCGTGGATCAGGCCCGGGCATGATCCGCCCCGGCTTGGAGGGCATCGAGGTGCTGTTGGGCGTCTGTGGCTGCTTTCTCCAGCAGGTGTAACTGGGCGAGCTGCGCCTCGTTCGGTGCGGCGCCGAAGGCACTGCGGGCTTTGTTCAGTTGCGTGCGGCTCATGGCGGCGGCGATCTTGGCCTGCTTGAGCGCAGCATCGTTGCTGGCAGCTTTTTGCGCCTTGACCCGTTCGATAGCGGCTTTGATCGGGTCGGACGCTGCCTCGGTGCTGGCTGTCTGGGTGCTTGCGGTCCCTGGACTGCGCGCGAGACGCTCAGCCTGGCGGCGCGCTTCATCGCGCTGCAGTCGGGCATTGCGTTGTTCGTGGCGATGACGGGCGTGGTCGCGACGTTTGGCGCGGGCATCGCGCTCTTCAGCGGTGTGGGCGAGGCCGCCGACGATCGGTACGATCTTGTTCGGCAGGGGTAGCAGGTCGATGCAATCGACCGGGCAAGGCGCCAGACACAGGTCGCAGCCGGTGCATTCGCTGGCGATGACCGTGTGCATCAGCTTGGCGGCGCCGACAATGGCATCTACCGGACACGCCTGGATGCATTTGGTACACCCGATGCACTCGGCCTCGCGGATGAAGGCGACCTGCGGTGGTGCGCTGCCGCGCTCGGTGTCCAGGGCAATGACGGGCACCTTGAGCAACTGGGCGAGGGCGGCGATGGTTTCTTCACCACCCGGTGGGCATTTATTGATCGCTTCGCCCGCAGCCAGCCCTTGGGCATAAGGCCGGCAGCCCGTGTGGCCGCATTTGCCACATTGGGTTTGCGGCAGCAGGGCGTCGATGCGTTGAATCAGACTCATTGTGTAAATAATCCGTTGAAGCCGGAAAACGCCATGGCCATCACCCCAGCGCCGACCAGTTCGATCGGAAGGCCACGCAAGGCGTTGGGAATGTCTGGATGATCGCTGCGCTGGCGCAGGTCATCGAACAGTGCTAGGGCCAGCCAGAAGCCCAATCCGCCGATCACGCCCCAGCCCCACACGGCCAGCCATCGATCATTCGCCTGGGTGACCTGTAGCAGAAAGCCTAGCACCAGGCTGTTGCAGAGCAGCCATAGCGGCAAGCCCTCCAACGGCCAGGTGGGTTGTATCCGCTTGAGTGCATACGCCATGGCCCAGGCCAGTAACGCCAGTAGTGGCAGGAACAGGAACAGTTGCATGTCCTGCAGCCCCAATGTCATCCATACCTGATCGTGCAACAGCTTTCCAAGCGGCAGGCCCAGCAGCGTGAGCAAGGCTGTGGATGCGCCCAGCACGTGGATCCGCAGGCGGGAAACCGGCGCCCGGTGCAGGATCAGGTGGTTGACCAGCGCAGCGCTGACCAGAACCAAGACGTAGTCGTTCATGGGGATGCCGATGGCCGGGGCTGCCGTCATTATCCGGTAGGCGGCAGGGGATGGAAATGCCCCGGCGCTTGGCCGGGGCAGAAGGACGCTTATTTGATGCGCTGGCCTGGTTTGGCGCCGCTGTCGGGGCTGAGCAGGTAGATTTCTTCGCCGCCAGGGCCGGCTGCCATAACCATGCCCTCGGACACGCCGAAGCGCATTTTGCGTGGCTTGAGGTTGGCGACCATCATGGTCAGACGGCCTTCAAGCTTGGCCGGGTCTGGATAGGCCGACTTGATGCCGGAGAACACGTTGCGACGCTCGTCGCCGATGTCCAAGGTCAGGCGCAGGAGCTTGTCGGCCCCTTCCACGGCTTCGGCCTTGACGATCAGCGCCACGCGCAGGTCGACCGCAGCGAAGGTGTCGAATTCGACCTCTGGCGACAGCGGATCTTTGGTCAGCTCGCCGTTGCCAGCCGGGACGGTGGATTGGGCGGCGGCCAGGTCTTCCTTGCTGGCGGCGACCATGGCCTCGACCTTGGCAGGCTCGATACGGCTCATCAGCGCCTTGAACGGGTTAAGCGTGTGGTTTTCCAGGCGCGACAGGTGATCGTTCCAGGTCAGGGGCGCGACGTTGAGGAAGGCCTCGGCGTCGGCGGCCAGCAGCGGCAGTACCGGCTTGAGGAAGATCACCAGCTGGCGGAACAGGTTGATGCCCTGGGCGCAGATCGCCTGGACTTCGTCCTGCTTGCCTTCCTGCTTGGCCAGGGACCACGGGGCCTTGTCGGCGATCCAGGCGTTGGCGCGGTCGGCCAGGGCCATGACTTCACGCATGGCACGGGAGAAGTCACGGTTCTCGTAGGCTTCGGCAATCGACGGCGCGGCGGCGAGGAAAGCCTCGCTCAACTCGGGGGCGGCGTCGCCGGCGACCAGAACGCCCTCGTTGCCCTTGTGCACGAAGCCTGCGCAGCGGCTGGCGATGTTGACCACCTTGCCGACCAGATCGGAGTTGACCTTTTGCACGAAATCATCGAGGTTCAGGTCCAGGTCGTCGACGCCACGGCCGAGCTTGGAGGCATAGTAGTAACGCAGGTATTCGGGGCCCAGGTGGTCCAGGTAGGTGCGCGCCTTGATGAAGGTGCCGCGCGACTTGGACATCTTGGCGCCGTTGACGGTCAGGTAGCCGTGCACGTTGATGCCGGTCGGTTTACGGAAGCCCGAACCTTCGAGCATGGCCGGCCAGAACAGGGCATGGAAGTTGACGATGTCCTTGCCGATGAAGTGGTACAGCTCGGCCTTGGAGTCTTCTTTCCAGAACGCGTCGAAGTCCAGTTCCGGACGACGCGCGCAGAGGTTCTTGAAGCTGGCCATGTAGCCGATCGGGGCGTCCAGCCAGACGTAGAAGTACTTGCCTGGCTCGCCTGGAATCTCGAAGCCGAAGTACGGTGCATCACGGGAGATGTCCCATTCCTGAAGGCCCGAATCCAGCCACTCGGCGAGTTTGTTCGAGACGGCTTCCTGCAGGGTGCCGCTGCGGGTCCACTGCTGCAGCATGGCCTGGAAATCCGGGAGCTTGAAGAAGAAGTGCTGGGAGTCGCGCAGCTCCGGGGTGGCGCCGGAGATGGCCGATTTCGGGTTCTTCAGCTCAGTGGGCGCATAGGTGGCACCGCATTTTTCGCAGTTGTCGCCGTACTGGTCTTCAGCCGCGCATTTGGGGCAGGTGCCCTTGATGAAACGGTCGGCCAGGAACATGCCTTTCTCGGGGTCGTAATACTGGGTGACCGAACGGGTGGCGATGTGGCCGGCGTCGCGCAGGCGGGTGTAGATGAGGCTCGACAGTTCGCGGTTTTCTTCGCAGTGGGTCGAGTGGAAGTTGTCGAAGTCGACCAGGAAGTCGGCGAAGTCGCTGCTGTGCTCGGCCTGGACATTGGCGATCAGCTGTTCGGGCGTGATGCCTTCCTTCTCGGCGCGCAGCATGATGGCCGAGCCGTGGGCGTCGTCGGCGCAGACGTAGATGCACTGGTTGCCGCGCAGCTTTTGGAAGCGAACCCACATGTCCGTCTGGATGTACTCGAGCATATGGCCAAGGTGGATTGAACCGTTGGCATAGGGCAGGGCGCTGGTGACGAGAATCTGGCGTGGCTCGGACATGGTGGCTCGGCTACTTAATCTGGCGACAGGATGGAAAATAAAGATGATCGGCAACTATAAAGGGCTCACGAATATATTTCACCCCAAGGACGCATCTGCTGACGATTGACGGGTTAGCATAGGCACCTGTTCGATCTACAGCCTGCCAATGGGAGCCTCCATGAGTGCCGTCACACGTGCCGCCGTCGAAGGCGTGCTTCGCCAGTACACCGACCCCTACCTGAACCAGGATCCGGTCAGCGCCGGTTGCGTGCGCGCCATCGACATCCAGGGTGGCCAGGTCAATGTGCAATTGCAGCTGGGTTATGCGGCCGGGCTGTTCAAGAATGGCTGGGCGCAGGTGCTGGGCACGGCCATCGAGAACCTCGACGGCGTCACTGCCGCGCAGGTGTCGATCGAGTGCGTGGTCGCGACGCACAAGGCGCAGGCCCAGGTGCCGGCCATGGCAAACGTCAAGAACATCATCGCCGTGGCCTCGGGTAAGGGCGGGGTGGGCAAGTCCACCACCGCGGCCAACCTGGCCTTGGCTCTGGCTCGGGAAGGCGCCCGGGTCGGCATCCTGGACGCCGATATCTATGGTCCGAGCCAAGGCGTCATGTTCGGTATCGCCGAGGGCACCCGCCCGCAGATCCGCGAACAGAAGTGGTTCGTGCCGATCAAGGCCCATGGCGTGGAAGTCATGTCGATGGCATTCCTCACCGATGACAACACACCGATGGTCTGGCGCGGCCCTATGGTCTCCGGAGCCCTGCTGCAACTGGTGACCCAGACGGCGTGGGACAACCTGGACTATCTGGTGATCGACATGCCACCGGGCACTGGCGACATCCAGTTGACCCTGGCGCAGAAAGTGCCGGTGGCAGGTTCGGTGATCGTGACCACCCCGCAGGATCTGGCGCTGCTGGATGCGAAGAAAGGCGTGGAGATGTTCCGCAAGGTCAACATCCCAGTGCTGGGCGTGGTGGAGAACATGGCCGTGCACATCTGCTCGAATTGCGGTCATGCCGAGCACTTGTTCGGCGAGGGCGGCGGCGAGAAGCTGGCGGCCCAGTATGGCGTCGACCTGCTGGCCTCGCTGCCGCTTTCGATGCTGATCCGCGAACAGGCCGACAATGGCAAGCCGACCGCCATTGCCGAGCCGGAAAGCCAGATCGCCATGGTGTACCAGGAGCTGGCCCGCCAGGTGGGCGCGCGGATCGTGCTGCAGGAGGCTGCGGCGCCGGCGATGCCGAACATCACTATCAGCGAGGACTGATTCGCAGGGCTGGCTCGTCTGCTTCGCGGATAAACCCGCTCTCACAGGTTAAGCCAGCCTGTGGGATCGGGTTTATCCGCGAAGAAGCCTGCGCAAACCTATCGATCAGGCATAAAAAAACCCGCCAATTGGCGGGTTTTTTTGAAGCGCGAAAGAAGGATTAACCTTCGATGCGAACTTCTTCAGCCTGCATGCCTTTCTGGCCGCGGGTAGCGACGAAAGTAACAGCCTGGCCTTCTTTCAGGGTTTTGAAGCCGTCAGCCTGGATGGCCTTGAAGTGTACGAACAGGTCGTCACCCGACTGAGGGGTGATGAAGCCGTAGCCCTTCTCATCGTTGAACCACTTGACGGTACCGGATTGGCGGTTGGACATGGTATGTCTCCTTGGACAAAGTAGATTTCGGCACAGGAACACCCTGGCCGGGACTGAGTGCAAAGAGAGCGGAAAATTCAGCGATGGGCCGATAGGAATCGTGCATCAAACAGAGATTCTCGGTGTCACGTGCAGCACAGTGGCGCCACCTTAACCCACTTTCCCCGACCTGCCAATGGTCAATGACGGCTTTGTCGAAAATCGGATCGGCGGCGGCTGCAGCTCCCGTCCGGCGCGGGATTGCGGGATGGAACTTTGCCGCAGGCGCCGGGACCGGTAAGATGCGCGTCTCGTTTTTCACCTTGCACTTTCAGGACACTCCCGCCATGAGCATCAAATCGGACAAGTGGATTCGCCGCATGGCGCAGGAACACGGCATGATCGAACCGTTCGTCGAGCGCCAGGTGCGCGGCGGCGAAGACAGCCGGGTCATTTCCTTCGGCGTGTCCAGCTACGGCTATGACGTGCGCTGCGCCGATGAATTCAAGGTCTTCACCAACATCAACTCGGCCACCGTCGACCCGAAGAACTTCGACGCCGGCAGCTTCGTCGACGTCAAGAGCGACGTGTGCATCATCCCGCCGAACTCCTTCGCCCTGGCCCGTACCGTCGAGTACTTCCGCATCCCGCGCAATGTCCTGACCATCTGCCTGGGCAAGAGCACTTACGCGCGTTGCGGCATCATCGTCAACGTCACCCCGCTGGAGCCGGAGTGGGAGGGGCATGTGACCCTCGAGTTCTCCAACACCACCACCCTGCCCGCGAAAATCTATGCCAACGAAGGCGTGGCGCAGATGCTCTTCCTCGAATCCGATGAAGAATGCGAAGTCTCCTATAAGGATCGCGGCGGCAAATACCAAGGGCAGCGCGGCGTCACCCTGCCGCGCACCTGAGGCGACGAGCGCGGGGAATTCCTCGCCCGCCGGGCACTCCAATGGCTAGAACGATCCGGTGCGCATGACGCGCATCGGGCCTCGCCGGGAGCCGCCAATGAAACTTCACCCCGCAATCAGCGCGAAGCTGGCCGTCCTCCAGCCCAACCAGATCGGGCTACTGGCATGGTCACTGCTGGCGCATCCTTCAACGCCCGTACACGCCGGTGGCGTGCCCCATCAGCCCGACCCCGATACCCCGCAGCCCCCCGAGCCTGGCGAGTCACCGCCCATGGAGCCGGGAGAGCCGAGCCTGCCTGACGAGCCACCACCTTCGCCAGTGGCCTGACCGCCAGGCTGCACAACGGGCTTAGTTGGCCAGCAGATAACCGCTGCGACAGACCTGCTCGCCCGCAACATGGGCGATGACCATGCCAGCAGTGGCCATGCGCCTCACGCTGCGTGCGTAGAGGAGGCCGGGTTGTGTGTTGCGCACGGCGGTCACCCGGTCGCTCAACGGATCGATGACTTCAGCGATCAGCTCGCCCGCCTTCAGGTACTGGCCGGGTGTCGCGTGGAAGACCAGCAGGCCGCCCAGCGGCGCCATTACAGGCTCCACAGCGGCCAGCGGCGTTGCCGGATAGGCCAGTGGCGGCAGGGCGGGAGCCTCGCCTGAAATGACCCCTGCATGGGTCAGGAAATTGAGTATTCCTTGGCAATCCTGGGTCGCCAGGTCGTGGCTGACATCAGCCTGTCCGCGCAGCTCGACGGTCACCGAGAAGCTGCCTAGGGGGATGGGGAACTGCTTGCCGAAGCGCTGCTGCAATTGCCACCACACCAGGCTGAAGCATTCATCGAACGATTGGCCGCCGGAATCGGTGGCCAGCAGGCTGGCCTGCACCCCCAGATAACGGGCCAGCGGCTCGACCTGATCCCAGGCCTCCGGTGTGGTGTACAGATGCTCCACTGCCTCGAAATCGCAATGTAGGTCTAGAACCATATCGGCGTCGCACGCCAGGCGCTGCAAGGTCAGGCGTTGCGACTGCAGCGGAGTGCGCGCCGGATGCGCATCCAGGCCTCGGCGCAGGTACTCGCGGATCAGCGCCAGGTTGTGTGAGGGATCCTGCTTCAGATGCCCTTCGATCTGATCACCGATGCTGTCGGACAAGTCAACGAAGTTGCGGTTGAAGTTCTCGCCACTTTGCAGCTCGAAGCGTCCCAGGGGCGCGTCCAGCAGCACCTGCTCCAGGCCAACGGGGTTGGCCACCGGCACCAGGATGATCTCGCGTTGCAGCCGCCCATCCTGCTCCAGTTCCAGCAGACGTCGCTTCAGGTGCCAGGCCACCAGCATGCCTGGGAGCTCATCGGCATGCAGTGACGCCTGGATATATACCTTGCCACCGCCGCGGGGGCCGAAGTGGAAGCTATGAAGCTGGCGGGCAATGCCCGGGACGGGGGACAACAGGTCGTGGGTCGAATGGTGCATGGTGGTCCTGGCTGAAGTGGCGAATACGGTCTGCGATAACAGTCGGCAGAAAGATAGAAGCATAACTTCGGCCGTTGCGCCTACTGCCGAGCTTGGGCGGGCGTTTATCTTCAGCGTCGCACTGGCGACATCCCAGGCTCAGGTGAAGCCAACCGCGAGCGTCCGAAGGGGACGTCGCGGCGGATGGGAGGCAATGAGCGCGGGGGAGGGGCGCCGTCAGCGGCCAGGGACCAACGTGAGTCGCTGCGAGCCGTAGGCGCGGGAGAAGTTCTGCTGTTGCAGCGGCAGGCTCATGAAGCGCCCCTGGAACCAGGCATCCAGGCCATCGCTGTAATGCCGGCTCGCCGGGTTGCCGGACTGGCCGTTGCTGGTCAGCACCTGCAGCGGTTCGGCCTGGCCGAAATCGACGATCATGCGGGCCGACGCCGGCAGCTGGGTGTCGAAGCTCTTGCCCCAGGCATACGGTGTCAGTGCCAGTGTGCTGAAATCGCCGCCCGCAGCCATGGGGCTGCGGCTGATGGCATCCCCCAGGCCATGGTAGGCCGGTGCGGGCCAGCGGTACTGGTGCAGCTTGCCCCACTGCCAGGTGCGACGGTCGTTGCCCAGCTGAGCAATGCCGGTATCCACGGCCGCAGCCAGGCTGCGGGCGAGAATGGCGGGTTTGTCTTCTTTTTGCGGCGTGTTGCGGTCATCCCAGAACGGGCTGTCTTCGCGGCCCAGCAAGTGGTCGGCCTGGGCCGAGTAGGAAAGCTGCGCATTGCCGATGAACGCCTGCCAGGCTGGGCTGGACTCTGGACCCAGTTCATCGAGGAAGGTCTGACGTGCGACCTCCTGCAGGAACAACGCATACAACGCGGCATCGGCCGACACCGGGCTCAGACGGCCATCGAAGGCCTTGAGCCGGGTCAGGGTTTCACGGGCCTTGTCCCGCTGGGCGGCCGGCAAGGCGTCGATCGCCTGAGTGAGCGACTGGGCCATGCCCGGGGCGTCGAACATCTGCTTGAGTTTGTCCGCCAGCAGGGTGACCTGGTCGTTCTGCAGGGCCATCAGGCTGCGGCTGTCGTGGCGACCGTTGCCGGCCAGCTGGGCCAGGCGCTCGGCGCGCTCGGGGTAGTACCAGGTGTTGGATAGTTGCATACCGTAACCACGTGGCAGGCTGCGCTGGTTGGCATGGCCGACCCAGCCGGCGACCGGATCCTGGTCATACGGGTGAAGCATCGGGTCGGCATAGCCATCCCAGTCATATCGGCTGTCCCAGCCGGGGGAGGGCAGGAGACCCTGGCCTTCACGGCGGTTGGGGTAGCGGCCGCTGACTTGCCAGCCGATGTGCTGCGGCTCGGCGAAGACGAAGTTCAGGGCGGCGGCGCCGACTTCGCGGGTCGTGTCGAAGGCGCGCTCCACCGACGATGCGCGGGTCAGGTCGAACAGCGCGTCAAGGCTGCGATCGCCCTTGAGTTGCGGCAGGTTCAGGGCCAGGCCGAGGCTGGCATTGGCCGGTTGGCTGAGCAAGGTGCCGTGACGGGTGTCGTACATGACTTCACGCAGGGGACGTTGGCCGCGGACGAAGAAGGTTTCGCTGCGTGCACGGGCAGGCTGCCACTTGCCATCGGCCAGGTAGCTCACCTGATTGCCCTGGTGACGCAGTTGCTCCAGATACAGGTCCTGGTTGTCGGCCATCACCGCGCTGCTGCTCCAGGCCAGCTTGCCGTTGTAGCCGGCGAGGACGATGGGCAGGCCCGGCAGGGCGAGGCCGGCGACCTGATACTTGCCCGTGTGGATCTGCACCGGCGCGAGGGCCCAGGTAGCGCGGCTGTCGCTGGCCAGCAGGCTCTTGCCGCTGCGGCTGCGTTGCGGCGACAGCGCCAGGTTGGCTGAACCGGGGCTGCCCAGCAGGCCGAGGTCGGCGAGCTTCTGCCCGGCAGCCTCCAAGCGCTCGAGGCCAGGCAACTGGCTCGCCAGATTCAGGCCTTTGAGCTTGTCCAGTTCGGACTCGGCCAAGGGCTCGTCCGGGGCGCCTGGCAGCAGCCAGGCGAGCTTGTCGCTGCCCACTTTCTGCGCCAGGGTCAGGGCGGCGAGTTCTTCCTGCAGGTTCACCGACTGGCTGAAGGCATAGAGGCTGAAGATCAGCGCCGAATCCTCAGGCTTCCAGTACTCCGGGCGATAGCCACTGCGGGCCAGGTCGGCCGGCAGCTTGTCGCGGTAGCGGAACAGATAGGCGTTGACCCCGCGGGCATAGACTTCGAAGAAGCGCTTCAGGCGCGGCGAGGCATCGGCGTACAGCTGCCCGGCGCTTTGCTTGAGGTTGGCAGCGCGCATCAGGCGGTCGATGTCCAAGGCGTCCGGGCCGGCCAGCTCGGCCAGGCGCCCCTGGGCCAGCAGGCGCATGGCGACCATCTGCTCGATACGATCACCGGCCTGAACGTAGCCCAGGCTGAACAGCGCATCATGGAAGCTGCTGCTTTCGATCAGGGGCGCGCCCATGGCGTTGCGGCGCACCGAGACATTCTGCGCCAGGCCCTTGAGCGGCTGCATGCCGGTGGTCGGAGGCACGCTGTCCTGGTAGCCGCCCACCTGGCAGCCGGCAAGACCGAACATGCCGAGCACGACGGCAGCGGGGCCGAACCGAAGGCGGAAGGGAGGAAGGACGGGGGCGGCCATGACAAGGCTCCTGCAGGGCGTGGCGGGATTTGGAAAGGCGCTACGTTAGTGAGCGCGCGGTCGCCGTGCAAGGTACCTGGAGGCTTTATTTTCAGGGGGCTGCCCAGTGGTTGGCCGGGCCTGAAGTTTCAAGCTTCAAGTTAAAGCAGCTCGAGCGCGAGCCTGCTTTTCTTGTCGCTTGAAACTTGCCGCTTGCCGCAGGGTCAGGCCCCGTGGCACTTCTTGAATTTCTTTTGGCTACCGCAGGGGCACGGGTCGTTGCGACCAACGTCTTTCAGGGCGTTGCGCACCGGCTCTTGGTGGCCGTGGTTGCAGTGCGGGCCGTGTACGTGGCCGTGGTCGTGATCATGGTGATGGTCGTGACCGTGGTTGCAGTCTGGACCATGAACATGGGGTTGCTGGGTCATTGCAGGGTTACTCCGGTTGAAGATCGCCGGGGATTATCTCACCACTGCGCGACAAGTGCAGGTCCCGATGGATGATCAGCCCGGTGTGCAGGTCGGCCTGCAGGCGATAGTGCAAGGGCTGCTCGCGCTTGAGCATCTTGGCCAAGGGCTTGAGCTGTTGCCACAGGTTGGTGCGGGCCGTGATCTTGAAGGTGCGCTGGGCATGGCCGCCGACGCTGCGCCACAGGCTGGCTTCATCCTGCACCAGCAGCAGGTCGTTCAGGCGTACCGAGTAGTCCAGGCTGCGGATGAACAAGCGGCTGTCGTTGGGGTTCTCGACCCGCACGTGGAGGATGAATTCTTGTTGCAGCAACCGGGCCTTGACCGTCTCGACCCGGACCAAGTGCACCTGGGGTTCGCGCCAGTCGTCGCCTCCCCAGCTCGCACAGCCGGCCAGCAGCGTCAGCAGCAGTGACAGGGCGGACAGGCGGGCCAGGGTGATCATGGTCAGCTACCGATGTAACTGGCGCAGCATTTCTTGAATTTCTGGCCGCTGGCGCAGGGGCAAGGGTCGTTGCGCCCGGCCTTGAGCGCTACCGTTGGGTCGATGAAGTACCAACGCCCGCCGTGCTGGACGAATGCGGAACGCTCGTGGTGCTGGTGGTCGCCGTGCTGGTCATGCCAGCGTGCGGTGAAGCTGACGAAGGCATGCTCGGGTTGCCCGCCCAGTACCTCGGCCCGCTCGACCTCCAGGCCAAGCCAGGTGCTCTGGGCACTCCAGGTGGCGATAGCGGCGCGGTCCAGACCGGCCTGCTGGGCGGGCAGGGTGGTGTCCACCAGGTAGTCGATCAGGCCGAGCACGTAGGCGCAGTAGCGCGAGCGCATCAGCGTCTGGGCATCGGGCGCTGGGGTGCCAGCGTGGTAACGCCCGCAACAGGCATCGAGCAGGTTGCCACTGCCGCAGGGACAGACCGAAACACTCATTGAATCACCACCAGTACTTGCCGAAATTTTCAGGGTTTGCCCAGAACTTGGCATTGAGCCAGTCCGGGACCTGCTTGTAGTCATGTAGATCATAGGTGAACAGGCTCAATACCTGCTCGTCTCGCCGGAACTTCTCGCTGGCCGACAGCGCCAGGGCGAAGAAATCCGTGTCCTGCCAGCCGCAGGCCTGCAGGTCGGCCAGCACCGCGACGCGGCTGGCATTGAGGTTGCGGATGCCGCCTAGTAACTGAAGGCCGGTGCGCTTGGGCAGGTGCTCCAGGCAATCCACCAGTACCGCCAGGTCAAAGCGCTGGGCGGCGGCCGGTGCGGGCAATGGGCCCGGCGGGACGACTTCGATATGCACCTGCGGATGCGCCTGGGCGAAGGCGTCCAAGGCCGGGAAACGGGTGCCCACCAGCAACAAACGCGCAGGTGTGAAGCGCTCGAGCAGGGCTGCCAGGGCCTGCTGCGGGGTGCGCTGGGAGAAACTGTCGATCATTGCCAATCCTCGTTCAGGTCGTCCTAGCCTATCGGGCCAGGAGCGCTCGGCAAAGAGGCGTGGAGCCATATGTGGCTTATTGCTGGCAGAGAGGAAGCGAGCGGTCTTTACTCCGAAGGATCGGTCTTATGCCGATTCCCCCCTAGGAGATGCGACAAGATGAGCATAGTACGCACAGCGATACCCCTGGTCCTGCTCACCAGCGTGTTGACTGGTTGTGCAGGTTTGCAAAAAACCGACTGGCCGAAGTGTGCTGCCGTCGGGGGTGTAAGTGGCGCGGCCCTTGGCGCCATCGAGAGCTCCACCTGGGCTGGTTGGGGCGCGCTGCTTGGCGGTGGCCTGGCGGCGGGCTACTGCTGGGCCCATGGCGATGGCGACGAAGATGGCGATGGCGTGCCGGACAGCCGTGACAAGTGCCCGGGCACGCCGCGCGGTGTGCAGGTCGATGCCAACGGTTGCCCACCCGCACCGGCCCCGGTCGAGGAAGTGGTGGTACAGAAGGAAGAAGTCATCGTCATCCGCGACGTGCACTTCGAATTCGACTCCGCCCGCCTGACTGCTTCCGACAAGGAGCGACTCAATACCATCGCCACCCGCCTGAAGCAGGAAGCGCCCAGCGCTCGCCTGACCGTCACCGGGCATACCGACAGTGTGGGTTCCGATACCTACAACCAGAAGCTGTCCGAGCGTCGTGCCCACTCGGTCACCGACTACCTGGTCGAAAGCGGTGTGCCACGTAGCAGCTTCGTTGCGGTGGTAGGGGCCGGGGAGTCCCAGCCGGTCGCCGATAACGCGACTGCCGATGGCCGTGCCATGAACCGTCGCACCGAGATCAAGATCCAGCGCTGACGGCGTGCGCCCATGCCTTGAGCAGTGGCATGGGCGCGTCTTTACTCGGGTGACCGGTAGAGACCGGTGACACAGGAGCATTGATCATGGGTGTTGTCTCGAAGGCGGCGTTGCCGCTGGTGGTGGTTACAAGCCTGCTCGCCGGTTGTGCCACCCACAGCGATGGCAGCGCGCTCCTCAATCAAAGGACCTGGCCTCTGTGCAGCCTGTTAGGTGGGCTGGTCGGCGGTGGCCTGGGTGCCATTGAGAATTCCAGCTGGGCTGCCGGTGGTGGTGTGCTCGGCGCAATCGCTGGTGGCTTGATCTGTTATGCCCAGGATGGCGACGAGGATGGCGATGGCGTCTTTGACCGTCGCGACCGCTGCCCTGACACGCCGGCCGGTATGCCGGTCAATCACATGGGCTGCCCGTTGCCGCAGTATCCGACGACGCCCCCGGCAGGCGAAGCGCCGGTGCCTGAGGTCATCACCCTGGATGACCAGGGACAAGTACTGTTCGCCTTCGACTCGGCGCAGTTGACCGTCGAGGCCCAGCAACGCCTGCGCTCCTTGCTCCCCCAGCTCAGCGACCCACGCGTGGCCAGCATCAAGGTCATTGGCTTCACCGACAGCGTCGGTGCCGATGCCTACAACCAGGGGTTGTCCGAGCAGCGCGCCAGCAGCGTTGCGGAGTTTTTGATCGGTGAGGGGCTGGCAGCGGACAAGGTGACCAGCCAAGGCCGCGGGGAAAGCGAGCCAGTGGCCGACAACGACACGGAGGAAGGTCGGGCCCGTAACCGACGGGTAGAACTGCACCTGAATTGACACCTCTGGCGCCTACCCTGGCATAGGTTTACTGTTGGCTGCACGGCTCGCTTGCACGGGCCTTGCAGTCATAACAACAAATTCAGGGGGCGGGTATGAAGTTCATCCTGGGCCTGGGCAAGGCCCTGACGGTGGTGTTCTGGTGGGTGGTGCTGGTGAACCTGTTCATGCCGCAGCCGCTGCCGTTCAATCTGTTGCTCAATGCCGTGGGCATCTTTGTGCTGAGCCTGCACTGTCTGGAAGTGCTGTTCTTCAACGGCAGCCTGCGCGGGCGTAGCCACCGTTGGTTCGATCGACTGCAGATCTTGCTGACAGGCATTTTTCACGTCATGTCCATCCCCAAACCTCTGGAGACGCCACGCCATGCGTAAGTTGATGTTGTTGCTGGCGCTGAGCAGCCCCCTGGCCCAGGCCGAAAGCCTGGACGTCGCGGCCCATTCGGTGCTGCGCCTGCCGAACAAGGCAAGCAGCGTTCACCTGGAACACTTGCAGATTGCCGATTCGGCGACGCTGTTGCTGCCTGCGACGCTGACCGAGCTGAAGGTGGATCGTCTGGTGCTGGGACGCGATGCACGGATTGCGATTACACCCGCCGAGGCACCTTTGCGTATCGAAACCGGCATTGCCGTGCTCGGTGAAGGCAGCGAAATCAGTGCGCCAGGCGCTGCCGGGACCTATGAACGCGCGGCCCGACCAGGGCGAGACCTGGAACTCAGGCTGAACGGGGTGCAAGCGCAGCGCTTGTCGATCGATGCCCGAGGCGGTGCCGGTGCACCAGGCTATGTCGGGCTCGACGGGGCCAACGGCAAGGCTGGCGGTTGCACCTGGGGCCAGGCGAGTCGCGGTGCCAACGGCGATGACGGTGGCAACGGGCACGATGGCGCTTCCGGTGGACGCATTCGCCTGGCGGTGCCGGATGGATTCCCCGCAGAGCATATCCAGGTCCGGCTCGATGGCGGTGCACCGGGCAAACCGGGCGCGGCGGGCAAGGCTGGCCTGGGCGGCGCCAGCAAGGGATGTCTTGTTTATCGAACCGACGCCGGTGCGGATGGACGGCCAGGTGTGGAAGGGCAGCCTGGGTTGGCGGGAGCGGCTGGGGAGTTGGTCCTTCAGCGGTTATGAGTTGGTTTTTGGGGCGAAGCTGATTCGCCTTCGTCCCAAGTACCTCCATTCGGCGTGCTGATCAGGCCCCCGGGACGGCAGAGCAACTGTCAGCCATTCAACCTGGTGCCGCTGCGCGGCTTTCGCCTTGGGTACGCGGTAGTCCAGGCACCACCAATCGCGACCTCAGAAGGCCGAGTGGAGGTGTCTGTAGGGGCAGGGGCGCAGCGCCCTTCGGCGTGAGCCGAAGTCGCGAGATGGAGCAATGAAGAGGGTACCCCGCCACGGGCGGGGCGGATGTGGGAGCCCGCGGCTTTTGCCTACTTGTGCCCAATAGCAAAAGTAGATCGCCGTAAAGGCGAAAAGCGCCGGCAGCGCCACCACCATTAATAGATATTCACACAATCTGAAAGCCCAAGCCCAACCTCAAACCAAAACCCGCGAACTGGCCACCCCCACAACCACAATCCCCAACAGCAAATTGACCCCAACCATCCGACGAATCCGCCCAAGTACCCCAGCCCCCGCCGCCCAGTCCTCAGCCGCCACCGCCGCCCGCAGTTCCGGCAGCAAAAGCGCCTGAATCCGCATGAACAACGCAAACATGGCGACCCCACCCCCAATCATCACCTGGATATAGCGCGGCGCAGTCTCGAACCCATTGAAGCGCATGTGCACCATCCCAATACCGCTTATCGCCAGAATGACCATCGCCAGCCAGACCCATCGGAAAAAGCGTCGGAAAACTTCCACCCACAATTTCAGTCGAGCAGGCCCTTCGAGGGCTGAAACCGCCGCCGGCCGCAGTACCAGCCAGGCGAAGAACATCCCGCCGACCCAAACCAGGGCCGCAAGGACATGCAGTGTGTAGGGCAGGGCAAAGGCAAGCATCCGGATCTCCATGCGGCATAAAGGGCAATAGCGGGGTATGATAGCCGGCCCATGCGAAACACTGAAAATTTATCCAGCCCTCCGGGCGCCTGCAGACCATGATCAGCAACGAACTCAAAGCCACCATCCAGGGCGCCTATTCGCGTTTTCTCGAAGCCAAGAGCCTCAAGCCCCGCTACGGCCAGCGCCTGATGATTGCCGAAGTGGCCAAGGTGCTCGGCGACATCGCCTGTGACGATGAAGGTCGCCGTGCGGGCGAGCCCGCCGTGGTCGCGGTCGAGGCCGGTACCGGTACCGGCAAGACCGTTGCCTACAGCCTGGCCGCCATTCCTGCCGCCAAGGCCGCTGGCAAGCGGCTGGTGATCGCCACTGCAACCGTCGCCCTGCAAGAGCAGATCGTCTTCAAGGATCTGCCCGACCTGATGCGCAGCAGCGGGCTCAACTTCAGTTTCGCCCTGGCCAAGGGCCGTGGTCGCTACCTATGTCTGTCCAAGCTCGACATCCTGCTGCAGGAGGGCCATGCCCAATCGGCCACTGCGCAGTTGTTCGAGGAAGAAGGCTTTCGTATCGAGGTCGATGAAAAGAGCCAGAAGCTGTTCAACAGCATGATCGAGCGGCTCGCCGGCAATCGCTGGGATGGCGACCGCGACAGCTGGCCCGAGGCACTGGAAGATCAGGACTGGGCCCGTCTGACCACCGACCACAGTCAATGCACGGGGCGCCATTGCCCGAACTTCCAGCAGTGCGTGTTCTACAAAGCCCGCGAGGGCATGGGCAAGGTCGATGTGATTGTCACCAACCATGACATGGTCCTGGCCGACCTGGCCCTGGGCGGTGGCGCCGTGTTGCCCGATCCGCGCGACACCATGTATGTCTTCGACGAAGGCCATCACCTGCCGGACAAGGCCATTGGCCACTTCGCTCATTACTCGCGGCTGCGCTCGACCGCGGACTGGCTGGAGCAGACCGCCAAGAACCTCACCAAACTATTGGCCCAACATCCGTTGCCGGGGGATCTGGGCAAGTTGATCGAGCAGGTCCCGGAGCTGGCGCGGGAAGTCCGTACCCAGCAACAGTTCATGTTCACCCTGTGTGAACAGGTCGCGGACTTCCGTCCTGGCGAAGACATGGAAGGTCGGGAGCGCCCACGCTACCGTTTCGAAGGCGGCGTGGTGCCGGAGCAGATCCGCGAAGTCGGCATCGAGTTGAAGAAAGGCTTCGCCCGTCTCAATGACCTGTTCACCCGCTTGGCCGATTTGCTCAAGGAAGGCATGGATGGTGAGGTCAACATCGGTATCGCCAGTCACCAGGCCGAGGAATGGTATCCGCTGTTCGGCAGCCTGGTGACCCGCGCCCAGGGCAACTGGGATCTGTGGACCGCCTTTACCGCCGAAGACCCCGAAGACAGTCCGCCCATGGCCCGCTGGCTCACGCTCGCCGAAAGTGGCGCGCTGTTCGATATCGAGGTCAACGCCAGCCCCATCCTCGCCGCCGAAATGCTGCGTCGTAGTTTGTGGAATGTCGCGCACGGCGCTCTGGTGACCTCCGCGACCCTCACCGCCCTGGGCAAGTTCGATCGATTCCGCATGCGCTCGGGCCTGCCACGCGATGCGGTCACCTGTGTCGTGCCCAGCCCGTTCGTGCATGGCGATGCGGGATTGCTTCGGGTGCCTGACCTGGGGGCCGATCCCCGTGACGTGCCGGGGCACACGGCAGCGATCATTCGCGAGCTGCCTGGCATGCTCGAGGAGGCCCGTGGCGCGTTAGTGCTGTTCTCTTCACGCAAGCAGATGCAGGACGTGTTCGATGGCCTGGACCGGGACTGGCGCAAGCTGGTGCTCATCCAGGGCAACCTGTCCAAACAGGAAACCCTGAACAAGCACAAGGCACGCGTGGATGACGGCCAGCACAGTGTGCTGTTCGGCTTGGCGAGCTTTGCTGAAGGCGTCGACTTGCCCGGCGCTTATTGTGAGCACGTGGTCATCGCCAAGATCCCCTTTGCCGTGCCGGACGATCCGGTCGAAGCGGCCCTGGCCGAGTGGATCGAGGCCCGCGGTGGCAACCCGTTCATGGAAATCGCCGTCCCAGACGCTTCGCTGCGCCTGATCCAGGCCTGTGGGCGCCTGCTGCGCACCGAGCAGGACCGCGGCGTCATCACCCTGCTTGACCGACGCCTAGTCACCCAACGCTATGGCAAGGCTATCCTCAATGCGCTGCCGCCGTTCCGGCGGGAGATTTCCTGACGGTCGCGGCTTCGGCTGCGACCAGCTGTCCATTACCTGTCACGGGCCCTGGGTCCTGAAGGAGAGCTTCAACCCTATGATCCGCCGCACCCTGCCTGTCGTTCTCGCCCTGTTGTTCAGTTCGCCCTTGCTGGCCGGGCAACAGACGTTGTTCAGCTTCGTGCGTCCGGCAGCGGTGGTCAATGTGACCACAACCGATGCCCACATGCCGCAATACAACGCCGAGCAGACCAGCGAGGGCGAGGTGCTGCGGCGCGTGGTGTTCAACCCGGTGCAGCAGCCGACCTTGCGTCTGAGCCCGCAGAGCGGTGCCTGGGATTGGTCGACTGGCCAGGCCCTGACCCTGCGGTTGCAGAGTGCCATGGACTGGGCGTTGACCGTGGATGTGACGGTGCAGGGCAGCGACGGTCGTATCCTGAGCAGTCGTATCGATCTGCCGGCAGGCCCCGCGCAGACGGTGATGGTGCCTTTGCGTGCCCGTTCGCCACTGAGTCAGGGCATGCGTGCCGGGCCGCCCATGCCGTGGGTATATGAAGGGCAGCGTGTTCTGCTCGCCAGCAGTGCAGGGGAGGTGGACCTTGCACAGGTGGTTGGCGTCAGCTTGAGTATTCCCAATCCCAAGGTGGCCCAGAGCCTGCTGATCGAGAAGATCGGCATCCAGGACGATGACCAGGCGTTCACCGCCGCCTACGAAGGGCTGCTCGACGCCTATGGACAGTCCACCCGCGGGCGTTGGCCGGAAAAAATCACCACTGATGAGCAACTGAAGGCCGCCCAGGGACGTGAACAACAGCAGCTCAAGGGCTGGCTCGACGCCCGTGGCAAGCAACAGCTGGATGCTTATGGCGGTCTGGTAGCCGGGCCCGCATTCGAAGCCAAGGGGTTCTTCCGCACCGAGAAGCGCGATGGCCGTTGGTATCTGGTGACCCCGGACGGGCACGCGTTCTATTCCCTGGGTGTCAATGCCGTGGCCGCCGATGGCGGGCGCACCTACGTGGCGGGCCGCGAGAGCATGTTCAAGGCGTTGCCCGGCGAGGGTGAACCGCTGGCAGCTTTCTATGGGCAGGGCAACAACGACGATGGCAATGCCTCATCGCAGGGGCGCAACTTCAAGCAAGGCCGTTGGTTCGATTTCTACGCAGCCAACCTGCACCGCACCTATGGCGAGCCTTGCCCGGCAAGCCCGGCGGCGCCGTGTCCGCCGGCGACCCTGGATTCGGCGCGTTGGCAGATCCATACCCTGGACCGGCTCCAGGCGTGGGGCTTCAATACCCTGGGCAACTGGAGCGACCCGGCACTGGGACAGGCTCGGCGTATGCCCTACACCTTGCCATTGTCGATCGTCGGTGACTACACCAGCATCAGCACCGGCATGGACTGGTGGGGCCGTATGCCCGACCCGTTCGACCCGCGCTTTGCCATGGCGACCGAGCGTGCGGTCGCCATTGCCGCCCGGGATCACCGCGATGACCCTTGGCTGATCGGTTACTTCGCCGACAACGAGTTGGCCTGGGCCGCCCCCGGCGATGACCCCAAGGCTCGCTATGGCCTGGCTTACGGCACCTTGCGCCTGACCACCGATGTACCGGCCAAGCGAGCTTTCCTCAAGCAGTTGCGCGACAAATACCGCAACCAGCAAGGCCTGTCCAAGGCCTGGGGAATCGATCTGCAGGCCTGGGAATTGATGGAAGACCCAGGTTTCGAGGCGCCCTTGCCGAGTCCCGAGCATCCTGAGATCGAGCGCGACTACCAGTACTTCCAGCAGGTCTTTGCCGAGACCTACTTCAAGACCATCTCCGACGCGCTGAAATGGCATGCCCCCAATCACCTGCTGCTGGGCGGTCGCTATGCAGTGAGCACCCCGGAGGCGGTCAAGGCCTGCGCCGAGTTCTGCGACGTGCTCAGCTTCAACTTCTATACCCTCAAGCCCGAGGATGGCTATGACTTCGCCCGCCTGGCGGAGCTGGACAAACCCGTGCTGGTCTCGGAATTCCAGTTCGGTTCGCGTGATCGCGGTCCGTTCTGGCCAGGGCCGGTGGAGCTCCCTCGGGAGGAGGATCGCGGGCCGGCCTACGGCAATTTCCTCAAAGCGGCCTTGGCCCAGCCGATGATCGTCGGGGCGCATTGGTTCCAGTACCTCGATCAGCCGGCCAGCGGGCGCTTGCTCGACGGGGAAAACGGCCACCTTGGCCTGGTCGCTATTACCGATGTGCCGTATCCGGGGTTTGTAGAGGCGGTGCGCAAGAGCAACCAGCAGGCACTCGAGCACGTACGCAAAGACTTGGAGCGCCCTGCGCAGTGAGGGCAAAGGCGGCCGTTTGGCAATTCAAAGAATGCGTAGCGGCCTCGTGCCACCTATGACCATCCGGCCACATTCAGTTTGCAAATCGGCCAACTACTGGAACAATGCACGACTTTCGTTGAGATGAGTCGTACGGAGAGCTGTCGGGTGCAGATCCAGGGTCACTATGAGCTGAAGTTCGAGGCGGTGCGTGAAGCCTTCGCCGCGTTGTTCGACGATCCCCAGGAGCGTGGTGCGGGGCTGTGCATCCAGGTTGGCGGCGAGACCGTGGTCGATCTGTGGGCCGGCAGTGCCGACAAGGACGGTCGCGAGGCCTGGCACAGCGACACCATTGCCAACCTGTTCTCGTGCACCAAGACCTTCACTGCCGTCACCGCGCTGCAACTGGTCGGGGAGGGCAAGCTCGCCCTGGACGCTCCTGTGGTGCGCTACTGGCCCGAATTCGGCCAGGCCGGTAAAGAGTCAGTGACCTTGCGTCAGTTGCTCAGCCATCGGGCGGGTCTGCCGGCTATTCGCGAACTGCTGCCGGCCGAGGCGCTTTACGACTGGCAAGCCATGGTCGATGCCCTGGCAGCCGAAGCACCCTGGTGGACGCCGGGCACCGAGCACGGTTATGCCGCCATCACCTATGGCTGGCTGATCGGGGAGTTGATCCGACGTGTCGACGGGCGTGGCCCGGGTGAGTCGATCGTCGCCCGTACCGCGCGTCCCCTGGGCCTGGATTTCCATGTCGGCCTGGCCGACGAAGAGTTCCATCGGGTGGCGCATATCGCCCGTGGCAAGGGCAACCCTGGCGATGCCGCGGCCCAGCGCCTGTTGCAGGTGACCCTGCGTGAGCCCGAAGCCTTGTCCACTCGCGCCTTCACCAATCCGCCGGCCATTCTCACCAGCACCAACAAACCTGAATGGCGACGCATGCAGCAGCCAGCGGCCAATGGCCATGGCAATGCCCGTAGCCTCGCGGGTTTCTACGCAGGCCTGCTCGACGGCAGCCTGCTGGAATCGGAGTTGCTCGATGAGCTGACCCGCGAGCACAGCCTTGGCCAGGATCGGACCCTGCTGACCCAGACCCGCTTTGGCCTGGGCTGCATGCTCGACCAACCTGATGTGGCCAACGCCACGTTCGGCCTGGGCGCCCGGGCCTTCGGTCACCCAGGCGCTGGCGGTTCGGTTGGTTTTGCCGATCCGGAGCACGACGTAGCCTTCGGTTTCGTGACCAATACGCTGGGCCCCTATGTGCTGATGGACCCGCGCGCCCAGAAGCTGGTACGCGTTCTTGGCACTTGCCTTTGATCGGGTAGTGCGGGTATTGCCCAGGCCCTTTGACTATCCTCAATGCCAACGCCTGATGTGTGTTGGCAAAATTTCTTTCTATTTCATGGTGTATCGCTGATGTCTTCACATAAAACCTTAGCACTCGCTCTGTGCCTTGCCGTTACCGGCTGTGCCCAGCATTCGCAAAATGCCTCGAGCGACGCAGGCCACAGCTGGTGGCCATTCGGCTCGGACAAAGTGGCCGAGCAGGACGTGAAGGAAGCCGTGACCGAGAAAGTGGCCAAGGCTGATGCCAAGTCCGAGAGCGGCAGCCGCTGGTGGTGGCCGTTTGGCGGTGACGACAAGCAGGCCAAGGGGCCAGTGGTACCGAAGATCGACCAGAAGGCCACCCAGGCCTGGCTCGATGAGTACGAGCCTAAGCTGCGTGAGGCAATCAAGGACAGCAAGTTCGAGCTGGAGCGCCGCGACAACGTGCTCGCGGTGACCATCCCGGTGGATGGTTCCTACAACCCGGATCGTCCTAACATGCTGCTGCCGATGACCCTAGGCCCGATCACCCGCGTGGCCAAGACCGTCGAAACCGACCCCAAGACTGCCGTGCTGATTCTTGGCCATGCCGACACCACTGGCGCTGCTGCAGCCAACCAGAAGCTCAGCCTGGAGCGCGCTGCCTCGGTATCGGCGATTTTCCGCCTCAGCGGCTTGCAGCGTGACCGCCTGACCCTCAAGGGCATGGGCTCGGTGATGCCACGTGCCGCCAACGACAGTGCCGAAGGCCGCGCCCTGAATCGTCGGGTGGAAATGCTGCTGACCCCGCAGAACACCATGGTTGCCCTGCTGGCCAAGTACCAGCAGGCAGCACCAGCGCCTGCCCCGGCGTCCATGGTAGCCACCCAGGATGCTCCAGTTCCGGCAACCAAGGCTGCCGCCAGCAAACCTGCGGCGAAGACTGCCGCCAAGCCAGCAGCCAAAAAGCCAGTCGCCAAGGCCAAGGCTCCTGCCAAAGCCACCGCGAAGAAGAAAGCCGCACCGGCCAAGCCGGTTGCCAAGAAGACCACGGCTGAAAAGAAAGTAGCCTCTGCGAAGACCAATTGATCGTCAAGGAAACGCAGTCATGACCCAAACCCTGGCCGATATGCGCCGCGACTACACCCGTGATGGCCTGGCCGAAGCCCAGGCACCGGGTGAACCGTTCGCCCTGTTCCATCAGTGGTTCGGCGAAGCCGTGAAAACCGAGCAGGCGCCGGTTGAAGCCAATGCCATGACCCTGGCCACTGTCGATGAGCAAGGGCGTCCCCACTGTCGAGTCCTGTTGCTCAAGGGGCTCGACGAGTGGGGTTTCACCTTCTTCACCAACTACGACAGCGCCAAGGGCCAACAACTGCTGGCCAATCCGTTCGCTGCCATGACGTTCTTCTGGCCGGCGCTGGAGCGCCAGGTGCGTATCGAAGGGCGGGTGGAGAAAGTGACGCCCAAGGAGTCCGACGATTATTACCAGGTGCGCCCGCTGGGAAGTCGCCTGGGGGCTTGGGCTTCGCCGCAGAGCCGAGTGATTGCCGGTCGTGAGGAGCTCGAAGGCCTGGTCAAGGCCACTGAGGTGCGCTTCTCCGATACCCAACCCCATTGCCCTGAGCATTGGGGGGGCTATCGCCTGCTACCTGAGCGTATCGAGTTCTGGCAGGGCCGCGCCAGCCGGCTGCACGATCGCCTGAACTATCGCTGGGTAGATGGCCAGTGGCTGCGTGAGCGCCTGGCACCTTAATCCTGGTAGGCCGCGGCCTGGCGTTCAAGCCAGGCCGACAGTGCCTTTCGCTTGATCTTCTGCTCCCGCGCCTGCTCCAGGCATTCGAGCATGTAGGCCCGCTTGGCCGGGTCTTCGCCCGCCAACGACAAGGCCAGGTCGCGGTCCATCCAGCGGCGCATGCGAACGTACAGCCACCAATGGAAGTACAGGCCTGTGACAGTCACCACAACGACGATGAA
Source organism: Pseudomonas sp. NY15354 (assembly GCF_048068075.1). Classification (NCBI taxonomy): domain Bacteria; kingdom Pseudomonadati; phylum Pseudomonadota; class Gammaproteobacteria; order Pseudomonadales; family Pseudomonadaceae; genus Pseudomonas; species Pseudomonas sp. NY15354. The sequence goes on from NZ_JBLUPV010000001.1 coordinate 392,303, forward strand.
GTAATCCATGGCTATCCTTGGTCTCGATAATCGAGCCCGCAACAAAGGGTATGCAGGCTGTACTGAAGCTGAATAAAAGCAAATTTGTAACGTCTGTGTCGTGACAGTCATCAACGCGCGGGGTCTAATGGACACCTGACTTATGGAGAGTTTCCCATGCGTAAATCCGTTTTGCTGGTGGCGAGTTTCACCACCATGTCGCTGCTGCTCGGCGGTTGTGCTTCCAGTCTGACCGGCGACAGCTATTCCCGAGATGAGGCCCGCCGTGTACAGACCGTGCGCATGGGTACCATCGAGTCCCTGCGTCCGGTGAAAATCGAAGGCACCAAGACCCCGATCGGTGGTGGTGCTGGTGCCGTGGTCGGCGGTGTGGCCGGTAGCGCCATCGGTGGCGGTCGCGGCAGCATCGTCGCCGCCGTGATTGGTGCCGTGGCCGGTGGCCTGGCAGGCTCCGCCGCCGAAGAAGGCCTGACCCGCACCCAAGGTGTGGAAATCACCGTTCGCGAAGACGACGGCAGCATGCGCGCCTATGTGCAGCAAGTGCAGCAAAACGAAATCTTCCGTGTGGGTGAGCGTGTGCGCATCATGACCGTCGATGGCACCAGCCGTGTGACGCACTGATCGTCCTGCAGCAATGAAAAACCCCGACTCGGCCTAGGCCGGTCGGGGTTTTTTTATGCCCTACTGATTCAGTTGACGGGCTTGCGGCTGGCCATCGCAGTGATCGCATATCCGATCAGCGCCGCGAACAGAGAACCGGTCAGTATGCCCATGCGGTCCATGCCTGCGAACTCGCTGGCCCCGGGGACGAAGGCCAGGGAGCCGACGAACAAGCTCATGGTGAAGCCAATGCCGCACAAGATCGCAACGCCCAGCACCTGCCCCCAGTTTGCGCCCGCTGGCAGCGCGGCCAGGCGCAGCTTGACCGCAAGCCAGGTCAGGCCGAATACGCCGACCGTCTTGCCCAGCAACAGGCCGACGGCGATTCCCATGGGCACGGGGTGGGTGAAGCTGTCCAGGGTCATGCCTGCGAGCGAGACACCGGCATTGGCAAAGGCGAACAGGGGCAGGATGGCATAGGCGACCCAGGGATGCAGGGCATGCTCCAGGCGCAGCAGCGGTGACGAGGCCGCATGACGGGTGCGCAGCGGAATGCACAGGGCCAGGGCCACACCGGCCAGGGTCGCATGGACGCCGCTCTTGAGCACGCAGACCCAGAGGACCAAGCCCACCAGCAGGTAGGGTGTCAGCTTGATCACGCCCAGTCGGTTCATGGCCATCAAGGTGAGCAGGCAAGCACCCGCCAGCATCAGCGAAACGTTCGACAGGGTGCCGGAGTAGAACAGGGCGATGATGACGATGGCACCGAGGTCATCGATGATCGCCAGGGTCATCAGGAACAGTTTCAGCGACACCGGTACCCGCTTGCCGAGCAGGGCCAGCACACCCAGGGCGAACGCGATATCGGTGGCGGTGGGGATGGCCCAGCCGGCGATGGCTGCTGGGTTGTCCCGATTGACGAACCAGTATATCAGCGCGGGGACCACCATACCGCCGATGGCCGCCGTGGCGGGCAGAATCACCTGGGAGGGCTTGGACAACTGACCCTCGATGACCTCGCGTTTGACCTCAAGGCCGATCAGCAGAAAGAACAGCGCCATCAGACCGTCGTTGATCCACAACAGCAGGGGCTTGGCGATCTGCAAGGCTCCTACCTGGACGGCGACCGGCACGTCGAGCAGGCCGCCATATAGGTAGGAAAGGGGGGAGTTGTTGATGATCAGGGCGAGGACCGCCGCGGCGATCAGCAGTAGGCCGCTGGCGGCCTCCAACTGGAGAAAACGGGAAATAAGGGTACGCACGGCCTGACGGGTCTCCATGAACGGGCTCGGATGAAAAAGACGTACACCCTAGCGTGGGGGCGTTGGGTATTGGAACAAAAACGCCCTGCGCTTTTGTTATAGGTTTTTACGGCTCGATGTGCGAAGCCTAAAGGGCTTTTACCGGACGCGGAGACGGAAAAATTCTGGCAAGGGTGAGCGTTTTTTCTGATATTGATGGCTCAGTTGAGGGCTGTAGGCCAGCCCTCAACGCTGTCTGGGTCAGGTATCGAGCCCAAGCATGTCCCGCGCCACAGCTTCGGCGATACGAATGCCATCGACACCCGCGGAGAGGATGCCGCCGGCATAACCTGCGCCTTCACCTGCCGGGAACAACCCTTTGAGGTTAAGGCTTTGATAGTCTGCGCCCCGGGTAATGCGCACAGGCGAGGACGTGCGTGTTTCGATGCCGGTCAGCACGGCGTCGTGCAGGTTGTAGCCCTTGATCTGACGGTCGAACGCCGGCAGTGCTTCGCGGATGGCTTCGATGGCGAAGTCCGGCAGGCTCGGTGCCAGGTCGCCCAGGGTCACACCTGGCTTGTAGGAAGGTTCGACGCTGCCCAGTTCAGTAGAAGGACGACCGGCGACGAAATCGCCTACCAACTGTGCAGGCGCCTGGTAGTTGCTGCCGCCCATCACATAGGCGTGGGATTCCAGGCGTTCCTGCAGTTCGATACCGGCCAGCGGGCCGCCCGGGTAGTCGCGCTCAGGGTCGATGCCGACGACGATGCCGGAGTTGGCGTTGCGCTCGTTGCGCGAGTACTGGCTCATGCCGTTGGTGACCACACGGCCCGGCTCGCTGGTGGCGGCGACCACGGTGCCGCCCGGGCACATGCAGAAGCTGTAGACCGAACGGCCATTCTTGGCATGGTGTACCAGCTTGTAGTCGGCTGCGCCCAGCTTGGGGTGTCCGGCATATTTACCCAGGCGCGCTTTATCGATCAGCGACTGTGGGTGCTCGATACGGAAGCCGACCGAGAACGGTTTGGCTTCCATGTAGATGCCCCTGGCATGGAGCATACGGAAGGTGTCGCGCGCACTGTGGCCCAAGGCCAGGACCACATGGCGCGAGTGCAGCTGTTCGCCGTTCTCCAGGACCACGCCGGTCAGTTGACCATCATCGATCAGCAGGTCGGTGACCTTTTGCTCGAAGCGGACTTCCGCGCCCAGGGCGATCATGTCCTGGCGCATCTGCTCGACCATGCCGGTCAGTCGGAACGTACCGATGTGCGGTTTGTTGATGTAGAGGATCTCATCTGGCGCACCGGCCTTGACGAACTCTTCCAGGACCTTGCGGCCATGGTGGTTCGGGTCCTTGATCTGGCTGTAGAGCTTGCCGTCGGAGAACGTGCCGGCGCCACCTTCACCGAACTGGACGTTGGATTCGGGGTTGAGCACGCTCTTGCGCCACAGGCCCCAGGTGTCCTTGGTGCGCTGGCGCACTTCCTTTCCGCGCTCCAGGATGATCGGACGAAAGCCCATTTGCGCCAGCAACAGGCCCGCGAAAATGCCACAGGGGCCGAAGCCGACCACGATCGGGCGCTCCTCTAGGCCTGCGGGCGCATGACCGACGAACGTGTAGCTGACATCGGGGGAGACGCCGATGTTGCGATCGTCAGCGAACTTGCGCAGCAGTTGCGCTTCGTTGCTCGCCTCCAGGTCGATGGTGTAGATGAACAGCATTTCGCTGTTCTTCTTGCGAGCATCGTAGCTGCGCTTGAACAGGGTGAAGCTGAGCAGTTGCTCATCGGCGATACCCAGGCGCTCGACGATCGCTTCGCGCAGGGCTTCATCGGAATGGTCCAGGGGCAGCTTCAGTTCGGTGATTCGTAGCATGGCAGGGTCCAGTATCCCGGCCATGGGCGGCCGGCGGCTTTACACAAACCGCCAAGTATAAGCTGTTAGCCTTCCTGACTGGAGGATAAAAGCGCCCCGGCGATCAGTTGTCGCGGGCTCCGCCGTAATAGCCGCAGCCTTGCAGGGTCTGGCCATCGATACGCAGTTCGGCGCGCAGGTGGCGAACTGCTCCGGTGGCGCCATCGATGCAGCGTTGCGGGGCGACCCACAGTTCGATGCGCTGGCCGTTGGCTTCGCTGGACAGGCTCAAGCCACCGCCAGGCATCTGCTCTTCCAGGTAAGGCAGAGGCAGTGGGTCCTTGCCGACACGCTCCAGTACCATGCCCTTGCCGCTGGCCTTGATCGCCCAGTCCGGCTCGTGGCCGTCGGCGCGCAGGGTCAGTTGCTTGAAGTTGGGATCTTCGCAGGCCTGCGTGGAAGGTTCGAGGCGATACAGGCGTTGCACTTCGAGGCGACCGTCATTGTTGGCCTGCTTGCTGCCGGTCAGGCTGCCGCGCACGTCCGCGAACAGCTTGTCGCCTGCGTCGTCAGCCAGGTTGGCCGCCTCCTGCAGGATGCCGGTGCTGGCGGCATCGCTGATCACGAAGCGGCGAGCTTCGTTGCAGGGCTTGAACAGCAACTGGCCGCCCCCGGCACTCAACTCACCCTGCATGCGGGTGGTGCCGATGTTCGGATCGACCGGCTTGTCCGCCATCAGCTGGCAACCGGCGAACAGCGGCAGCAGGGTGGCGAGCAGCAGGGGAGGGGTGAGGCGCATGGGGCGGGCTCCGAAAACGTCGCAAAAGAGCTGGCCACGTTACTCAGGCTGGACGTCGATCACAAGCGCCGGGTTGTCTGTACTGGCCGGTTCGCGGGCTTGTCCCGCGATTGGGGCGTGCGGGCATCAGCCAGAAAAAAAGGGCCGAAGGCCCTTTTTCAATCGCAGGTCGATCAACCGCCCAGATAGGCGTCGCGCACCTTCGGGTCGACCAGCAGCGCTTCACCGGTACCCTGCATCACCACTTTGCCGTTCTCCAGCACATAGGCGCGGTCGGCGATCTTCAGCGCCTGGTTGGCGTTCTGCTCGACCAGGAACACCGTCACGCCATCACGGCGCAGTTGTTCGATGATGTCGAAGATCTGTTGGATGATGATCGGCGCCAGGCCCAGCGATGGTTCGTCGAGCAGCAGCAGCTTGGGCTTGCTCATCAGTGCCCGGCCGATGGCCAGCATCTGCTGCTCGCCGCCGGACATGGTGCCGCCTCGCTGCACGTAGCGTTCCTTCAGGCGCGGGAACAGCTGCAGGACCTTGTCCAGTTGCTCCTGGTAATCGCCCTTGTTGGTGAAGAAACCGCCCATGGCCAGGTTCTCTTCGACGGTCAGGCGGGCGAACACACGGCGGCCCTCCGGGACCACCGCGATGCTCTTGCGCATGATGTGCGAGGAGGGCTGGCCGACCAGCTCTTCACCCAGGTACTTGATGCTGCCGCTGTGGGCCTGCGGCGAGCCGCAGAGGGTCATCAGCAGGGTGGATTTGCCGGCGCCGTTGGCACCGATCAGGGTGACGATTTCGCCCTGATTGATCTCCACGTTGACGCTGTGCAGTGCCTGGATCTTGCCGTAGAAGGTGGAAACATTCTCGAACTTCAGCATTTACGCCTCCCCCAGGTAGGCCTTGATCACATCAGGGTTGCCGCGAATTTCTTCCGGCGTGCCATCGGCCAGGGGCGTGCCCTGGTTGATCACCACGATGTGGTCGGAAATGCTCATCACCAGCTTCATGTCGTGCTCGATCAGCAGCACAGTCACGTTGTGGGATTCGCGCAGGTAGCCGATCAGGGCCTTGAGGTCCTCGGTCTCCTTGGGGTTCAAGCCGGCGGCGGGTTCGTCGAGCATGATGATCCGTGGCTGGGTCATCATGCAGCGGGCGATTTCCAGGCGGCGTTGCTGACCGTAGGCCAGGGTGCCAGCGGTACGGTTGGCGAACTCGGTCAGGTTGACCTTCTCCAGCCAGTACTGCGCGCGTTCCATGGCCTCCTTCTCACTGCGGCGGAAGCTCGGGGTCTTGAGCAGGCCGGCGAAGAAGTTGGTGTTCAGGTGGCGGTGCTGGGCGATCAGCAGGTTCTCCAGCGCGGTCATTTCCTTGAACAGGCGCACGTTCTGGAAGGTCCGCACCACGCCCTTGCGGGCGATCTGGTGACCGGCCAGGCCCTGGATCGGCTGGCCATCGAGCAGGATGGTACCGCCGCTGGGCTTGTAGAAGCCGGTCAGGCAGTTGAAGACAGTGGTCTTGCCGGCGCCGTTCGGGCCGATCAGCGCCACCACTTGTTTCTCCTTGACGGTCAGGCCCACGCCGTTGACCGCCAACAAGCCGCCGAAGCGCATGCTCAGGCCGCTGACTTGCAGAATTTCGCGGCTCATCGACGCAGCTCCATATGGGGACGTTGCATAGGCAGAAGGCCCTGCGGACGCCAGATCATCATCAACACCATCAGGGCACCGAACATCAGCATCCGGTACTCGCTGAACTCACGCATCAGCTCCGGCAGCAGGATCATCACGATGGCCGCGAGGATCACGCCCAACTGCGAACCCATGCCACCCAGCACGACGATGGCGAGGATGATCGCCGACTCGATGAAGGTGAACGACTCCGGTGTCACCAGACCCTGGCGGGCGGCGAAGAAACTACCGGCGAAGCCTGCGAAGCACGCACCGAGGGTGAAGGCCGACAGCTTGATCACGGTCGGGTTCAGGCCCAGCGCACGGCAGGCGATCTCGTCCTCGCGCAACGCTTCCCAGGCGCGGCCGATCGGCATGCGCAGCAGGCGGTTGATGACGAACAGCGCCAGCAAGGCCAGCAGCAGAGCCACCAGGTAGAGGAAGATGACCTTGTTGATCGAGTTGTACGGCAGGCCGAAGAACTCATGGAAGGTCTGCATCCCCTCGGCGGCGCGACGTTCGAAGGTCAGGCCAAAGAACTCCGGCTTGGGGATGTTGCTGATGCCGTTGGGGCCACCGGTCCAGTCGGTGAGGTTACGCAGGAACAGGCGGATGATCTCGCCGAAGCCAAGCGTCACGATCGCCAGGTAGTCACCGCGTAGACGCAGCACCGGGAAGCCGAGCAGGAAGCCGAACGTGGCGGCCATCAAGCCGGCGATCGGCAAGCATACCCAGAAGCTCCAGCCCAGGTAGTGCGAGAGCATGGCGTAGCTGTAGGCGCCGACGGCGTAGAACCCGACATAACCCAGGTCGAGCAGGCCAGCCAAGCCGACCACGATGTTCAGGCCAAGGCCCAGCAACACGTAGATCAGGATCAGGGTGGCGATGTCGACTGCGCCGCGTGAACCGAAGAACGGCCACACCAGTGCCGCGACGATCAAGCCCATGATCACATAGCGCTGGGTCTTGGGCAGGGTCAGGTAGTTGCTGACGGCCGGTGGGATCAGTTTGCGATCCGAGCGGCGACCCATCACCGAACTCCACTGCTTGTCGAACAGCACGCGCAGGAACATCAGCACCGAGCACACGGCGATGATGCTGATGGTGAATGAGCCCTGGGTGTGCACGACCAGGCTGATACCGTCGATGCTCAGTTTCAGGCCCAGCACCGGGAAGGCCACGGCCCATACCAGCAAGGCGCTGAAGAACGCCTGTTTGAGATTTCTGTTCATACTTTTTCAACCTCCGGACGGCCCAGGATGCCGGTCGGCCGGAACAGCAGGACAAGAACCAACAAGCCGAACGCCACGACGTCCTTGTACTGGTCACCGAAGATATCGGCGCCAAACGCTTCGGCCACGCCCAGCACCAGCCCGCCGAGCATGGCGCCCGGGATGCTGCCGATGCCGCCCAGTACCGCCGCGGTGAAGGCTTTGAGGCCTACCAGGAAGCCGGCGTTGGGGTTGATCACCCCGTACTGCATGCTCAGCAGCACGGCCGCCACCGCCGCCAACGCGGCGCCGATGACGAAGGTCAGGGCGATGATGTTGTTGGTGTTGATGCCCAGCAGGTTGGCCATCTTGATGTCCTCGGCACAGGCACGGCAGGCGCGCCCGAGGCGGGAACGGGAGATGAACAGGGTCAGGCAGGTCATGGCCACCAGGGTGACCACGAACACCAGGATCTGCATGTAGGACACCAGGACTTCCTCCGCGCCGCCCGGCCCGAACGAGAAGGCGCCCGGAATCAGGTTGGGGATGGATTTGTCCTTGGAATCCTGCGAAAGCAGGACAGTGTTTTGCAGGAAGATCGACATACCGATGGCGGAGATCAGCGGGATCAGGCGGTTGCTGTTGCGCAGCGGCCGGTAGGCGACCCGTTCGATGCTGTAGCCATAGGCACTGGTGACGAAGATCGTCGCGACGAAGGCGACGGTCATCAGGATCGGCAGCGAATGGATACCCATCATGGCCAGGCCCGCGAGGGCGATGAAGGCCACATAGGAACCGATCATGTACACCTCGCCGTGGGCGAAGTTGATCATGCCAATGATGCCGTACACCATCGTGTAGCCGATGGCGATCAAGGCATAGGTGCTGCCGATGGTCAATCCATTAACCAGTTGTTGGAAGAAATGGTAGATCTCAGGCATTACAGCGCTCCTAAAAACCTGATTTGCATTCGCTGGCGGGTGGTGAACCCGTCCTGCATCGTGGGCTTGGCGACGATGGCAGGCACGGCCAGGGAACCGCGGGTGACGGTTTTAAGATTTTCAGGTGAACCCCCTCCCGGATCGCGGGAATCGGGCCCATGAACCTCGTAAAACAAAGCCCACTGCTCACACAGTGGGCTTTCGGTTAGCTAGTCACGCTGTTACTGGGGGGAGACTTCGGTCTTCGGCTTGCCGAAGTGCCATTCGTAGACCACGAACTTGAAGTCCTTCAGGTCGCCCTTGTCGTCGAACGACAGGTCGCCGGTTGGGGTCTTGAAGGTGCCTTTGTGGATTTCGGCCGCGACTTTCTCGGCGTCGTCGCTGGTGCCGGCGGCCTTGATGCCGTCAGCGATCACTTGGACGGCGGAGTAGGCCGGGAACACGAACGGGCCGCTCGGATCCTGGTTCTTGGCCTTGATGCCGTCGACGATGGCCTTGTTCGCAGGGTCGGCGTCGAAGGACTTCGGCAGGGTGACCAACAGGCCTTCGGAGGCGTTCTGGGCGATCTGCGAGATGGAATCGTTGCCGACGCCTTCTGGACCCATGAACTTGGCTTTGAGGCCTTTTTCCTGGGCTTGGCGCAGGATCAGGCCCAGCTCTGGGTGATAGCCGCCGTAGTAGACGAAGTCGACGTTGTTCTGCTTGAGCTTCTGGATGATCGAGGAGAAGTCCTTGTCACCGGCGTTCAGGCCTTCGAAGACAGCAACCTTGACGTTCTTGCCTTCCAGGGTCTGCTTGACCGCGGTGGCGATGCCTTCGCCGTACTGCTGCTTGTCGTGCAGGACCGCGACGACCTTCGGCTTGACGTGGTCGGCGATGTAGTTGCCGGCGGCAGGGCCTTGGGCGCTGTCCAGGCCGATGGTGCGGAAGATCAGCTTGTAGCCACGGGCGGTGATTTCCGGGCTGGTGGCCGCTGGAGTGATCATGATCACGCCTTCGTCTTCGTAGATGTCCGACGCAGGCTGAGTGGAGCTGGAGCACAGGTGGCCGACCACGAACTTGACGCCGTCGTTGACCACTTTGTTGGCGACTGCCACGGCCTGTTTAGGGTCGCACGCGTCGTCGTATTCCTTGGCCTCGAGCATCTTGCCGTCGATACCGCCCTTGGCGTTGATGTCCTCGATGGCTTTCTTCGCGCCGATGAACTGCATGTCGCCATACTGGGTGACCGGACCGGTCTTGGGGCCGGCGATACCAATCTTGATGGTGTCGGCGGCAAACGAATGGCTGGCAACCCCGGCCAGGACCATTGCGGCGAACAGCTTGGAAATCTTGATCATAGTGCTCCACTCATTCTGTTGTAATTCTTATAGTCCTGGCGGCCAGGGCTACAGATCGGGCGGCTCCGGCATGGCCACGCCATGTCGCTAGCCCACCTTCCCCCGGAACATGTCCCGGAACTGTACCGGTACAGTGTAGAGCGCCCGTCGAGCGCTTGAAAAGCGGGCGAAAAGCGCGACTTTTCCAGGGTGTCGCCTGATCGAAACAAAGATACAGAAAAGCGCCATTACTTTGCCTGTATCCTCGGCCCCACCCCACAACTTCGGGGCTGATCGATCAAATTACGTATTTGAAACCGGGTTTTTCTGCAAAAATGCCGACCTTTTCAATTGGCCACATTTTTGCCGGTAGGAACCCATGACTGATCAAGCAAGCACCCTCTATGCCAAATTGCTCGGCGAGACGGCAATCATCGAGTGGAAAGCGCTGGAGCGTTTCTGGGCCAAGGGTGACCTGATTTGGGTCGACCCGAGTCTGGACCTGATCGCCGTTGCCGAGGCGATGGCCGAGAATCGCAGCGAGATCTTCGCCAAGTGGCGCAATGATGGCACTGTCGCGCCCGTCTCCGCAGAGCAAGCGCTGGACCTGCAAAGCCGCGATCCAGAGATCTGGGCGGTGGTGGTTTCTCCATTCATCGTGATCCAAGTGAAGAAACCGGAATAAGACCAGGCGTTTTTAGTGCGCGAAAATGCACAGCGCGCCGCAATGGTGCGCATTGACGCTCACGTAAGGTGGAAACAAGTAACAACGGCGCGGCGGTTCGGCGTGGCGGTAACAGTTTACGGTATGCGTAATGGGCACCCCTTTGCGGCTTCGCCAGCGCCTGCAAAACCCGTGAGGGCTGGCGAAGCTTGCGAGAGGCCGCGACGCGGCCTCAAGGCGTTCCGTTAGTAATCCACCCGCCCGGTGTGGCTGTTCAGGGAGATGACCCGGGTCTTGCCAATCCGGTGACGGAAGATCTCACGCAAGTATTTCACCGCTTTCTTCACGCACTCGCGTGACAGGCGGATGTCGTTGATCGAGACGAAGCGGCTCTTGTCGTTGATCAACTCGCGGTACTTCTTCTCGTACATCGGTTTGATCGCGTACCAGTTGGTGTCGAGGATCTTGGCCGGGTTTTCGAACTCGTTGAGCAAGTCGTCGATGCGCTCTTCGGCGAAGTGCTCGCTGGTGATGAATTCGAGGATGGCGTTGTCCAGGGTGTCGTCGAAGCGGTACGGGGTCCGTGCGAAGCAACGTTTGATGAAGGCCACGATCAGGGTCAGGAAATCGTCCGACAGGCACGGGCTCTTGGCGATCAGGGTGGTCAGCGACAGGTTCGCCGAGGCGCCGATGACCAGCGCATAGCGCTTGAGGGTGGTGTTGGGGAACAGGCTGTTGAGGTGGGTCTTGAGCCGGTTCAGGTCCATGTACGACAGCTTGTAGTCCTTGGGCAGCGACACGATCGACACCACCGAGGAGCAGTTCTTGAAGAAGTGCAGATCGTGCAGGGCCGCGGCGTCATAGCCGGAGGCCTGGTACTGCTCGAGCGCCGCACGGTAGCGACGTGACTCGATCGGCAGCAGGCTGATGCCTTCGATCGCCTGGGTCTGCTTGTTGAAGTGCGGCAGGTCGATGGAGCGGAAAAACAGATCATCGATGTCCAGGCGCGGGCTTTCCTTCTCGAACACCTTGAACTTGTCCGATGCCGGCGCAGGGCGTTCCGGCACCACCGATTCGGCATAGGCGATGGCCACAGGGCCTGCCAGGCTCATGAACAGGTCGTTGGCGTCCAGGCGAATGGTTTCGCCGATGTCGATGCCAGCGCGACGGAAGTAATTCTGGTCGTAGTCGGTGGTTACCGCCTGGGCCGTGAGGATGTTGAAGATCTGCTGGGAGATGTACTGGTTGGCGTGCTTCTCCATGGCGTTGACGTCGATGTTCTGGATCGTGCCGTCGTCGCTTTCCTCGGCATAGCGCATGATGTCATTGGAGATCAGCATCATAGCGTTCCAGGGGCGGATGCGCCCCATGACGCTGGCTTCGCTGCTGTCTTCGTTGTCGAAGTTGTACGAGAAGTCCCATTCTTCCGACAGGTATTTGCACAGCAGACGCCCGGCATTGATGTGCAGTGCCTCGGACATCTCGCTGCGGTGGTCGGAGATGTTCGGCAGCACGCAGATGCCGCTGGTGAAGATCGGCTCGAAGACGAACGAGTGACCGCTCTTGCCGTCGTTCTCGTCGGCTGGCTTGGTGTCGAAGGTCTTGTTCATGTACGAGTACTGCTGGGCCAGGCCGAACTCCGAGGCCATGCCCGAGCCGGTACCGCCACCGGCGCTGAAGATGTAGAAGTACAGGCGCGACTGGTTGGCCTTGATGCCGCAGGAGTCGATCAGGTACGAGTGGATCAGTTTCCAGTCGGCACTGGAGAAGCGCTGGGTATCCTTGTTGAGGATGATCTTGGCCAGGTACTGGCCCAGGATCGGCGCGTTACCGGCCCCGCCGGCATGGACCTCGGACAGGTCCATGATCTTCATCTTGCTGTAGTCGCGCAAAAAACCACCGCGTTCGCCCTGGCGGGAGAAGCGGATGCGTCCGGCAATGTCCTTGTCCAGGTCGCCGAGCATCACCAGCGGCTCCACCAGAAACACCGGTTTCATGGCCTTGTTCTGCACCAGGCGCAGGTTCTGACGGATCCAGCGTGCCGGGCTGTAGCCGGTCTCGCCCTTGTGCCGATCCTCGTTGTTGAACTCATTGAGGAAGAAGGTGCGGGCGTTGTAGACCAGCTCGGCCACGTCCAGGGCAATGTTCGAGCCGCAGCGACCCAGGCCGATCAGACACACCGACGGGAACTGCTGCTCCAGGCGCAGCTGGTTTTCATCCTCGGCATGCAGGTTCTGCGGGAACACCAGGTCGCGCAGGCCATCGAGGTTATCGAGGATGCGTTGGATGTCCGGCTCGGTGTAATACAGGTACTGCTGCGCCGGCGCATTGCGCACGGGCGCAAGGTCCCGGGCGGCACCCGTGGGCAGAGGGGAGGGGATCGACGACTCGGGCACCGCATTGGCAGAAGTGTTTGTTGGGGTCATAGTGCGCCATTTGCCTTGGGTGGTGGGCCGTCGGACAGTTATGTCATCTAGCCATCACGGGTGGGATTACGCGACTGTATCGTCTGTTTGTCATGCTTCTTTAATCGTCTGCCTGGAGTTGTTCATGAGTACTGCATTGCCTTCGCTGGGGTTCGCCGGAATCGGTTTGATGGGGCTGCCGATGTGCCGGCGTCTGTTGGCGGCGGGTTACCCGCTGACGGTCTGGAACCGCAACCCGCAAAAGTGCGCCGAGCTGGTGGCAGCCGGGGCGCGCCAGGCTGCCAGCCCCGCCGAGTTGTGCCGCGACACGGACATCGTGCTGCTGTGCCTGGCCGACACGGCCGTGGTGCGTGAGGTGGTGTTCGGTGAGCAAGGCATCGCCCAGGGCGGGCGCGACGGCCAGCTGCTGGTGGACTTCTCCAGCCTGGAGCCGACCGCCACCCGCGAGATGGCGGCCGAGCTGGCGGCGCTGTGTGGTATGGCCTGGCTCGATGCGCCAGTCTCCGGCGGTACCCCCGGGGCCGAGGCCGGCACGCTGGCGATCATGGTCGGAGGTGAGGCGCAGGACCTGGAGCGCGTGCGCCCGGTGTTGTTGAATCTAGGACAGCGGGTCACGCACATGGGCGGTGTGGGCGCGGGCCAGGTAACCAAGGCCTGCAACCAGATGATCGTGGCTTGCAACGCGCTGGTCATCGCCGAGGTCGTGGCGTTGGCCGAGCAGTCGGGCGTCGACGCGCGGCTGATCGCCGAGGCGCTGGCAGGGGGCTTTGCCGATTCCAAGCCACTGCAGATCCTGGCGCCTCAGATGGCTGAGAGCCGTTTCGAGCCGATCAAGTGGCATGTGCGCACGTTACTCAAGGACCTGGACACGGCGGTGAAGTTCTCACGCGAGCAGGGTTCAGCGACGCCAATCAGTGGCCTGGCTGCGCAACTGATGCGCTTGCACGGTAGCCAGGGGTATCTGCAAAAAGATCCGGCGACACTGGTAGAGCTGTATCGCAGCAAGGACTGAGCGCCGGCTCCCGGGCGTCGAGCCGCTCGAGGATCGGCCGCAGTTCGGCCAGCGGTACTGGGCGGCTGAGCAGGTAGCCCTGCAGGAAATCACAGCCGTGAGCGGCGAGGAAGGCGTGTTGCTCGATGGTTTCGACGCCCTCGGTGACCACCTGCAGGTGCAGGGTGTGGGCCATGATGATGATCGCCTGGACAATCTCGCGATCCTTCTGGCTCCCCGGTACGTCCTGGATGAACGAACGGTCGACCTTGAGCACGTCCAGCGGCAGGCGCCGCAGGTAGGCCAGCGATGAGTATCCGGTGCCGAAGTCGTCGATCGACAAAGCCACGCCTTGGGCGCGGATGCGCTTGAGCAGGCTGACGACGCGCTGGATATCGCCCATCAAAGCGTTCTCGGTGACCTCCAGCTCCAGTTGGCCAGGAGACAGCCCCGCCTGGAACAGCGCCATTTCCACTTCATTGGGCAACTCTTCGCGGCCAAGGGTCACCGCCGAGCAATTGACTGTGACCTTGAGGTTGCGATAGCCATGACGATTGAGCTGGGCCAGGTCATGGCAGGCACGACGCAGCACCCACAGGTCCAGGTCGGCGATCAGACCATTGGTTTCGGCGATACCGATGAAACGGTCCGGGCTGAGCAGGCCATGTTGGGGATGCTGCCAGCGCACCAGGGCTTCTAGCTTTGCGACCTGACCATTGTGCAGGTCGAAAATCGGCTGGTAATGAACGCACAGCCCCCGTTCTTCGAGCAGGGCCACGCGCAGTTCTTCCTCCAGTTGCAACTCCAGGGTCGCGCGCGTCTTGAGGCTGCTGTTGAAGAAGTTCAGGCTGTTGCGCCCGCAGCCCTTGGACTGGTACAGCGCCAGGTCGGCGTTCTTGAGCAGTTCTTCGGCGGTGCGTCCGTCATCGGGAAAAATACTGATGCCGATGCTGGTGGTCATGACCATGCGCCGGCCACCCAGGTCGATGGGGTCCTTCATCCGCTGCATGATGCGCTGGGCCAGGTGACGCGCTTCGTCGCGGCTGTTGAGGCTGGTGACGATGCAGAACTCGTCGCCGCCAAAACGTGCCACCAGGTCCTGGTTGCGGGTGGCGGCCTTGATGTGGCCGGCGATGACCTTGAGCAGCTCATCGCCCGCGGCATGGCCAAGGCTGTCGTTGATCCGCTTGAAGTGATCGATATCCAGGAACATCACCGCCAGCCGGTTTTCGTTGTTGGCGTGTTCGCAGAGGCGCTCGGCGAAGACTTGATTGAAGCCGCGACGGTTGACCAGGTTGGTCAGGGCATCGTAGTGGGCGGCCTGCTGCAGGGAGGCGCGCGCCTGGTCCAGCTGGCTGAGCAGAACATTGACCCGACGCAGGTCGTGCTCCTTGCTTTGCAGTTTTCTGTCCGACAGGGCGGCGCTGATGCTGCTGCCGCTGATCAGGAGGGTGATGAAAGCGACGGTCAGGCCCAACTGCAGGCTGTTGTCGGCCGACGGCAGGTGCAGGGCACTGTCGGCGGGTACTACCAGCGTCATGGCGGCCATGTTGATGAAGTGCGTGGCGATCAGGCCGCCGGCTACCAACACGCTGGCGGCATACTTGCTGGCCAGGTGCAGGGTGCCGCTGCCCTGACTGAAATAACGTCCCATCGACAGAATCAACAGGCTGGCGCCGAGGGTGACGGCGAGGGCCAGGAGCGTCAGGCCGGGTTGGTAGAACTGCTCTGCGTTGATCTGCAGGCCGGCCATGCCCGCGAAATGCATGAGCACGATACCCAGCCCGGTCAGCAGTGCGCTCTGCACATAATGGCCGAGATGCATTTCAGCGCGATCGAGGCTGTTCATCGCGAACCAGGCGGTGAGCAGGGCGATCAGCAACGACAAGCCGGTCATGGTCACGTCATAGCCCACAGCCACCGGTGTCTGCAGGGCCAGCGTGCTGATGAAGTGCAGCGCCCAGATGCCGGCGGCCAGGCAGCAGGCGCCCAGCACACGCCATTGCCGTCGGGCCATGGGGTCTTCGCTCTGGCTCTGGCGTTCGGCCATGTCCAGCGTCGCGAAACAGGCGATGCAAGCTACCCCATAGGCAAGCAGAACCAGCAGAGGGTCGTGGCGGCAGTCCAGGAAGATCTGGCCGGTAGTCGGCAGCTTGGCGAACAATTGCAGTCCCAACCACTCCATTGCATGCCTCTTCGTCGAGTTTGCACTCGTCCCCAAAAAAGCCGGAGGAGACCGTTCTGCTGCAGTATAGAAATGAGTGGTTAAGCCTTCCGGATTAATGGCACTTTGATTTCAACCATTTGGATATTGGCTTAATAGCGGGGGGATCTAAGCTCGGCTTTGCCAGCCTCGACACGTCGTCAGACGATGTAGAGGCTGGCAAAGCTAGCGATGGGCCGCGGCCCTGGGCGACCAAGGGGCCGCTGATTCAGCCTGCGACCAGTACGCGGATCGCTTCCAGGCGTAGAGCGGCCTTTTCCAGCATGGCCAAGCCTTCTTCGCGCTGCTTGCGCAGGGCGTCGATTTCGCTGTCGCGCACGCTCGGGTTGACTGCCTTGAGCGCGGTCAGACGGGCCAGCTCCTCGTCGGCTTCGGCAGCCAGGCGGCGCTGCGCCTCGGCCACGCGCTCGACATGGTTCGGCATGACCTTGGCTTCGCCACCGGCGATGCGCTTGGCCAGTACATCGCGCTGGGCCTGGACGAACTTGTTGGCGCTGGCCTTGGGCACGCTTTCCAACTGGTCATTGAGGGTTTCGAAGGCCACGCGGGGGCTCAGGTCGTTGCCGTTGGCATCGAGCAGGCAGCGCAGGGCCGCCGAGGGCAGGTAGCGACCCAGCTGCAGGCTGCGAGGGGCAACCACTTCGCTGACATAGAGCAGTTCGAGCAGCACGGTGCCGGGCTTGAGCGCCTTGTTCTTGATCAGCGCCACCGCGGTGTTGCCCATGGAGCCGGAGAGCACCAGGTCCATGCCGCCCTGAACCATCGGGTGTTCCCAGGTCAGGAACTGCATGTCCTCGCGTGACAGCGCCTGGTTGCGGTCGTAGGTGATGGTCACGCCTTCGTCGTCGCCCAGCGGGAAGCTGGCGTCGAGCATCTTCTCGCTCGGCTTGAGGATCAGGGCGTTTTCCGAGTGGTCTTCGCTGTCGATGCCGAAGGCGTCGAACAGGGTTTCCATATAGATAGGCAGGGCGAACTGGTCGTCCTGCTCGAGGATGGCCTCCACCAGCGCCTGACCCTCACCCGCACCGCCGGAGTTGAGCTCCAGCAGGCGGTCGCGGCCGCTGTGCAGTTCGGCTTCCAGGCGTTCACGCTCTGCGCGGGCTTCATCGACCAGCGCCGCCCAGGCCTTGCTGTCCCCGCCTTCGAGCAGCGCCAGCAGGCGTGGGCCGAACTGGTGCTGCAAGGCATTGCCGGTCGGGCAGGTGGCCAAGAAGGCGTTCAGGCCCTGGTGGTACCACTGGAACAGGCGCTCCTGCGGGCTTTCCTGCAGGTAGGGGATGTGCAGCTGGATGGTGTGCTTCTGGCCGATGCGGTCCAGACGGCCGATGCGCTGTTCGAGCAGGTCGGGATGGGCCGGCAGGTCGAACATCACCAGATGGTGGGCGAACTGGAAGTTGCGGCCTTCGCTGCCGATTTCCGAGCAGATCAGCACTTGGGCGCCGAACTCTTCGTCAGCGAAATAGGCCGCCGCGCGGTCACGCTCCAGGATGCTCATGCCCTCATGGAACACCGTGGCCGGGATGCCGGAGCGCACGCGCAGGGCGTCTTCCAGGTCCATGGCGGTTTCGGCGTGGGCGCAGATCACCAGGACCTTGGTGCGCTTGAGCATCTTCAGGGTGTCGATCAGCCAGTCGACCCGCGGATCGAAGCGCCACCAGCGCTCGTCGTCGCTGGTCTCGCCCTGGGCCTGGAAAGCCACTTCCGGGTAGAGCTCGGCGCGTTCGCCGCTCGGAAGTTCGTGGTACTGCTCCGGGTTGGCCAGCGGGTAGGGGTGCAGTTGGCGCTCCGGGAAGCCCTGGATCGCCGCGCGGGTGTTACGGAACAGCACGCGGCCAGTGCCGTGGCGGTCGAGCAGCTCGCGGATCAGGCGTGCGCTGGCCTGGCTGTCGCCATCGGTGACGGCGGCCAGCAGGGCTTCGCCCTCGGCACCGAGGAAACCCTCGATGGTGGCGTGGGCCTTGGGCGACAGACGGCCTTCGTCGAGCAGTTCCTGAACGGCTTCGGCTACCGGGCGATAGTGCTCGCTCTCGGCACGGAAGGCCGCCAGGTCATGGAAACGGTTGGGGTCGAGCAGGCGCAGGCGTGCGAAGTGGCTGTCCTGGCCCAATTGCTCGGGCGTGGCGGTGAGCAGCAGCACGCCCGGGATGACCTGGGCCAGTTGCTCGACCAGCGCGTATTCAGGGCTTGCCTGTTCTTCGTGCCAGACCAGGTGGTGGGCTTCGTCGACGACCATCAGGTCCCAGCCGGCGGCGAACAGCGCGTCCTGGGCCTTTTCGTCCTCGACCAGCCATTCCAGTGCTACCAAGGCGAGCTGGGCATCTTCGAACGGGTTGCTGGCGTCGCTTTCGATGAAGCGCTCGGCATCGAACAGCGCCACCTGCAGGTTGAAGCGTCGACGCATCTCCACCAGCCATTGGTGCTGCAGGTTTTCCGGTACCAGGATCAGCACGCGGCTGGCGCGCCCGCACAGCAGTTGGCGATGGATCACCAGGCCTGCTTCGATGGTCTTGCCCAAGCCCACTTCGTCGGCCAGCAGGACCCGTGGTGCAATACGGTCGGCCACTTCGCGGGCGATGTGCAACTGGTGCGCGATCGGTTGGGCGCGGCAGCCGCCCAGACCCCAGAGGGTCGAGAGCATCTGCTTGCTGGTGTGCTGCAGGGTGTTGTAGCGCAGGGAGAACCACGACAGCGGGTCGATCTGTCCGGCGAACAGGCGGTCGCTGGCCAGACGGAACTGGATGAAGTTGGACAGCTGGGTCTCCGGCAGCACACGCGCCTGGTTCTGGCCATCGAGGCCGTGGTAGACCAGCAGGCCATCGGCGTCCTCGACCTCGCGCACGGTCAGCTTCCAGCCCTCGAAGTGAGTGATCTGGTCGCCAGGCGAGAAGCGCACGCGGGTCAGCGGCGCATTGCGCAGGGAATACTGGCGGGTGTCGCCAGTGGCCGGGTAGAGCACGGTCAGCAGGCGGCCATCCTGGGCCAGGATGGTCCCCAGGCCGAGCTCGGCTTCGCTGTCACTGATCCAGCGTTGCCCCGGTTGATACTGCTGCGCCATACTGCCTGAACTCCCGCGATGAAAAAGCCGACTATGTTAACGGATAGGCCGAGTAGACCAAAGAGTCTAGCTGCTTCATCGACGAATACCGTTGCGCAACGAGGGCTCCACGCCACCATGCTTGCCAAGCACCGCTGGTTGAATGCCTCCCTGGCCCTGGGCAGCTTGCTGCTGACTGCCTGTGACCAGAAAAACTTCGAGACCTTGCCGCCGATTCCGGCCGAACAGCTGGAAGTGCTGGGCGTGCAGACCCCCATCAAGAGCGTGCATTTCCGTGACCGCGACGGCGAAGGGCTATTGGTGCTCAGCCGCGCCGATGGCCAAGCCACCGACGCCGAAACCGAACAGGAAGTCGACAAGGTGGTGCTCAAGGCTACCCTCTATGGGCGCAGCGCGGACGGGGATGCGTTCAAGTCACGCTGGCAGATCGAGCAGGAGACCAGTTGCCCAGGATTGGATCTGGACGTGGACTTCTACACTGATGTCAGTGATGTCAGCGACCTGAACAAGGACGGTGTCGCCGAACTGACCGTGGCCAGCCATGCCTTCTGTGGTGGTGGCATCGACCCCCACGACATCGCCATCGAGATGCGCGAAGGGCAGGCGGTCTACAGTATTACCGGCCAGTCGCTGATCACGCCGGCCGGTGAGGAACCGGTCGGCGGCGAGCGTGAGGACAGCGCCTCGCTCAAGAACGCGCCGCAGGTGTTGCGCGATCACATGGATGCGGTGTGGCAGCAGGTCTACAAGCGGCCTTGGAGCGAAGCCAGCCCCCCAGCCGACGAGCCGACCGAGGACGACGTCGAGGTCGAGTGAGGGGCGTGCGCTATACACCGGGCACCTGGACAAGAACGGGGGCGTTGCGTGCGGTCGCTCAAGGCGGCTGAGCGCTGGCCGATAAAGAGGTAACAGGAGACGACTTCCATGCTGCCGCCCATCATTCCGCTCAGTGCCGCGCCGGTGACCTCGCAACAGGATCCGGTCAAACCGACCCCGAACATTCCGCCGGTGGTCCCCGCGCAGCCCAGCTCCAGTGAGGGCACCATCGACCTGCGCCACCAACGCGACCCCCAGGAGCAGGCCCTGTTGCTGCGCGAAGAGCAGCGCCGCCAACAGCAGCGTCGGCAAAAAGGCCAGGACGAGCCGTTCAGCGCCGTGCCGGGGGATGAGCTCAACGCCGACAACACCGTGCCGGTATCGCCGCTGGGCGAGCGCCCGCGCCAGGGGCTGCTGGTGGATATCGAAGTCTGAGCTGGTCAGCACCGGCGTCAGGCTTCATCATGCAAGCCTCTGCTGTCAGTCGAGCCCGCCATGAGCCAAGACAACCTGATCGATTTCGATGCCGAGCGCAGCAAGCGCATCCATGACCTCAAGGAAAAGCGCCTGAACGAAGTGCGCCAGGCCTTCGAGCAGGCCATGCCGTTGGGCAAACCCAAGAAGAAGCCTAAGGGCAAGCCGAAAAAACGCTGAAATTTGACCCACGTCAAATCTGCACCCGCCTCGCGTGCCCGCCCCTGGGCACCATTGACGCCCGTCAATTTTTTCCCCTCCCGCATTCGTTACCTTGCACCCATCGGACAACGGCAAACGAACGGGAGGCCGACATGTTCTTCGACAATGTGGTTATCGCCGGTGTGGTAACGGTCGGGTTGATGTTGGTGTTCTTCGCCGGTCTGGGCATTTTCATCTGGAAGGACTCGAACAAGCGCAAGTCGCGCTGATCCTTTCCGATTCACGAGCACGCAAGGCATTTAGGGCGACTTCGGTCGCCCATTTTTTTGCCTTCGTTTTTTGCTTTCTCTGTTACCACTACCTTTGCAAAAGTGGTTGTGCCCTGCATGGAGATGGCATCGCAAAGAATGATACTTAGCTAGCTAATTAAATGGTTCCGCTTTATCCTTGCGCTGTTGTCTATCTTTTCCTCCATTACCGCCCCGCAAGGTCCGATTCGTGCCCATTACCCTCAAGGCCCTTTTCGCGCCCAGTTCCCTCGCCGTCAAGTTCGCCATCAAGACGTTGTTGGGTGGGGGCCTGGCGTTGTGGCTGGCGATGCGGTGGGGCCTGGAGCAGCCTTCCTGGGCGTTGATGACAGCGTTCATCGTGGCCCAGCCGCTGTCTGGCATGGTAGTGCAGAAGGGCCTGGCCCGGCTGGCTGGGACCTTGGTGGGCACGTTCATGTCGGTGGTGTTCATGGGCCTGTTCGCCCAGGCGCCTTGGTTGTTTCTGCTCACCCTGGCGTTGTGGCTGGCGCTGTGCACGGCAGCGTCCACCCAGTTGCGTAGCGCCTGGGCCTACGCGTTCGTGCTCGCCGGCTATACCGTTGCGATCATCGCCCTGCCGGCGATCAGCCATCCGCTGCAAGTGTTCGACCAGGCGGTGGCGCGCTGCACCGAGATCTGCCTGGGGATCGTCTGCGCCACCGCCACCAGCGCCTTGCTCTGGCCGCTGCGGGTCGAACAGCAGCTCGCAGGTCAGGCACGCCAGGCCTGGCAGAACGGCCTGCAGGCGTGCAGCGCCATGCTTGGAGGCGAGGACGAAGCGCGTAAAGGGCTGTTGGAAATCCTCGGGCGAATTGTCGCCATCGATGCCCAGCGCGAACACGCCTGGTTCGAAGGACACCGCGGCCGTCAGCGCGCCCGGGCCATCCGTGGGTTGAGCCAGAAACTGATGATGTTGTTGCGTATCGCCCGTTCGGTGCGGCGCCAGTGGCGCCAGCTCGACGAGACCGAGGCCGGTCGGCTGGCGCCGTGGCTGGAGGAGGTTCGTGCGCAACTGGCCGCCCCCGAGTTGCCGAATCTGTTGCTGTTGCGCCAACGCCTCTGGGATGCAGCCCATGACGAACAGATCAGTTCTGCTGAGCATTATTGTCTGGCGCGCCTGACCCTGTTGCTGGATTTCGCCATGGCCGCGACCCAGGCCTTGCAGGATGTGGAGCAGGGTAGGGCGCCGAAGGAGGTGTCCCAAAGCCTGGCAGCTCACCGGGACTTGCCGTTGGCACTGCTGTTTGGATCGCGTAGCGCCTTGGCCTTCCTGGCCATGAGCAGTTTCTGGCTGGCCACCGCATGGCCGGCGGCGCCGGGCGGGTTGGTGCTTACCTGTGTGGTCTGTAGTTTGTTCGCCAGCCGTGAGAATGGCGCGCAGATCGGCTTGAGTTTCTTGCGTGGGATTCTTCTGGCGATCCCGGTGGCGTTTCTGGTGGGGCAGATCCTTCTGCCGCAGTGGAGCAGCTTCGCGATGCTTTGCCTTGGGATGGGGGTGCCGCTGTTTTTCGGGGCCCTGGGCATGGCTCACCCACGCACGGGCGCCACTGCGACCTCTTATTGCCTGCATTTCATCGTGCTGGTGGCGCCGCTGAACACCATGCATTTCGACGTGGCGGCCATGCTCAACAGTGCCCAGGCCATGTTGCTCGGCGTGGGCGCGGCAGTCCTGGCGTTCCGACTGTTGGTGCTGCGTCATCCGGCCTGGCTCGGTCGACGCCTGCGCAAGGCAACCCAGGGTGATCTGGTACGCCTGACGCGTCGTGATCTTCGGGGCGCCGACAGCTGGTTCGGCGGGCGCATGGCCGACCGCCTGATGCAACTGGCGCGGCACGCCAGCGAGCTGCCGGAAGCTGAGCGCAAGCGGTGGGACGATGGCTTGCACGGCCTGGATATCGGCGATGAGCTGGTGCACTTGCGCATGTGCCTGGCCGTGGCCCAGGCCCCGCTGGAGGCTGCCGAGCGTCATTACTTGCAACAGCTGGAGGCGGTGCTCGCCAGTGGCCCCGCGCCTGGCCGTGGCCAGCGCCTGGACGCGGCCAGTGAACAGTTCATCGAGGCCCTGCGCCGCCAGCCGCCCAGCGACCCGCTGCGCCTGGCCATCGGCGCGGTTCTGCAACTGCAAAGAAGCTGGGGCAAGTGGTGCCGCCGGCAGGAGGAAATCCATGGGCTTGCGTGAGTGGGCGCTGGGCGGCGTGCTGCTCAGCCCGTTCCTGGTCTATGTGCTGATGGCCCTGGCCCTGACCGGTTTGCTGCGCCTGGTGGTACAGGCCACACCCCTGGGGCGTTGGATCTGGCACGAGGCCTTGTTCGATGCCGCATTGTTCGTTTGTATCCTGTCCCTGGTGGTGCACCTGTTGGGACCTTTGTAAGGAGTGAAGTCCATGCGTACAGCCGTACGTACCCTGGTCACCTTGTGTGTGGTGGCGCTGGCGGTGTTTGCCGGTTACCACCTGTGGCAGTACTACATGCTCACCCCCTGGACACGGGATGCGCGGGTACGCGCCGATGTGGTGGTCATCGCCCCGGACGTCTCCGGCTGGGTGCGTGAGCTGAAGGTCCACGATAATCAGCAGGTCAAGGCGGGCGATATGCTCATGAGCATCGATCGTGAGCGCTTCCAGGCCGCCTACGATCAGGCCAGTGCCGTGGCCGAGACCCGTGCCCAGCAGTTGCGCCTGCGCGAGCGCGAGGCGGCACGTCGCACGGCGCTCGGTCCGGAGGCCATCAGCGCCGAGCTGCGCGAGAACGCCCAGATCAACGCGGCGATCGCCCGTGGTGAACTGCACGAAGCGCAGGCGCAGTTGCAGGTGGCCAAGATCAACCTGGACCGCAGCGAGGTGCGCGCGCCGCGCAGCGGGCACATCACCAATCTGCGCCTGGCCCAGGGCAACTACGTCAATACCGGGCAATCGGTGATGGCCTTGGTGGACGACTCGACCTTTTATATCCAGGCCTATTTCGAGGAGACCAAGCTGCCGCGCATTCGTGTGGGCGACCCGGTCAAGGTTTGGCTGATGGGCGCGGGTGAGTCGATGGACGGACACGTGGAGAGCATCAGCCGCGGCATCACCGACAGCAACAGCAACCCTGACAGCCAACTGCTGCCGGAGGTCGAGCCGACTTTCAACTGGGTGAGGCTGGCCCAGCGGATCCCGGTGCGCATTCGTCTGGACCAGATCCCGGAGGGCATGAACCTGAGCGCGGGCATGACGGCCAGCGTGCAGGTTCATGAAGAACAGGCACAGCGCTGAGCGCCCGGCTCAGAGGAACATACCGCCGGACACTTCCAGCCGCTGGCCGGTGATCCAGCCATTGCCGTCTTCGAGCAGCAGGGCAATCGCCGCGCCGATGTCATCGGGCAGGCCGACCCGGCCCAGGGCGGTGTTACCGGCAATGAAATCATTGACCTGTTGGTTGTCACGGACCACGCCACCGCCAAAGTCAGTCTCGATCGCGCCGGGGGCCAGGATGTTCACACGGATGCCCCGGGCACCGAGCTCCTTGGCCTGATAACGGGTCAGCACCTCCATCGCACCTTTCATGGCCGCGTAGGCGGCATAGCCTGGCAAGGCGAAGCGGGTCAGCCCGGTGGAGATATTGACGATGCGCCCTCCATCGGCCAGCAGCGGCAGCAGACGCTGGGTCAGGAAGAACGGCCCTTTGAGCTGGATGTTCAGCAACTGGTCGAATTGGGCCTCGCTGGTTTCGGTGAATGGCACGTTCAGGCCGATCCCGGCATTGTTCACCAGAAAGTCAAAACGCTCCCGGCCAAAGTGGTGCTGCAGCGTGTGGCTCACACGTTCGGCGAAGGTCGCGAAACGGGCGCTGTCACTCACATCCAGTTGCAGCATGGCGGCCTTCACCCCGGACTGCTCCAGTTGACGAGCGACCGCTTGGGCTTCGTCGGCTTTGCTGTGATAGGTGCCGATGATGTCGATGCCACGTGCGGCCAAGTGTTCGGCGGCGTTCTTGCCTAGGCCTCGGCTGGCACCGGTGATCAGAGCGAGTTTGCGGGTCATGTCGGTTACCTCGTTGATGGCTGTGGTGGCAGGTTATTGGTCTGTACAGAGGTGATAAATCCGGCGTTTATGGAAATACTGTTCGAACATTCTGGACAATGAGCGACCTTTCCATGAACAAGCTGGAACTGCTGCGCACCTTCGTCAGGGTCAGTGAACTGTCCAGTTTCACCCTGGCCGGCGACAGCCTGGGGTTGCCGAGATCAACGGTGTCAGAGCAAGTCCGGGCACTTGAGCATCTGCTGGGGACCCGGCTCTTCAACCGCACCACCCGACGCGTCCAGGCCACCCAGGACGGCATGCTGCTGTATGAGCGCAGCAAGAATCTGCTGTCGGGCATGGAGGAGATCGAGAGCCTGTTTCGCAGCGATGAGGCTGATCTGGCGGGACGCTTGCGCATCGATTTGCCGACCATGATGGCCCGGCAGGTCATCATCCCGGCATTGCCTGGATTTTTGGATCGCTACCCACGCCTGGAGGTGGAGATCAGTTGCACCGACCGCCGGGTCGATCTGCTGCGCGAAGGCTTCGATTGCGTACTGCGGATTGGCGCGCTGAGTGACCTGGACGTGGTGGCGCGGCCGGTCGGTCAACTGAGCATGCGCAATTGTGTGAGCCCCGCGTACCTGGCGCGTCACGGTGAGCCGCACAGCCTGGAGGATCTGGCCGCGCATCGACTGATCCATTACGTCGGCACGCTTGGCGCGCGCAGCCCAGGGTTCGAATACGAGCGCAACGGACAGGTACACCTTCAGGCCATGGCCGGTGTCGTGACCGTCAACAACGTCGAGGCCTACTCGGCGGCCTGCCTGGCAGGTCTGGGATTGATCCAGGTGCCAGCGGTAGGCGTCGTCGATCACCTGCACCGTGGCGCGCTGGTCTCGGTGCTGGAGGGCTTTCAGGCCCAGGCCATGCCGGTGTCGTTGCTGTACGCCCGGCAGCGCCACGTACCCCGTCGGGTCCAGGCGTTCATGAACTGGTTGGCCCAGCTACTGACGTCCCAGGTCGATCCACCCGCGGACGGGCATTGATGCTTGCGGCACTGGGAAGGTCTGTCTAGCGAGCCGATCGGTGAGGCATGGAAAAACTTGGCGAACGGTCTGCCACATGCGCTAGGCTGGCCCTGCGCGTTGCCCGAGAAGAGGCGGCCGCTCCCGCCCGGCGTGCGTCCTTTCGAGATCAATTGCGAGGTACGTATGACCATCACATCGCTGGATATCTGCAATGCCGCCGACCAGCTCACCGGCTTCGTCGGGTTCCATGGCAAGCGCGGCACCCATATCGTGCGCTTTAGCGAAGACGCCTTTGGCATGGATGTGGCCGACGAAAGCATCACCCCCTGCAGCGAATTCGTCTGGCGCCACCAGCAGGGCACACGCATGGCCCTGTGTCGCGAACGTCTGGCGCTGCTGCTGGCCCAGCATGTGGATGATCGTCTGAACATCGGCGAGCCGCTGCGCATCTACCTGCGTCGCAGGGACCTTCCGGAAATCGTCGCCGAGCGCCGCTTGCGTTGAATGCAAGACTCAGAGCGCGCCGCGCTGATCGCCGCGCGCTTTGAGCAAGGCCTCGAAATGCTGACGATCCAGCGGCCGGCTCAGGTAATAGCCCTGAACTTCGTCACAATGGTCCTTGGCCAACAACTTGAGCTGTTGCTCGGTCTCGACCCCTTCGGCGGTCACATCCAGGCCCATGGCCCTGCCCAGGTTGATGATTGCCTGGACCACGGCGCGGTCGCTGCCGCTTGGATTGCCCAGGCCCGCGATGAAACGTTTGTCGATCTTGATGCTGTCGAAAGGGTAGGTCCGCAGGTAGCCCAGGGAGGAATACCCCGTGCCGAAATCGTCCATGTTCAGGCGCACGCCGAGTTCCTTGAGGTCGAGCATGGTGCCCAGGGCGCCCTCGATGTCGTTGAGCATGACGTTTTCGGTGATTTCCAGCTCCAGGCGTTGGGCCGGGAAACCCGTTTGCAAAAGGATCTCGCGCACATCCGCGACCACGTTGCTGCGTGAAAACTGGGCCGGAGAAAGGTTGACCGAAATCAGCAGATCCTGTGGCCAGTTTCGTGCGCTTTGGCAGGCCTCGTGCAGCACCCATCGGCCGAGGGCGACAATGAGGTCGCTTTGTTCGGCCAGGGGAATGAAGGTATCCGGGCCGAGCAGTCCCTCCTGTGGATGCTGCCAGCGCAGCAGGGCTTCGACCGAAACGATCTGAAGGTCCTTCAGGCGATAGCGCGGTTGGTAGTGGAGCACGAACTCTTCGTGCTTCAGGGCGCGGCGCAGGTCGCTCTCCAATTGCCGGCGATACTGGATCTGCTGATTCATCTGTGGGCTGAAGTAACGCCAGGTGTGCTTGCCCTCGGCTTTGGCCTGGTACAGGGCGATGTCGGCGCAGCGGATCAGCTCCCCGGCATCGAAGCCCTGGGCGCGACTCTGGGCAATGCCGAGGCTGGCGCCGATGTGCAGTGGCTGGTCTTCGAAGGTAATGGGTTGCTGCAGCAGATCGATCAGGCGGGCACAGAAGCGATCGACTTCACTGTGGTTGTCCAGTCCGCTGAGTACCAGCACGAACTCATCTCCACCCAGGCGTGCCACCAGGTCTCCTTCGCGGGTGGTGTCGCGCAGGCGCGCGGCGACTTCCTGCAACACGGCGTCGCCAGCGGCGTGGCCAAGGGCGTCGTTGATTGGCTTGAAGTTGTCCAGATCCAGCAGCAGCAGGGTCAGTGGCGGTGCGTCGCTGCCACGCAGCAGAGCCTGTTCCAGATGGCGGGCGAGTTTGTTGCGATTGGCAAGGCCGGTGAGAGCATCGTGCATCGACAGGTGTTGGATTCGCGCATGGGCGTCTACTTCGTCGGTGATGTCGCTGGCGGTGCCACGAAAACCACAGTGCTTGCCATCGAACAGGATCGGCCGGGCCGAGACCCGGCAATAGCGGTTCTGGCCGTTGGGGTCCCGATAGGCGCAACGCAGATTGGCCAACTGCTGTGGGTCGACCTGCGTCTGGCTGTCGAGCCACGCGCTCAGGGGGGTGGTGTCGCAGGCCAGCAGTTGGTTCAGCGGCTGGCCAAGCCAGTCTTCGGCGCGGTAGCCGGTGACCCGGACGAAGCGTTGAGAAAGGTAGGTCAGGCGCTGCTGGCAGTCGGTTTCCCAGATCCAGTCGGACGCCGCCTCGGCGACGGCGCGAAAACGCTGCTCGCTGGCCTCCAGCGCCTGGTTGCTCTGCTGCAGGCGTTGCAGGCTGAGTTCGACCGCGCGCGACCCCTGCAGTACTTGGCGAAACAGGTAGAGCATCACCAGGCCCAATACCAGCAATGCCCCTAATAGAGGCGGAAGTACTGCCCAGAGCAATTGTCGGCCTGGTTGCGGGCTGTTCTAGGCCAGGCTATAGCCGGTGTCGCCCAGGGTGATGCGAGGTTGCCCCCGGGCGTCGGTCGCGCTCTTCTCCAGGCGCAGGTCAGTCAGGCCTGCGCCTTTGCCGAACTGGGCCAGCTTCGGTGCGGTCAGTTCGTCGACGAACAGCATCACCGGCGCATCGGCCACCTCGCCTGGTACGACGTCTTTGTCCGGGCGTACGGCGGCGGCACTGAGCACGGCCGGTGAGCCATTGAGCAATACGAAGTGGGTGACCTGCTCTCGAGCTGGGGCAGCCTCGCGGGCCTCGGTGATGAGCCGCGCCAAGGGGACATCGATGAAGGTGCTGGCCGGTGATTCGGTGGGCTTGCCCTTGAACAAGGCATAGGTGGTGCGCTGGTCTTCGACCACAAAGACGCCTTCATAACCACTGGCGGTGTAAAGCGAGTCGCCGACGTTCTTTTCCTCATAGGCCCATTGCCAGTCGACCTTACCCGTCAGGTGCTGGTAGGCGGCATCCCATCCTGCATAGCTGGACAGGAACTGACGCGAGGCCTGCAGCCGTTGCTCCAAGGCCTGGGTAGCCTGGAAGGTGCTGCGCTCCTGCTCCTGGTGATCGAGAATCCGGGCAATGTTGAACAGCGCGCCCAGGGTGACTAGCGCCGCAAGAATGAATAGCAGGGAAAAACCAAAGATCAGTCGACGAGCCTGCAAACGTGGCGCAGGGCTGCTGGGCGAAGAGTCGACATGCCTGTCCATGCGCGAGAGCTCCTTGATGAACTGCATCCCTGGTGCGCGGCGGCCTGGGGCAGGTTCAGTCAGGATAGGCCAGCTTGAGTGTGGCAGCCCCGTCCTGGGCAAAATTCACTTGATCACGACCTTGACGCTTGGCGGCGTAGAGGGCTTTGTCTGCTTCCTCCAGCCACCGTTCGGGGGACTTGAGGTCGGCCGTGAAGGGCGCCAGGCCAATGCTCAGGGTGATGCGCAGTGCTGGCAGTTGTGGGTTGCGGTACGCGCCGACGCACTCGCGCAGGCGCTCCATGGCATGGCAGGCCTGGGCCTGGTCGGTGTCTGGCAGGATTACGCAGAACTCATCGCCCCCATAGCGCCCCGCCAGGTCGTGCTCGCGCAGGGTTCGCTTGAGTTCTTGGCTCAGTTGGCGCAGGACGCAGTCACCGACCACATGGCCGAAGGTGTCGTTGATGGTCTTGAAGTGATCGATATCGATCAGGGCAATCACGGCGCTGGCCTGATGCTGACGGCAAGCCTGGAACCTGAGCTGTAGCAGGTCCTTCCAGGATCCGTGGTTGAGCAGGCTGGTCAAGCTGTCGGTGCGGCTCAGATCGCTCAGGCGACGCTTGTGTTCGGCCAGCTTGATCGCCAGTCGGTAGCACACCCAACCCAGCGCCAAGGGGTAGAGCGTCAGCATCGGCAGGCAGGCGTAGACCTGAAGGGGTGTGGCAAGCAGTTGCAGGCCAGGATCGAGCCCCAGCACGGCCAGTAGCATCCCCGCCAGTTGCGCCAGCATCCCACGCCAGACCAGCCGTTTGCCGCCGGCGGCGACGTTGTTCATCGTCATCATCGACAAGATGGTCACGCTGGGCAGCGGGTTGAAGTGAAACGCTGCCGTCCAGAAACCACCCATCAGCGAATCCAGCAGCAGGTTGCGTTGTTCGGCCATGTAGGGCGTGGCGCTGCGCCGGGCCCATAAATAAGCCAGATGTGGCCAAGCCAGTCCGTTGAACAGAAGCAATGCCCAAAGCCAGGTCGCAGGCTTTAAAGGGGCGAGGGCGGCCATGACACTGAACATGCCAATGCCCAGGCCGATGATTCGCGGTAAGTAGATACGCCTGACGAATGAGAGCCCTTTGCCGCTATTGTTATCGTTCATGGCAGTTGTTCTGTTGTGGAACACCGTTTATCGCATAAGTCGCATGAATATTGTTCAACAATAATTCATCGATGAAAAATGGCCTTGGAAGCCAATTCACGGTTGAGTCAATCACTGTGGGGTAACATGAACGCCTTGCTCTTGATCGGAGTGTTACTGCTCATGCTGCCTCTGGACTCTACCGCTGGCGAGCCGGCGCCATATCGGGATGGGCGTTTCCATAATCAGGCTATCCTGCCCCAGGATGGCGCTCTGAAAAAACTGCGCATTGGCTTGAAGTACCTGTTCCTGCGCAAGCCTCCCGGCACGCGCCCGGCAGCGCCCATCAGCCTGCAGCCCATGACCCGTCAGCAGGTGCTCGATGCGCCGGACCACAGCCTCTGGCGCCTGGGGCATTCGACGGTACTGCTCAAGCTGCGTGGACGCTTCTTTATTACCGATCCGGTGTTCGCCGAGCGCGCCTCGCCCGTGCAATGGGCAGGACCATTGCGTTTCCATGCTCCACCACTGAGCCTGCAAGAGCTGCCGCCGTTGACTGCGGTGATACTTTCCCATGATCACTTCGATCACCTCGACGAGCAGACGATTCGTCAGCTGGCGCCACGTACCGGGTTGTTTCTGGCTCCGCTTGGGGTGGGCGAGCTGTTGATCAGCTGGGGGGTACCTGCAGCCAAGGTGCGCCAGCTGGATTGGTGGCAGGAAACCGAGATCGAGGGGGTTCGCCTGGTGGCAACCCCCGCGCAGCACTTTTCAGGACGTGGTCTGTTCGACAGCAATCGCAGGCTGTGGGCATCTTGGGTGGTCATGGACGAAGAGTTGCGGCTGTTCTTCAGTGGTGACACAGGATACTTCGATGGCTTGCGCCAGATTGGCGAGCGCTATGGGCCATTCGACCTGACCTTGATCGAAACGGGGGCCTACAACCTGGCCTGGCCCAATGTGCACATGCAGCCGGAGCAGAGCTTGCAGGCCCACTTGGACCTGCGTGGGCGCTGGTTGCTGCCGATCCATAACGGCACCTTTGATTTGTCCATCCACGGGTGGCAGGAGCCATTCGATCGCATTGTGGCATTGGCTTCGCAAGCGCAGGTGCGATTGTGCACGCCCCAAATGGGGGAGCGGGTCAGCCTGGATTCGCCGCACGAGGGGCAGAATTGGTGGCAGCCGCGACCGGTTCGTGAGCGGGGCAGGGTGATCGAACGCGATGTTGTGACACGCTGAGAGGACTCTTTATGCAGTTTTCTTAAAAATAAGTGTTGACGGGGTTTCGAATCCCCTTATAATGCGCCCCACTTCCGACGCAGTCGAAACGCAAAACTCCTTGAGAATCAACGAGTTGAACGCTTCAGGTGGTATCGGAAGGGCTTCGATCTTCTGATCGGCAGCGGTGAAAAAGGCAGTTGACAGCAAGTTTTAACGCTGTATGATTCGCCTCCCGCTACGAGAGATCGCAGCGAGTTAAGCGGTTGAAGTTGAACGGGTTTCTCGGAAAAAACTTCAAAATAAACGCTTGACAGACTTAGAGGAAAGCGTAGAATGCGCGGCCTCGGTTGAGCAAAGCGCTTAACCAAATCG